>JAMXLG010000181.1 GCA_024281135.1 Vulcanimicrobiia bacterium | reverse complement strand
TGGCTGCTTGCGCTGCGCTTAGACCGACGCTGGTGTAGAACGTCGGAGTCCACGTACTGAGCGCCTCGCGGAGAAGCGTCGTACCGAAAGAAAGAACGCAGACGATTCCAAAGGCTTTGCTCGTCCGCAAAGGTTCCAAAAGGGCGCGTAGCGATTGGGGCCGATCTTCCGATCCCTGGGCGCCGAAGACGTTGCCCGGGTAAACTTCGGGTGCGCAGAATCCCGCATCGGCGCTCGATTCCTTGAGAAACAGCGAATTCGCTACGAATATCACCGCTAAGGCGGACGCGGCAATCAAGAAAATCGCGCGCCATCCGAAGCCGGTTGCAATCAACGCACCAATCGCGCCGCGCGTGACGGCATCGCCCGCTAGGAAACTGAGGCTGAGGATCGCCATCACGCTGCCATACGACGAATAGCCAAACCATTTCGAGGTTACCTTAACGAGAGAGGCCCAGCCAATCGATTGAAACAGCCGATTGCCGGTCCAGGCCGCTGCGAACGCCGGAAATGCTCGAGCTTGGGCGAAGAGCACCGTAAAAACGATAGCCCCGAGCATACCGAGTAAGAAGGTTCGCTTCCCTCCGACAAAGTCGACCAGCCAGGTAAGGAAGAACTTGCCGAAAGCATACGCGACCGTGCCTAACGAAACGATCGTTCCAATGGCTAGCGTTGCTTGCGCCGTGCTGATCCCGCCGGCGTGAAGTTCCCCGATCAATAAGGGTGCCGTGGCAGAAAGATCGGTGCGGCAAAAATAGTAACCGGCATAGCCCGAGAATAGCAATACAACGGTCGTCGCTCGGTGCGCAGCAAACGACGACGATTGTTCGCGGTGCATCTCCGCATTATAATCGTCGTGAATCTCACCAACGTTAAGGAGGTTTAATGATGCGAAGGCCTGGACCCATTCGAGCCGTCATTTTCGACTGGGCGGGTACCGCCGTCGATTTTGGATCGATGGCCCCAGTAGCCGCCTTTGCCGAGGCGTTTGCCGACGCGGGCGTGCCGGTCTCGACCGCAGAGATTCGAAAGCCGATGGGCCTAGAGAAGCGCCGGCATTTGATCGCAATGCTCGAAGATGAAACGCTTGGCGCTCGCTGGCACGCGGTTTACGGAACGAAGCCGGGCGAGCGCGACATCGACGCGTTGTACGGCGCTTTCCAAGCGCGACTACTCGAGATCTTACCGCAGTATGCCGATCCCGTTCCGGGCTTGCTCGATGCGCTCGCCTACCTTCGCGGAGCCAACGTCAAGATTGGCTCCAACACCGGGTACTCGCGGCGCATGATGAACTTGCTGGCCCCTGCTGCGGCCGCGCGCGGTTTCGTTCCCGATTGCATCGTCGCGGCCGACGAGGTCGCGGCCGGCCGCCCCGCCGCGGATCTTTCGCTCAAATGCCTTCAACTGTTGGCACTCGAAAATGCCGCCGGAGTCAAAGTCGACGATACCCGCGCTGGCATCGACGAGGGCCGCAACGCCGGCCTTTGGACGGTGGCGGTCGCGGTTTCCGGCAATGAGGTGGGCCTCTCCCTCGACGAATGGTCGGCGCTCGACGCCGACGCTCGAACGCATTTGCGAAATGCCGCGCGCAGTAGGGTCCAGCACTTCGACGCCGATTTCATTGTAGACACGGTGGCAGAACTCGGTGACGTCGTTCGAGCGATCGAAGCGCGCACCGGCGTCGCATCCGCCTAGAATGGCGCAGCCGCGGTACGACGTCGCAATCGTCGGAGCGGGGATCGTCGGACTCGCACACGCGCTCGCTGCGGCGCGTTTGGGGCTGCGCGTTGTTGTCGCCGATCGGGACCATCGCGCAAACGGCGCGTCGATTCGCAACTTCGGATTCATCACCGTTAGTGGCCAGTCGCAAGGAACCGTATGGCGCCGCGCACGGCGATCTCGCGAAGTTTGGGGAGAGCTCGCCGCTTCGGCAAATATTCCGATCGTTCACCGCACCGCCTGCGTCGTGGTTCACTCGAGCGAAGCCCTCGATGTGCTCGAACAGTTCATGACTACCGATATGGCCGACGGATGCGAGCTGTTGAATGCGGATTTGGTGCGGCAGCGCCTCCCCATGGCCCGTACCGAAGGCGTTGCGGGCGCTCTATGGAGCTCGCTCGATCTGCGCGTCGAGGCGCGTACGGCGATACCCGCGCTAACCGAATATCTCGAACGCCGTTTCGGCGTGACGATCCTTCGCGGCATAAACGTCGGCGCGGTGGCGACGCCGCGGCTCGACACGAGCGACGGAGTGATCTACGCCGACAAAATTATCGTGGCGCCTGGAACGGACCTCACAACGCTTTTTCCGGAGATTTGCGCGCGCAACGGCGTACGACTCTGCAAACTGCAGATGCTGCGACTCGCCACGCAGCCGCGCGACTGGCGATTGCCGGGCTCAATCATGTCCGACTTTGCTTTGATCCGCTACGCCGGCTTTAGCGCGTTGCCCGCAGCCTCGCGGCTCCGGACGTTACTGGTCGAGCGCCATCCCGACATCGTCGCCTACGGAATTCATTTGATCGTCGTACAAAGCTCCGATGGCTCACTCATCGTCGGAGACTCCCACGAGTATGGCGCCACGCCGGATCCATTTTTTAGCTCCGAGGTCGAGTCGGCGATGCTGCGGCTTGCGCGCAGCGTCTTAGAGATCCCGAACGGTGACGTGGCAGAACGCTGGATCGGCCTCTACCCGCAGTCGGCGTCTTGCGAATGGTTCGTTGAGGCTCCCGACCCCGATACGCGCGTTGTGGTCGTAACGGCCGGAAACGGAATGAGCACGTCGTTCGCGCTTGCCGAAGAGGTCATCGACGAGCTGGTTGCGCGCAGCTAAAAATGCTCGCTGACAGTAAAAAACAGTTGCCGGTACGGGAGCCCGAACTGCTCCACACTCTGCTGGAACGCATTGGTATCGGTACCAAACTTATTTTCTGGGATGAATAGCCCTAAGCCGAAGTATCCCCAGATTTGGGCGGCGCTGTCGAAGAGATTATTCGCCGAGAGACTGAACGTGAGGCTGCCGACCGCTTGCGACACGTTCGCATTTGCGAACCAGAACCCTTGCCGGTTATAGGTGTTGTTTGGTCCGATGTAGTTGCCGATGAGCTGCGCGTCGAAGCCGCGGTTCCCATACGAGAGCGTAGCGGTTGCTTTGTGCAATGGAATGCCGGCGATCTGCGCGCCGTTGATCGTGGTAGTGTTCTGTTGAAGGATTGAGTCTGGAATGTTTAGGAACGCCGCCGACTGCGTGTTGTATTCGACGTCGAAGAGCAGTTGCCGGAGCGGGTTCCAGGTTACGCCCAACTGATAGCCCTGATACCGCGCAGCCGCGGCATTATACGTCGTAGTTACGGCTAAGTTTGCGGTCGTGGGGTTGGTGCCGCAGACCTGATGAATGCGGGCCAAGTACTGCTGGACGAGGCTCGGAGGCACCGACGTTTGGCCGAGGGCGCTCAGGGGCAACGTACCGTTTTGAAGCGCGTCGTGCTCGTAGGTGGTGTAGACGTCGACTGATGCGGTTACGCCGCCGTGGAAGCGATGCCCGTACGAGAATTCGAGGTCGTCGGCGGTCTCAGGAACCAGGTTCGGATTGCTGATGCTTCCGATGGCGGTCAGGTCGTGCGGGCCGCACGTTGGATTGATATTTGAGGGCGTCGTGTTGAATGATGGAGGGCCGTAGAGAAGACCGGGGTCGGGAACGCTGTTCGCTTTGCCGCCCGTGAGCCGAATCACGTCGGCGTTCGTAGGGCGGTAGATGAACGAAAGCCGCGGATTGAACGAGTTCGAGCGGGTCTGTACCAGCTGCTGGAGCCAGAACTGGCCGAACGCCGAGAACTGATCGGAGAATTGATATGAATCGCGGATGTAATAGTTCGAGTTTGAAAGCTGCAGCTCCGCATAGTCCGATTGTACGTTCGTAAGATTCCCGAAGATGTCGACGGTGGGATACGCGTCGCCCGTTTGGCGCTGTTTCTGCCAATAGTAGCCGAACGCGAGGTCGTTCTTATTGCTGGTTATCTCGTCACCGAACAAGATGCCGTTGGTGTTGTAAATACTCGTGTTATATCCGCCGCCCGCTACACTACGGTTGTAGTCGAGCGCATAGTGATCGGTGAACGCGTCCACGACGATTTGGTTCACGCCCACCGACGTCTGGAAACGCGCGTGGTAGTCTTGATTGCGGATCGCTTGCCATGGTCCGGGGCCGCCGCCGCTTGGGCCGGAAGCTACCGCAGCGTACTGCGGGGCCGTCAAGCAGGAATATCCTAGTGGCACATCGCTGAGAACGGCGATCGAATCCGTGCACTTACCTGTCTCTCCGTTCGGCAACTTCACCTTCGTCGTTTCGTTGTTCGCGATAATCTGTTGCCCGTTATACAACGTGTACGGATAGGGGTTGAAGTCGTTGTCGCCGTTTCCGCTCTTATCATCCCACGACGTCGCGGAGAAGGCGGTGAGCGTCAGTGTCGTCTTGGGGTCGAAGGAATATACGATCTTGCCAACGGTGTTGCGCAAAAGATAGTCGCCGGTCATCACATAAGTGTTGGCGTTCATGTTAGCCTGCGTGAAGTTGGTGCCTAGAAGGCCGTTCTGCAAGTAGTAGGCGGGGGCGAAGTTGCCGTACGTCCCTTGAACGCCTTGCGAAAACGCATAGCCAAGCTTCCCGAAGGTCCCGGTGAACTGCACGCCGGTTAGCAGCTTGCCGTTGTCCCCGAAGCCTTGCGTGATGAGGCCGCTCGGCTTCTGGGTGGGATCGATCGTGCGAAAGTTCACGGCGCCCGCAATGGTCGAAGCTCCGTAGATACCGGTAGCGCCCGAACCGAAGATCACATCGATGCTGCTGAGGCCCCAGAACGGCGACACCTGATAGTCGTATCCACTACCGAAGGCACCGATCGGGCCGATCTGATGCCCATCCAGCAGCGTGGCCGTTTCCGTCGCGTCGAAGCCGCGGATGCTCACGGCGAGGTCATCGCCTATCGACGAACCGGTCTGCGTGTTGACTCCGGGCAACCCAATGAGCGTGTCGCCGGCGCGCGCGTAATTCTGCGTTTGCACGTTCGTCGCGTTAACCGACTCGTTGATCGTTGTGGACGTCTGAAGCGCCGCCTGCCGCGAAACCGATACGCTCGCAATTTCTCGAAGGCCGCGCGTTGGCGTGATCGCGAGTTGCAGGCTGACCTGCGACTGACCGCTTTGGATCAGAACGCCGCCCTGGCGCGTCGTGACATATCCCTCTGCTGAGATCAGCAGCGAGTACTGCCCGGGCGGTTCATTTTGAAAGCGAAAATTGCCGGACGAATCGGTCGTCGTGGCGGCGACCTTGCCGCCGTTCCGATCGAGCTCGACGGCTGCGCCAGCTACCGGTAGGCCACCGGAGGTCGACAGCACGCGGCCGGTTATAGTTGTTCCGCCATCGGCGCGCCCCGTAAACGGGGTCGCGACTACGGACCCCAAAAGCAGCAGCGACAGCAACCGTTGGCGCATGTGGAAGCTCACTTCACTAAGCAGAACCGGGGCGAATCTATCTTAGCGCCAGCGCGCCGGTGCCGTCTTTATCGAAACAATAAATCACATTTGCGTCTTCCTTAACATAATTACAAGATGTAACAGCGCCCTCTGCTGCCATCTGATTGCTTGTTCGGTGTCGATAGGGAGATCAACGGCGCCGTGCCGAACGCTCAGCCAGGACGGTCTTGCGCGATGCTGAGGTGCGAGGTGTGACGTGCGCCGGCGTGAATTCGTTTCGCTGTTAACGGGATTGCTGCCAACGTCGACTTCGGTCGGTGCTTTTGTCGGCACTTCGGCAGACTCTCCTGATATCGTGGTGCTCAACGCAAAGGTCATAACGGTCGACGCCGTGCGGCCGGCCGCGCAGGCGTTTGCGATTCGCGGCGGACGTTTCATCGCGGTCGGTTTGAATTCGGAGATTGCGGCGCTGCGCGGTAGTTCCACCGAGGTCGTGGACGCCGGCGGCAAGACCGTCGTTCCCGGCTTCAACGACGTGCATCTGCATCCGCGCACCATCTTCGAGCCCGACTCGCTGTATTATACGCCATGGCTCGGCCCCGATGTCGCTCCCAGCATGGATCAACTCGTTGAAATTTTGCGAAAAAAGGCGACCGTGACACCGCCGGGTAAGCTCGTGAGCGGCTACGGATACGACGACGTAGCGCTAGGACGGCATCCGACACGCCACGACCTCGATCGAGCATCGACGGTGCATCCGATTAGCATCACGCACGCATCTGGCCACATCACGGTCGTAAACACCTACGTTCTTCAGGCGTCGGGCCTAGGGCCACAAACGCCTGACCCACCGGGGGGCGCCTTCGATCGCGATCCCGATGGCGGTCCGAACGGCGTCGTGCGAGAAAGTGCGCGCGCGGCGATCGCGAACGCAGTCGGTCCGGAGCATCAAGTCGAGATTCCGCCGGCGGAACGCATCAACGGCCTGCTGACATGCTTTCGAGCTTATGCGGCTAAAGGTCTCACGAGTGTTGGCATCGCCGGCGGAAGTCCCGAGTTTCTCGCCGAGATCAAGGCGGTGGGCGATGCCGGCAATCCGGTTCGCGTCGGCTTCATGTGCCTGCAGTCTTCGTTCGAGCAGTTCGTCCAGACCGGGGCGCGCCAAGGATTAGGGGACGACCGGCTCCGGCTCACGGCGATCAAGACGTTTCAGGGGAATTCGCTGAGCGGGCGGACGGCGTGGCTCCGCGATGCCTATTCCGATCGTCCCGGCTACTTTGGTATTCCTCCCGCGCGATCGCAAACACAACTCGACCTCGACTTCCGGACCATGCACGATGCCGGCTGGCGAATCGCGACGCACTCCAACGGTGACCGCGAGATCGATATGGTTCTGACCGCGATCGAGCGCGCGCAGGCGGCAAATCCGCGCCCCGATGCGCGGCATCGTGTCGAGCACGCAAGCGTTATGAACCCCGAACTTCTCTCGCGGGCCCGAGCTGCGAACGTCGTGCTCGTCTTTCACTCGTACATGTGGGAGCATGGCGAGAAGCTGGCATCCTACGGCGCTGAACGGCTGAAATACATGCATGCGTATCGCAGCGCGATCGATTCCGGCATTCACGTCGCAGGTCATTCCGATTCACCGATCTCTGCTGCGGATCCGATGCTGCGCATCGGCGACATGGTGACGCGCAAGAGTTCACATGGGATTGTGTACGGTGCCGGACAGCGCGTAACTGTTCAAGAGGCCATCAAGGTTTGGACGCTCGACGGAGCATTCGCAACGTTCGAAGAAAATACAAAGGGTTCGATAACGCCGGGCAAGCTCGCCGACTTTGTGGTGCTCGGCGCCGATCCACGCTCGGTTGCGCCCG
>JAMXLG010000180.1 GCA_024281135.1 Vulcanimicrobiia bacterium | reverse complement strand
TCGACGATCCAGTAGCCGGCCAAGAATTCTTTCGACTCCGGAAAGACACCGTCGGTCACGGGCTCGCCGCTCTTTCCGGCGCGTACGAGTTTGGCTTCATTCGGCCATGCCAATCCTTCGGCACCGGCCAAGTGCCCGGATTCGCTGAGCGATCTGTTCAGCTCGAGCATGTACGCGATGTGTGCCTTGATGTCGGCCTCCGGCCAGTCCATGCCTTCAGACCCGGCGCTCATAGTGTTCATCATGAGGATGTATTTCATACTGCTCCTTTTCGGTTTCGCGCTTATCCGCGGCTTACATAGCCAAGTCGGAGCGGCCCGAGCCGTTTCTACATTGTGCACTTCGTGGATATGGAGCACGTCCCGGTTTTCTGTACGATGACGGTGCGTCGGTTGCTCGTTTTAAGGGAGTCTGTCTTTTGATTCGCTTTAGCACAATACTGGCCTCAATCGTTGCGGCAATCGTGGTGTCCGCCGCCACGGATCGCGCGTTAGCTCAGGAAGCGTCACCGTCTCCTTCTCCCGTCCCAACTGCTGCAGCGACGGCAGCACCAACACCGTCGAAAGGCTTCCAGCTCAGAGTGACACCCTATGTCTGGGCGCCCACGATCAACGGAACCTTCCAATTCCATCACCCTTCGTTTCCAGCGGGATCGATCGTCATACGATCGGTCGGAGTGCAATTGGGGCCGAACAAGTATCTCTCGAAGCTCAATAGCGCGGTTATGCTCACCGTTGAAGCCGACGACGCGCACTCCGTCGCGTTCGGCGACGTGATTTACCTGAATGCGTCAAATACAAACGCTACGGTTTTCGATCTCAGCGGGCCGCTGGGACATCTATCGTTTCCCGTGAACGTCTCGACGTCGGCGCGCTTGACGACGACGCTCGCCACAGTCGGAATTGGCCCCAAGCTCATCGGCAACGGTACGAACAACGAAGGAACAGCATTCGTCGGATTACGTTACGTTGACGTTTCTACAAACGTGAGCTGGACGCTCACGGGACCGCTGGGCTTGTTCCCGAGGACCGGAAATGCCGCCGAGAGTGAAAACGATCTCGCCGGTATCGTCGGCGGACGTGGACGTATAGGCCTGGGAGGGTCGTGGTACGTTCCGCTCTATGGTGATTACGGTGGCAGCGGCGACCTCACAACGTATCAGTGGGCCGCCGGCATCGCACATTCATACCATAGCGGCGCTCAAATTCTCTTGTGGCGTCAACTCGGGTATATCGGCAACACCGGTAACAAGACCCTGATACAAACGCTACACTTAGGCGGCCCTGCGTTTGCGTGGACCTTCTATCTTTAGAGCTGCGCAGTAAGACCCGAGAGTGACGCGCAGATAACTCCCTCACCGTCGGTTCCGGTGCAGAATTTACCGTTCCCGTCGGTGGTGAAGCCTTCGAAGTCGTGCGACACGGCATTGGCGCGTAACGAATGCAGGGTCGTGCCGTCGTCGGTGGATGCGTAGAAGCCGTCCCACGTCGTGAGCACAAGGAGTGAGCCGCTTCCGCTCGACACGAACTGCGCGTGTTCACCGAGGTTGTATCCACCGGTTTGCACCTCGCGCTCACGCGCATCCGGATCCATGCGCCGCGCAAGCATCGAAGAACGTTCGCGCACTTCCGACTGCAGCTGCTGTGCTGCAGCGAACGTCACGCCGCCGTCGTTCGAACGGTAGATCGCCGTTTCGGTTAGCGCAACGACGACACCGTTCGACGGATCGACGGCAATAACGGGCGCATCATTCGGATACGACTCACCGGGCGGTACGAACGTATTGCTGCGCGCAAATGTCTTTCCACCGTCGCGCGAATGCCACACCGCAGCGCCGCCGCTCATCGAGGAAACATAAATGTTCTTGCCGTTACGCGGATCGACGGCAACGTCCACCGGCTGCGGAACGTTCCATCCCGACGATTGAAAATGTACGCCGTCGCTAGCAACGAATGCGCCGTTTTCCGTAATGACGTACGTCGCGGCCGACGAAGGGTCGGTCGCGAACGGCTCGGTGCTTGCGATGTGCGTCCCGATTCCCTGCGCCGCGAACGTCGAGCAGCCGTCGCTCGAAACGTTGATGCCGTTATCTAGCACGTAGCATAGGTTGCTTCGATTTGGATTGATATATGCCGTGCCGTTTTCCGTCGAGTTGAGCGAAAGCGTCTGCCACGTCGTGCCGCCGTCCATGGAACGCGCAGGCGGGAAGTCTTGCATGGTAACCAGCACCGTCGAACCGGCAACGGCCACGCTGCGCACGATGTTGATCGGCAATCCAGCCGTCACGGACGTAAACGAACCGCCGATCGTTCCAAGTGCAACTCCTTGATCGGATGCAATCGCAAGGCGATCCCCGTCGAGCACGGTCAAGGTGCGCGCATCCCCATATCCGCTTTCCACATTCAGCGTCTTCGCATCATCGGTATAACCTAGTCCGGTACCCGCAACATAGAGCCGGTGCGAAATGGTACGGCTAAACGCGATCGCCTGCGCACCACGCAGTGACTCCGGAACTACAATTGCCTGCCACGACGCTCCCGCATTGCTCGAATGCATCAATGCGTCAGAGTAGATCCCGTTTACCATGCCCGCGACAGTCGCGTAAATCGAACGGCCATCGGCGGGATCGACGGCAATCGCGTGGACCGCGGGAGGAGCGTCGAGCGCAGGGAAATCGGTGAGGCGATGCTGCGTCTTCGATGTTATGTGCAACACGCTGCCATCGACGAGACCCGCATAGATGTCGTTTCCCGACACTGCGATCGCATTTGCTGCAGCTTGCGTCGATGCAAAGACTCTCCACGTCGATCCGTCGCTCGACGATAGCACGCCGGATGCCGACGCAGCGAAAAAGTTGCCATTGCTCTCGACGATCTGACGCACCGATTGCGCATTGCTCACTTGCTGCCAGTTCTGCGCACCATCGGTCGAGCGAAAGACTCCGCCGGTCTCCGTTGAAGCGTAGAGCGCGTTGCCGGAGACGTCAAAGAGTAACCAATTCACGGTGGTATCAGCGAGTCCGGCGTTCATCGCCGTCCACGATGCGCCCCCGTTCGCCGTTTTGTAGATGCCCGTATCGGTTGTTACGCCGTCATCGGTGCCGATGCCGCCGGCGACGTACATAGTCGACGAATTGTGCGGATCGATTGCGAAAGCATTAAGCTTGCCGCTATTGCTTGCGTTCCACGGTCCAAGCGAAGCGCTCCACATTCCGTTCGACGCGGGTAATGTGAGCGTGGGTGAGTTCGCGTTCGGAACAACGTGAGATGACGAACCGCCGCCGCCACATGCACATAGTGCAATGACGGCGGTCATGAGCACGTATCGAAACCGCATGACCGTCGACTTCCTCCAAGGGAGTCATCGGCCGATTGTAGCTTCGATTTCCGTGAATTGTGAGAATCTTACAAATGGGACCGCTTGCTCGGCCAGATAGTGCTCAAGCCCGCGTCCCGCTTTTGCGTAGCGTTCGTCT
Organism: Vulcanimicrobiia bacterium; assembly: GCA_024281135.1. The sequence continues at coordinate 7,944 of JAMXLG010000180.1, read as the reverse complement.
GCGGCGACGGCGGCTTCGAAGTCGGATGGGCCGTCGCCAATGTATACCGTGTGTTTTCCCGCCGCGCGCGCGGCGCGAACAGAGGCAGCCTTGTCATGACCGTTGTCCGAGCCATCGCGGAAGAGAAACCGCCAGCCGCGCTCCGATGCGTCGATCCCGTTCGCGAGCACCCGCACGTGGTCAAGTCCATTGCGCACGAAAGCGCGATGGATGAGCGGCTGCACGCCGGAAGAGACGACCACCACTTCGTCTCCGCGCGCTTCGCAGAAGCGTACGAACGGCACGAAGGAGGGATCGAATTGCGTTCGAGATGCGAGCAGTGCGTCGGCTTCATCGAGCGGGACGCGAACGTGCGACGCTTGCGCCGAAAGCGCTTCGCGTAACGTGATCGCGCCCGCTGCCAACTTGTCCTCGAACTCTTCCCACAGTCCTGATCCTGCGTAGGTGCGGATCAGAACGTCGAACGTATCGAGGTCCGTGATCGTGCCGTCGTAGTCGACGAAGACTACGACTTCTTCTTGCGTGTCGATGTCGTTGACGATTTCTTCCGCGTCGACGTTTTCTTCACGCCGCTCTCCGCAGCGCCGGCGGGCTGCGCCTTCTTCGCGCTAGCGCGTTTCGGCTTTGTCTCCGCAGCGGCCGCGGGTGCTTGCGCATCCGCCTTTTTACGCGTGCGTTTCGGCTTCGCTTCTGCTGCCTGCGCAGTCGCCGTTTCGGTGGCCTTCTTGCGCGTAGCGCGCTTCGGCTTCTCGGCTTGCACTGCGGGCGGCAACGCGGCAATGCGCGACGCTTCGAGCTCTCCTGCGACACCGGATGATGCGCCGGTGCTGCGACGGCGCCGCGCCGGTTTGGTCGGACGCGGTTCGTCTTTCGGTGCCTTCAGGTGCGGCGGCGGCGGTTCGACCGCCGGCGGACGCGCTTCGCGCACCGGCGCGATTGCGCGCGACGGTTCCTTCGGCGCAGTCATTCCGGTGCGATGCGCTTTACCGTCGGCATCGACGCGGAAGACATGACGGTCGGGCACAGTGGGGTTCACCGGCAACGATCCCGTCAACGGTTCGAAATCGCGTTGCGGGATGCCGCCCTGAGGCTGACCGTTCGTCGGCACGTTTTCACCGCCGCGTCCACCACGACGGCGACGACGGCGACGGCGACGGCCGCCGCCTTCATGCGGACGTTGCGGCTGGAACGACGGATGCTCTTCCTCTTCTTCCTCGCCTTCGGACTCGGCTTGCGCGGCAGCGCTTTGCGGCGTAATGCCGACTTGCATCGCCGCGTCGAAACGTTCGCCTCCGCGACCGCGCCCGCCACGACGGCGACGGCGGCGCTTGCGCTTGCCGCCGCGCTGGCCTTCACCTTCGCGTGCGGCGAGTTCTTCTTCGCCGATGATGATCGCGTCGGGCTGCGCTTCGCCTTTTTCTTCCGCGACGAGCGTGCGATCTTGTGCTTCTTCCTCTTCACTGATCGTCGTAATGCCGATCGGCGGACGCGCTTGCTGCTGCGACGCTGCTTCTTCGGCGAGTTCGCGCAGCTGCTGCGCTTCCTCCGCCGGCGTAAGTTCGATGCGCTTGCCCTTACCGCCGCGGCGGCGTTTCTTCTTCGCCGCGCCGACGCCCGCGGTTATGAGCTCCGCGAGTACGTAATCATCTTGGTCATCGATGTCGAGCACGCGGATTTTTGCGCTATTGCCTGCATTGTTCGCAGCGTTTTCGACTTCGATGATATGACCGTTGACCACCGCAGCCGCGGACGTCGCGTTCGGAAGACGGCCGGGCAGCAATTCGACTTCATATTCATCGCCGACGCGAACTGCGCCGTTGGTGACTTGCGCGACGCGATCGATGCGCGATTTCTCCGGATGGAGCATCGGATCGACGCGTACGTGAATCTTCGAATCGATCTCGCGCGAGAGTTCTTGCACCTCCCCTTCGTACCAGAACTCCATTTGCGCGGCGACCGTCGGGGCGACGTTCGCGACGATCGGTTTACGATCGTGTTTGTGATCGGCAAGATGACGAACCTGGCGCAGCGTTTCGATCGCGACCGATTGAGGCGACATCACGCTACCCATACCGCTGCACGTCGGGCACGTACCACGCAGCTGCGACGCGAGGTCTTTCCCGACGCGCTTGCGCGTAAATTCGAGCAATCCGAGATTCGAGAACGACTGGATTGTCGCACGTGTGCGGTCGCGACGCAAACCGTCTTCGAGCGCCTTGATCACCTTGTTGCGCGACGCTTCGGTCGACATATCGATGAAGTCGCACACGATGATGCCGCCGATATCGCGCAAGCGAACCTGCCGCGCAATTTCCGTGGCAGCTTCGAGGTTCGTCTTGACGATCGTATCTTCGAGATTGCGGCCGCCCGTGAATTTGCCTGAGTTGACGTCGATGACGGTAAGCGCTTCGGTCGACTCGATCACGATCGATCCACCCGAGGGCAGATTGATCTTCGGCTTCATTAGGCGCTGCAGTTCCTCGGTGACCTTATAGTCGTCGAAGAGATTGCGGTCGTGGTTGTAATGTTGCACGCGGTCGAGATACTGCGGTCCGAGCAGTTGCAAGAACTCGCGAACCTTGCGGTACTCTTCCTCGTCGTCGATCAGCACTTTATCGACGTCGGCCGTGATAAAGTCGCGCGCCGCTTTGTAGACGAGGTTCATGTCACGGTGCAAGAGCGCGGGCGCAGCCGCGCGTTTGAACGTCTCAAGAATGCCGTGCCACATGCGAATGAGCACGCCGAGGTCGGCGATGAGTTCTGCTTCGCTCACTCCCGCTGCGGCCGTACGAACGACAGTCGCCATGCCTTCCGGGCGAATGCGCTTCATGATCGCCTTGAGGCGGTTGCGCTCTTCCGCGGATTCGATCTTTCGCGAAACGCCGGAGTATTTGCCGGTCGGCATCAAGATCAGGTAACGTCCCGGCAGCGAGATGTTCGTCGAAATTCGCGCGCCCTTGAGGCCGCGCGGTTCTTTGACGATCTGCACCAGCACGTCGTCGCCCTTCTTCACCTTCTCGTTGATGGTGAACCCGGAGTGACCGTGGGTAATTTCAACGTCGCCGATATTCAGCGGCTGCTTGTTGATGTCGTCGACATACAAAAACGCGTTGCGTCCTAAACCGATGTCGACGAACGCCGCGCCCATACCGGGCAATACGTTTTGTACTTTTCCTTTGTAAATCGAGCCGATAACTTTCTCTTCGCGCTCGATGTAGAGTTCGGCTAGGTTGCCGTTCTCAAGTATGGCAACCCGGTTTTCCCACGGGTCGCTCGAGATTAAAATCTCGGAAGCCAAATTGTCCTCAAAACTCTAGGGGGCTCACCGCGGTATGACCCGGGCGGGAGCGCTCCCTCAAAAACCTTTAAACGCCCCCGCTCTTCAGGGCCGCTGGGCCCTAGACCTGCGGGGGTTGTGTGACCGATACTCTATGGTAAGGGAGCTAGGGCTTGTAGCAGGAGGGTCATTCCCATGTCGGCTTCCCCGACACCAACGAACCGCCGGTCATTCTATCGACAGGCGATGTATCTGCGCATTGACTTGCGCGTCGCCGGCGTCCGTATTCCGGTTCCGTCGACGCTGGTCGATATTTCTGCCGGTGGATGTCAAATTCACGCGCGGACGCTGATCAAGCCCCACGTTGCGATCGAATTCGAGATCCCGCGGAACGGAAAGTCGCCCCTCCGCCTCGCAGGCAAGCTTCGGAAGGTGACCTATACCGCAACGGACCGGACGTTCAGATATGCAGTCGAGTTCGATTCCCTCAGCGACGGCATGCGTGATGAGCTCGCGCGCTTTATTCACGAAGAACAACGCCGCGCACTCAGCATCTCGCGTCGCGGCGTCGAAGAAGAGCGCCCGAAACCATCGATGCGCTTACAAGAGCTGCGCGCGCATCGACGAGTGGAAGTAAACCTCTCCGTTACGTACACGGTCGGCTCCACGCCGGGAAATTTCGAAGGCATTGCCGTCGACGTAAGTACGGGCGGCCTGCGGTTGATCAGCGATCGCGTGCTTCGTCAGGAATGGGACGTCAACATTCGTTTTACGCTTCCGAACGACGTGCTGCGCGTGCTGCACTCGCGTGCGGGGATTCAGCGCCCGTTTTCGGAGTTGCGTCTCGTGGCGCGTCCGCTTCCGGGAGTGAAACAGACGCGCGGGCGCTACATGCAAAGCCTCGTGTGGGTCAATCCCGATCCCCAAACCACCGACGAGATTCATCGCTTCGTCGAAGCGAACACGCTGGCGGGCCGTACACGTTAAATGTGACCACCGTTTGCAGTTCGTCGATGGATGTACCCACGGAACTCTAAGCGGTATACTCGCCTCATCTCGTGCTCGAAGGAGGCGCGCACCATGCACGTTGCCGTTCGCCGCTATACCGCAGATCCGATCATCTTCACCACGTTGAAGAGCCGCCTTGAGGACGACTTCGTTCCGAAACTGAAACAGATCGCGGGCTTCGTAGCGTATTACGCCGTCAAGACCGGTCCCGAAGCCCTCTGCACGGTAAGCATTTTTGAAACGCAAGAGGGAGAACGGGCGTCGACACTGCTATCCGGCGAGTTCGTGGCCCAAAACTACTCGACGATTAAAACGGAGCGTCTAAGCGTGGACGAAGGCACCTGCATCGTGGAGCATCGCGCCTCGGCGCCTGTTTAGAAGTTCCACGGATACGCCCAGCGCGCGCGACGATACAGTTCAAGATTTTTGCGGCGCCCACCAATATCGATCTCCGCGCGCACGAGCCGTTCTCGATCTAACGCCCATTGCATGTCCGCAATCTCAAACTGCCATAGCCCTACGAGTTCCAGCTGTTCGAGCGAGGCGTTGCGCTCTAGTGCATCGACACGTTCGAGTTCGTGAAGATGCTCGACGGCGAGCGTTCGGAGCTGCAGCGATGCAATTGGATCCATGTGTCGTAGGCCAGTCACGCGATTCAAACGCAGTGCTTTTAGCTGCGATAGTTGAGCGAATGCCTGCGTATCCACGATCTCGACAACAGAGAGGTCAAGTTTCTGCAGTTTCTGCAACGGCTGTAGTTCACGCAGATGAATCGCCCATTCTCGTGCCGCAAGGCGCACCGAGTCGGCGTTAGGGCATGCGCGCGCTATGGCGTCGACGGCAACGGGATGCATGACGTCGACATGCCGCACCGATGGCAACGCCGGCAATTGGTTTACGGGCCCCGCAATCATGAGGCGCTCGACCGGTGTCTCTGCGATTGCATCGAGATGTTCCGTAGCACGGTTATTGAGCCGCAACGTTATCCCGGGGTGATTGAATATCGCTTCCTTCATGCGTTCCAGCGTGCGTGACGACACCGGGTGCGTTAACGACACGACGCAATCGTCGTCAAGACTCGCGAGCAGTTCTGCTGTCGTTTCATCTCGGATTTCACGCACACGAACCCTTCGAGCGCGTGGATGTGGCGCGCCGGTTGCAGCGGCGGCGATGCGTTCGGCGCGAGCGGCGTGCATCCAATACACGTTTTGTGCATTCGGTTCGTACTCGCTCGCAATGGTTACACGGCCGTCGCGTTTCCAACGGTGCAACACGAGCGCGTCATCGCTCACGCGTAGATCGAGCCAAGACTCTTCGCCGATCGCGATTCGAATGACGACGACACGATGTTCGCACTGCACGATGCAGCTAGGTGCGAACTGCCCATTGCCGAGCGGAAGTGCGAATGAGTCGCCGAGCCGATAGGGAAGCTTCACGCGTGCCCAATTCCGAGCGCAGTGCGGGTAGGCGTTTCGATCACGATTACGGTGTCACGACGCAAGCGATTCTGTTCCTCACCGATCTCGATCCCGAGCAAGTCGGTGATGCGGGCGTGCACGCAACGCATTACGAAGCCGTACCTGTTGCAGATTTCCGCACGCTGATCGCGCAAGTTCCCGATGACGTTATCGCTACGTCGACGCTTGTCGATGTGGGCGCAGGCATGGGACGCGCGCTGCTCCTCGCGAGCGAATATCCATTCAAGCAAGTGATGGGAATCGAAATCTCGCCGGGTCTCTACGAAATTGCGCGGGAGAACCTCGAACGCGCCGATCGCGCACGACGCGCCTGCCGCGACGTTCGGCTCGCGCGCGGCGACGCGCGTTCCTGGTCGTATCCGCCGGGCGATCTCGTTGTGTTTATGTACAATCCGTTCGATGCGGAGGCGATGCGCGCGACACTCGGATCGATCCTGCACCGCCGCGATCCAGGAACGACGTGGCTCCTCTACCACACCCCAGTCGAACGTGAGGAAATCGAAAGCGACCCGGATTGGACCGTCGTCGCATCAACATACGACGACGCCATCTACCGCCACGACTAAGGCGTTCCGACTAGGCGTTGCCGAGAATTTCGCGGTCTTTTTGCGAGTAGATGTTCAGCAGGACGCCGACGGCGGCGAAGTCCGTTAGCACGGCGGAGCCGCCGTAGGACATGAAGGGAAGCGGGATTCCGGTGATCGGCATGATGCCGATCGTCATGCCGATGTTGACGAGCATGTGGAAGAACAGCATCGCGACGAGACCGGCGGCGAGCAGAAAACCGAAACGGTCGCGCGCGGCGATCATCGTTTTGACCCCACCGTAGAGCACGATCGCGTACAGAATAATCAAAATGCCGGCACCGACGAACCCGAGTTCCTCGGCGAGCACCGTGAAGATGAAGTCGCGCGAGTGTTCGGGTACGAAATTGAGCTGCGTCTGCGTGCCGTGGTGCAGGCCGCGGCCGAACCACTCGCCGTTGCCGACCGCGATCTTCGATTGATTCAAGTTGTAGCCGGCGCCTTGCGGATCCGACGACGGATTCAGGAACACGAGCAGTCGCGCTTTTTGGAACGGCTTCAGAATCGCATTCGTTCCTACAGCCGCCGCGCCGGCGATGACGATGGCCATCACATAAATCAAGAAATCGCCGAGTTTCGGCAATCCGAAGAACAGTTGCGACGTGAGAATCGCTCCGATGACGAGCGACGTGCCCAGGTCGGGCTGCTTCAAAATAAGCAACGCGGGAATCGCGGCAGTCAGCAACGGCTTCCAGAGATCTTGCACGCGGTCGTAGGTGCTCTTGCACAGCACCGCCGCAATCGAGATCGCGAGAACTAATTTCGCTGCTTCAGACGGCTGGAACGTGAAGAACGAGCCGACGGAAATCCATCGCTGCGCGCCGAGCGCCGAATGACCGCCTCGCAAAATAAACGCGAGCAACGCGAGATTCACGACGTAGAGCCCGGGCGCCCAGCGTTTCCAGTTGCGATAATCGATGAACGAGAAGCCGAGCATCAACGGAATGCCGAGCAGCACGTAGATGATCTGCTTTTTGTACTCACCTAATGCTGCAGAACCGCCGTGCAGATCGGCGGACTGAATGCAAACGATCCCGAGCGCCGATACGAGGACGCACGCGATCGCAAGAGTCCAGTTGAAATTCCTGACGTACCGACGTGCGTCGGACCCCAAAGCCAGGACGGCCACCTAACAGTCCTTCCTCGACATTACATTGCAGTGGTCGGCGAAACCACGCGGAACGTGAGATTGATGCGCTCAGCTAGCGCACGCTTTTCTTTTGTCACGGCGTGCTGAAAACGCTTCTGCGACGCACCACGCATCAGCAGCAAGCTACCGTGAGCTAGGCGCAGCTCGAGCAAGCGTTGCTTGCTTTCCTTCACGCGCATGACGAACAACCGCGGTGCGACGAGACTTACCGAAGCAATTACAGGTTCATCGCCGAGCTCAGGCTCGTCATCGGTGTGCCAAGACATACCGTCGCTGCCGGAACGGTACCGATTCAGCAGCACGCTATTGAATGCAACGCCGGCGGCCGCGGCAACTCGTTCGCGTAACTCGAGGAGCGGCGCGATCCACGCGAGCGGTTCGTTTCGCAGGCCGGAATACGTGTAGAAGGCGCCCGGATCGCCGTACCACGCGGTAAGGCGCGGTATT
>JAMXLG010000179.1 GCA_024281135.1 Vulcanimicrobiia bacterium | reverse complement strand
TTTACGTACACCGCCCACGAGCATCCGCCGGTGCAATTCACACCGTGCGTGCTGCGCACGACCTGGTCGTGCATCCAGCGATTACGATAGAACTCTTCCCAGCGGCGAGACTTCGGGTCGACTAAGTCTTGAATCCAACCCATTCGTTACAACCTCCGCGGTTGTTTTTGCAAAAATGTCGCATTTGCGCGAGCGACTAGCGGAATGCGAACGCCACGCAGGCGCCGGCGCCAATACGTTGCTGCGATGATAATGAGGATGATTGTGCCTATTATCGCCAACACGATCAGCGCGGCCAAATTGCCCGGGGACCGCTGCGCTACCGCACCTTCTTTGATGAAGGCCGTAAGATTTGCGATTTCTAGCGGCGTCAACGGATGCTTCGACCATACCGCACTCATCGTCGGCGTTGATGGACTGCTCAGGAATCCTTCGATCCCCGATTCACCGCCAAGCGTTTGAAACGCGTTCGTCAGATCGGGTCCGAGGGTTCCTCCACCAAGCGCACCGATGCCGGAGATGCTGTGACACGACATGCACGGTGGACCACCGTTCGCGAACTTCTTGTTGCCGACGAATAGCGTTCGTCCCGCCTCAGCATCACCGGCTGGGTATTTTACGGCCGGTGCGGCGGCTGCACTCGCGCCGCCGCCGGATTGCGCTGCAATGTACGTTAGCACGGCGTCGACATCGGTCTGCGACAGACCGAGATCTGGCATTTGCACCGGATATTGCTTAACCAGCGCGGTCGCTGTCGGATCGCCGGATTTGATCACCGTGCTCGGCGACATAATCCACTTCTCGAGCCATTCATGACCCTGTGTGGTCGTGATCCCTTTGAGATCCGGACCGACGAGTTTGCCTTTTCCGATCGTGTGGCACGAGGCGCACTTTGAAGAGAAGACGGTGGCGCCTTCATCGGCGATCGCGGCCGCGGTGGCGTATCCGAAAATCAGGGCGAACGTCGCGGCTGCTAAAACACGGATCATATGCCCCTCCCCAGATCCTCGTGGTAAGGAACTCCGCGCAAGCGAGCACAGGCGACAACCGCTTGGCGTCGCGCTAGTGCGGGATCATCGTGGAGAAGTTCACTTGCGATAAAAGTAGTCTTGACGGGTTCCGTCCAGGTTCCGAATGTAAGGATGCTGTCAGCGCGCGGTTCCGCTCAAGATGCTACGGTAAAGCGCCTCGGTTTCTAGAAGGGGAGAAGAGTCGAACTCTTCCTTGAGCGCTCTGCGGCAAGCTTCAAACTGCCGCAACGCCTGCGTGCGCTTTCCGCAGCGACAGAGCAACTCCATGAGCTCGCAGTGTACGTCTTCCAAGCATGGATCGAGGTCGAGGATGCGCCTACAGCAGCGAATCGCACCTTCGTAATCACCGCCGCTTCGCAGCAGCCGAGCTAAGGCTTGGAGCACATCGAAGTATAACTCTTTGAGCTGCCTGCGCGCCGTGATTGCCCATTCGCAGAACGGCTCGTCCTCGAGATAATCTCCGGTATACAGGTCCGCGGCTACTTCTAGTGCAGCAACCGCCTCTCTCCAGCGTCCCTGCCGCTCGAAGCGCAACCCTTCGTCGGCCGCACGCTTGAATTCCACAGAATCGATCCAATGACCGGACTCAACATTGAATGCGTAACCGTTCGCGGTCGTCAAGATGAAGTGCGACCGCGATTTTTCGTCGTGTGCTTCACCGAAAGCACGACGCAAATAGTGCGTAGCGGATTTTAGCAGCTGCGGTGCGTCCTCGGGCGGGTCCGACGGCCACAACTGATCGATGAGCTCGTCTCGTCCGAGCACTCGTCCGTAATGGGTAATGAGAATCTTGAGGAGCATGAGCGAGCGGCGACGCGCGAAGTGATCCATGCTCAGCAGAATGCCGTTTAGGCGCGCTTCGAAACTGCCGAAGAGGCGCAACACGAGACGGCCGTCGATGGCGGAGTCTGGATCCGGCGCTGACTCTGATTGACGATCGAGGATAAGTGCAAGCCGTTCGGCTTCGCGCGAAAGCGATATGCACAGCGAGTCTGAGTGTTCGCATTTGCGCCGCCACGCGACGTCCAAACTTCCAGCGGGACGTTTGCGCCCAGGGATCGGCACGCAAAGAAAGTGACGGAATCCCACATCCTTTACCTGCGAGCGCAGAAAGCGGGCGTCACCTATCGTGTTGTTCGCTTCCAGCGGGCGTCCATGGAGAGCGACAAGCCCCGGATAGCCTTCACCCTGGCTGAAATGCGTGATCTGATGGAACGCTTCCGGGAACGGCCCGCGAAAACCGGCGAGCGAAACGCCGCCGTCGGGATCACCATTTCGAAGGAAAACTTCGGCGACTTCCGCGTCGCTCGCGTTGAGTGCGGCGTCAAGCACATCTGCTACGGCCCACGCGCGCAACGTACCGTCGTTGTTCAAAACGGACACAAACGCAGCTAGGGGGCGCGATCGCTCTGCGGGGCCCTCCAGTAAACGCGGGGTAGCGTTCGTTTGAGACATACTCACCCCACATCATTGCGATGTGCTTACCGGTTATTGCTACTGAAGTTAACGCCTACATTATATGAAGACAATCTATATATATGAACACAATCGATGAAAACCAAACATGCGGTTGAAATGGAGCGCTTACGTCGGCTCGTCGAGCAGATCGTCAAGTACGATCACGCCGGCGCTCGAAGGAGCCGTTGCCGGCCGGCTCTGCGCGTGGACGTCTTCTGCGACGCGGCGGCGGTCACGTGCGTCAATCCGCGATCGCAGGTACACGTTACCTGAAAACTCTTCGGGCGCGATCGGAAAAAGAACGGTGTCTCTTTCTACGAGCAAGTTCGTGGCGCTCCGAGGCTCGCGCTGCTTGCCGGGCTGCTCCCACGCATACCATGCGGTGAGGAACCAGCGAAAATCCGGGTGATTCAGATTCCACTCGACGCCGGGATAGAACGTCCGAAAAAGCGGCAGACCCGCTTGGTATGCGACGATGCTGTTGACTTGGATCCGCCAGATCAAGCGTCCCCAACTCGCTGGATAGGCGTCGACGGTTTGGAATAGCCGCGTTGGAACCGCGCTCTCGAATTCTATGCCATCCACGAGCGTGGCATCCTCACTCGCGTTCCAGAAACCGGGCGGTGCGAGTTCGCTTTTGAAAAAGAGCTTCGCTGATTTCACAGGCGACATACTCCGACGCGGCTATCCGCCGATAAAGCTCATCTCCACTTTGCGTGCCTTCGCCGTTTCGCTGGTGCGGATCTCCGAATACCGATCGTCTCGGAAATGCCAAATCGCTGCTATCGCGTTACGGATTTCTTCGTCGCTTTTGTCGCCGCGAAGCAGCGATTTAAAATCGTATCCCCGGCTCGCGAAGAGGCACGTGTACATCATCCCGTCGCTCGAAAGCCGCGCGCGGGTGCACGAACTGCAGAATGCTTCGGTGACGCTCGATATGACGCCGAACTCGCCCGACCCGTCCTTGTAGCGCCAACGCTTCGCCACTTCACCTTTATAGTTCGGGTGCGCGGGTTCACAGGGAAACACCTCGTTGATCGCGCGCACGACTTCGGCGCTCGGAATGACATGGTCCATTTTCCAGCCGTTGGTCGTGCCGACGTCCATGAACTCGATGAAACGCACGATGTTTCCGCTACCTTTAAAGTGCCGCGCCATGTCCACGATGTGCGTGTCGTTGACGCCGCGTTTGACCACCATGTTAATTTTGACCGGCGCGAGTCCGGCGCGAACGGCCGCTTCGATGCCGTCAAGCACTTTCGCGACGGGAAAACCTATGTCGTTCATCCCTTTGAACGTTGCGTCGTCCAATGAGTCGAGGCTCACTGTTATGCGGGTAAGGCCGGCGGTTCGCAACGCTTGCGCTTTAGCTTTTAACACCGAGCCGTTGGTGGTCAATGTGAGCACGACACCCGGCAGTTCGGTCGCCAACATTTCGATGAGCTTTTCAAGGCCCGAGCGTAAGAGCGGCTCTCCGCCGGTAAGACGGATCTTTTCCACACCAAAGCTGCGGAAAAGCTTTGCGAGCCGGACGATTTCTTCGAACGTCAGCAGTTCGGAATGCGGCAGAAACTCATAATCGGGGCCGAACACCTCTTTGGGCATGCAGTAAACGCACCGGAAATTGCAACGGTCGGTTACCGAGATGCGTAAATCGCGTAAGCCCCTGCCGCGCGTATCGAGAACGGGGCTCGCCGGGTCGTGCACGAGCGGAGGGATTGCTAGGGTGCGTTCGCTAGGTGAGTTCATTCGTTAGGGCTATTCTACACTTCGTTTCGGATCCAGGCGGAGTTGCCGTCGAGATAGTGTTCCTTTTTCCAGATCGGCGCCCGTTTCTTCAGCTCGTCGATCGCGTATTCACACGCGTCGAAGGCGGCGCCGCGATGGGCGGAAGCAGCGACGACGGCGACTGCGATTTCTCCGATATGAAGGTTGCCCACGCGATGGACGATCGAAAGCTCGACCTCGCCCAGTCGCTCGCGGACCTCCGCGGCGATGGTCTTGAACTCCTCGATGGCCATTTCGGCGTGAGCTTCGTATGAGAGGCCATTCACGGCCCTGCCGTCACCAGCATGCTCTCTAACTAGGCCAAGGAACGTAACGAGACCGCCGCGTGACGCGCTCGAGATGCTGGACTCGAGGGTGCGCGGGTCGATCGTTTCGTGGGTGATTTCGAACATCGTACCGATTAGCAAAATAGACGATCGGTACGCAAGCGTCAAGTCTGTGCCGGTTACGCTTGCCGCTTCGTCGGTGTGAATTCAAGGTACGCAGCGGTCGTTGAAGCCGTTTGCGCATCAAAATAGCGCGAAATTACGTGCAGTGCGGCCGATATGCCCGATGTCAGTCCACCTGCCGTCACGATCGATCCGTTGTCCACGAATCGCTCGCCGCGAACGAGGTGCACGTTCGGGAATTCCTGCGCGAACTTATCGTAGTAGGCGTGGTGCGTCGTAGCGGATTTTCCGTTGAGAATACCGCTCTTTGCGAGTTTGAATGCTCCGGTGCATACCGACATCGTGAGGTCGATCTTTCCTTGCACCTCTCGCAACAATTCGAGGAATTGCGGCGACTCGTTGCTCTGCGCGCCGACGACGATAACATTGGCTGAGTCAATGCCGCTAAACGAATACGTCGGCTCGACGCGCAGACCGCCGGTCATCTCGACGATTTCGGCATGCTCTGCGATGGTAAACAGTTCGAACGGCATGTCCCCGTTCGGCAGCATGACGTCTTGGAACGTCTCCCACGGCCCGGCCATATCGATGACGTTTGCGCCGGGTGAGATCGCGAACGCAACGCGAACCTTTCCGCCCGGAGGAACGCGCAGGCGGGGAGCGTTGCTCGAGAGATCGGCGGCTTGAAGTGCTCGAGGCGCGGCTAACGCTACACCCGTAGCAACTGCGGCGCCAAGCAGGTTGGCTCGTTTCATACCGGTATGCTAAGACAGGCACGGCCTCGCGTCTTGAACCTGATTAACTTGGGCGAGAATCGTTCAAGACGGCAAGGCCTGCGTGATGGAAAGCTATCGAATATGAGCGCTACACAACTCAAACCCGGACAATGGTACGGAGCGGTCGACCGGACCGCGGAACTCGGAGGCGTCCATTTCTCGATGGTTCGTCACGAACGCGCGCGCGACGTCGAGCCGCACGTTCACGCGCGGCCGTACTTTGCGTTGCTCGTCAGCGGTTCGTATTCGGAAACGCAAGGCGACACCACGCTGGTCTACGAGCCCTTCAGTTTCGCGTTTCACCCGGCGGGCATCGAGCACTCCGATCGTATGGGCGATGCAACGACACTCTTTGCGATGGAGCTCTCACCGGAATGGGAGGAGCGAGTCGGCGTGCATTTCGATACATCGAATTGGCACTTGGAATTGCAGCACGGTGAAGCCGCATGGCTCGGCGCCCGTCTCCTCAATGCGTTTCTGAACGATCAGCTCGACGTCTTCGAAATCGATACGATTGTTTCGGAAATGATCGGCATTGCGCTTCGTTTAGTCGATCGCGATCGCGCGAGCCGCGCTTGGGTGCGAGACGTCGAGACAATGTTGCACGAAGAATTCGGACGCCGCGTTACGCTCGCGGAGCTTTCCGAAGCGACGCAGCTTCATCCGTCATCGCTCGCGCGCGGGTTTCGCTTGGAAACCGGCGTCACCATCGGCGAATATCTCAACCGCATTCGCGTGCAGCACGCGTGCCGTCTTATCGCCGAAGCGCAGTCTCCGCTTGCAGAAATCGCCGACGCGTGTGGTTTTGCCGATCAAAGCCACATGACGCGCGTCTTTAAATCGATTACCGGTATGGCGCCCGGCGCTCTGCGTCGCGATATCTCGTCGATTAGCCCCCGCTGAGATCGACGATCATTTCGGTTGCGAGCGCCACGAAGAATCCGCACGCAAGGGCGGTCGTAACGGCGCTGGTCAAACCGATGCGTTTCAATACGCTCCACATCTCACCGATCACGAAGATCAGCGCGCCCGCCGCAATCGTCAAGAAGAATACCGAAAGCAAAGGCGACGAGAAGTAATACCCGACGGCCGTTCCAAGGAACGTCGGTCCGCCGGCAACCAATCCCGCAAGAGCGATCTGACCCCACGACGGCACCATTCGTCCGGCCATCGGCGCCGCAATGCCGAAGCCTTCGGTTGTGTTGTGCAATGCAAATCCGATGATAAGTCCGACGGCAAGCGCCGTTGCTCCGCTGGCGGCGGATGCGCCGATCGCAAGCCCCTCACCGAAGTTATGGGCGCCGATGCCGAGCGCGATCACCGCGGACAATGCGTACGGATTGTCTCCCGCGTCTCGCATGTGACGCTTCATGAACTGCATCGAGGCGCTGCCGAGACCGACGAGCCCGAGCAGAAATCCGCCCACATATGCAATGACGAGCCAGATCGGAAAGGCGCCTTGACCAGCGTGCCAAACGGCCATCGCTTGCGTCAGCGGAATTGTCGCATTCTGCGCAATTTCGACGACGAGAAAAACGAGAATACCGATCGCCACGGCATTGAGCAGCGCGATGACGTGCGGCTTGAGCCTGCGAGCGCGTGCAATGGGTAATCCGAGAAAGATCGTAAATCCGGCGATTGCGCCTAGCAGCAGCGTCTTTTGCACTGAGAGGGGTGTAGGACCGGAGGCGGTCATGAGCGGGGACATCGAGGACTGCATCGATGCAAACGTATTCGGCGTGCCCGCGTAGTGAAACGCGGTGATGAGCCCGTCCGGCATAGAGTCAGCACCTTCGACGTGATCGGCGACGTGACAATGGATGAGCCAGGTGCCGGGTTTTGCATTCGCCTTGACGATGACGTCGACACGCTGACCTGGGCCGAGCGCGACGGTATCTTCCTCGTCGTTGCCGGAAACCGGGCGCGCGTCACGCGCGATGATGCGTTGATCGTGGCCGTGCGTATGCATCGTGTGCCACTCTTCGCCGGACATGCTGATCCACCGAATGCGCACGCGCTCGCCTTTGCGAACCTGCAATTGCGTCGTTGCCGGATACTCTTTTCCGTTGAGTGTGAAATGGTTCTCGGTCGCGGACTGAATCATCCACGACGACACCATCTCGACGTAATCGTGCGCGACGCCGGCTTCAACCGCTGAGGGATGCGTGGGAAGCACGACGATCGCGCCATACAACCCGGATTCGAGCATCGCTTCGGTGCCGTGCGTGTGATAGATGTACGTTCCTGGTTGATTCGCAACGAATTCGTAGCGATAGCGTCCGCCGGGAGGAACCATCGGTTGCGAAATTCCCGGAACGCCGTCCATGTCGACGTTCGTGTCTCGAATGCCGTGCAAATGGATCGTGTCCGGCAAATCGCTCGCGTTGAGGTAATCGATGACGACGGTGTCGCCTTGATGTACCTGCAGCACGGGACCCGGAACAACGCCGTTGTAGGTCCGCGCCATGACCGTGAGGCCCGGGAGCAGCGTCCAGGGTGCTTGCCGCTCGACGATATGGAAGATCTTTGTCTTGCCGCGGACCTCGGGAACCGCTTGCATGCTGCCGTCCTCGCGCGCAACCATTCGCGACTCGCCTGGCGCCGGGGTCGCGGCGGGGATGGGTCCGCGCAAGGGCTGGAGTCCCTGAGCTAGCGTCTGCGGGGTGCTGATATGCTCGTCCGCGTCGGCCCTCGCCGCGGCGGGAGTAAGTACGAGCGCCAAGACGAGCGCGCAGAAGAGCAATCGCATTAGAATTTAGTTTATCCTAAATTTGATTGTAGTCCCGCCAACTCTGTCGCATGCAAGGGGCAGGCGCGCCCGTGGTCGGCCGGAAGTCTATGCCATGACCTCAACCCTCAAGCCGCCCGCCACCGTCGAACTCGACGGCCGTCACCTCACGCTCGAAGCCGTCGAAGCTGTTGCCGACGGCGCCGCCGTCACCATTTCGCCTGCCGCCCGCGATCGCGTCGTGCGCGCGCGTACATTCGTCGACGAACGGTTTGCGGACGGTCAAGCAATTTATGGGGTCACCACGGGATTCGGCCGGCTCGCGAATGTGCCGGTCGATCCGAAAGATGCCGCGCAATTACAACTCAATCTCGTGCGCAGTCATGCGTCGGGTACGGGTCCCGCGCTCGACGAGCGTTTGGTGCGTGCGGCGGGAGTGTTGCGCGTGAATTCACTTGCCGCGGGACACTCCGGCGTGAAGTTGGAGACGCTGGAATTACTCGCGGGGCTGCTCAATCGCGGTGTAACGCCGTTCGTTCCGTGTCAAGGATCCGTCGGTGCCAGCGGCGATCTTGCACCGCTTGCGCACATGACGCTCACATTGATAGGTGAGGGCGAAGCGTTCTATCAAAATGAACGCTTGCCTAGCGACGTTGCGCTCGCGCGCGCGGGTTTAAAACCGGTGACGCTGGGCCCGAAAGAAGGGCTCGCGCTCATCAACGGGACGCAAGTGATGACCGGCATCGCGTCGCTCGGCATTCTGCGTGCGGAGCGTCTTGCTGCGGCCGCCGATGTCATTGGTGCGATGTCGCTCGAAGCGTTTCTCGGAACCGATCGCGTTTTCGATCATCGCATTAACGATCTTCGCCCGCATCCGGGGCAGACGCGCGTCGCCGCGAATCTCCGCGAAATTCTTGCCGGTTCGGAGATCATGCTTTCGCATCGCGAATGCGGACGCGTTCAGGATCCCTATTCATTCCGCTGCATTCCGGTCGTGCACGGAGCCGTTCGTGACTCGATCGCGCACGCGCGTCGCGTCGCGGAGGTCGAAGCGAACTCAGTTACGGATAACCCGCTTGTTTTTCCCGACGACGGCGAATTTCTCTCCGGTGGAAATTTCCACGGCGAACCGATCGCGCTTGCGATTGATTTTCTCAAAATTGCGGCGAGCGAACTAGCATCAATTGGGGAGCGCCGGTTGTATCTATTGCTCAACGCGGAAGATCGCGGTTTGCCGTTGTTCTTGACGGGACGGTCTGGACTGCAATCGGGATTGATGATCGTCCAATACGCGGCGGCCGCCGTCGTCAACGACAACAAGGGTCTCGCATGGCCGTCGAGCGTCGATTCGATTCCGACGTCGGCGGGCCAAGAGGATCACGTGAGCATGGGCATGACGTCGGCGAACAATCTCGTGCGCGTGCTCGATAACGTCGAAGGCGCGCTTGCGTGCGAACTGCTTGGCGCACTCGCTGCGACCGATTTCCGGCGGCCGTTGAAATCGGGCGCCGGAACGCAAGCGGCCTACGACGTGGCTCGCGTTTGTATTGCGCCGTGGACCGAAGACCGGGTGCCGGCTCCCGACATCGAAGCGGCGCGCGAACTGATTCGCAGCGGCGCGCTGGTGGATGCGGTGCAGCGGGCAACGGGTGCAACGCTTTAAGACCGCGGAGGTGTTCGGGGACCATTATGGCTCGTATCCTGTTGCAGACGACGATTCCGTACGCTGAAGATGACTGGCACGTCGGCCGGTTTTCGCTGCTTGCCTCCGAGCTAGAGAAGGCGGGGCACCAGGTGACCGCGCGCAATCGCGAACCCGACGCGGGCGGCAATGATCCCGTTCTTTCGGCGCTTTCAAGCGGGCGCTACGACGAACTTTGGTTGATGGGCGTCGACGTGGGCGACGGCCTCGGCGACGACGACGTCAAGGGGATTTTGCAGTTCCGCGATGCGGGCGGCGGCGTGCTCACCGCACGTGACCACGCAGATCTCGGTTCGTGCATTCGCAATCTCGCATCGCTCGGCGTCGTGAATCACTTTCACACCTACAATCCGGAGTCGCCGGACCGCTGCGTTCAAGACGATCGCGACAATCCGAGCCTCGGTTATCCGAATTATCATTCCGGCGCGAACGGACAGTATCAGCACATCGACGTCCTCGCTCCGGTTCATCCACTACTTCGATCCGATCGCGCGCCCGGCGGCGTCATCGAGTTCTTCCCTGCGCATCCGCACGAAGGCGCCGTCGACGTGCCGCAAGACAACGGTCACGCGCGCATTATTGCGCGCGGACGCAGCGTACAAACGGGGCGGAAGTTCAACCTTGCGGTTGCAATCGAAGGTGAGCCGTCTTCGACACGCAGCGGCTCTCAAGGTCGTGCGCTCGCCGAATCGACATTTCATCACTTTGCCGACATCAACTGGGATGTCGACAAAGGTGCACCGTCGTTCGTCACCGACAAACCGAGCGACGAGATGAAGAAGGATCCGTCGCGACTCGGTATCTTCAAGGACTACATCCACAACATCGCGCGCTGGCTGCAGCCGTCGAACTAGTATCGTCACGATCGTCGTGCTCGCGGCGGGACGCTCGTCGCGATTCGGATCGAATAAATTGCTGCGTGAGATCGGCGGTGATACACTGCTCGCTCGATCGATCCGCGCGTGTGGTTCGTATCCGGCCGTTGTCGTAGCGACGCGTGAGACGGCCGCAGCGCTGCCGGCTGAAGTACCTGTTGTGATCAACGATGCGCCGGAACGTGGAATGTCGCATTCGCTTCAGCTGGCGAATGCCCGAGTTCCAGCGGAAGATTCGATTGCCGTTCTTCCCGCCGATTTGATTCATATCACGTCAGAGAACGTTGCATCTCTTGTGGAACAATCACGAGACGTGGATGTTACGTTCCCTG
>JAMXLG010000178.1 GCA_024281135.1 Vulcanimicrobiia bacterium | reverse complement strand
CGTTCAACGGGTGGTTTAGCAGCAGGTGCTTCGCGCACGACGGGCGGCTTCGCCTCGGGCGCTTTGTGGGTTACCGACGTCGGTTCGTTATGCGTAACCGTTTTTTCCGCAGGTGCGGGTTTCGTTGCGGGTTTCTCATGCTGCGGCTGCGCGACCGGTTTTGCAGCAGGTTGCGTTCCATGCTTCGGCGCAGCCGCATGCGATTCGGTTTTAGACGGCGCTGCTTGGTGTGTTACCGGTTTTATTGCGGTGACGTGCACTTGCGGATATTTTTGCGGATGGTAGACGGGATGCGCGGTGACGTGATGTTCAGGCAAAGCAACGACCTTGGGTCTGGCAACCGCGATCTCTTTGATTCGAGCTTGTTGCTGCGCGAATGAGACGCGTGTTGGCGGAGCCTTCGCCGCAAAGCGCTGCTCGGTGAAGACGTGCGCGATCGACACCGGGCGGCTGACGCGAGTCGCCGTGTAGTGCAAATGTTCCGTTGTCGGAACGACCGGCACGGAGCCGCGAACCAGGTACACGCGTGTGAGCTGTTGCGGGCGAACGACGGTGTACCGCGTCGTACCGCTCCGCCACCCGCTCACCGGTACGGTCTCGATCCCGCCGTAGTAGCGCGCGTTGCTGTAGTAGTTGTAAATGTTCGTCACGTTCGGGACGCTGGTTATTTCGGTTGGGGGATACGTATAGTTTCCACCGTACCAGGGCTGATATTGCTCGCCGGGCGCAAGAGGAATCCATCCGATCTCCGCGTTGTTACCGTAGTTTCCGTTGAGGCCGGCGAAGCCGTTGAGCAACGAATTGAGATCGAAACCCGAGCCGCCGGTCAAGAAGAACGAAACGGCCGCGGGAAGCCACGCCGAACTGAGAAGATTCGAGGATGATTGCATTTGATATGCGGGAGGCTGCCAGAGCCATCCGCCGTAACTCTGATTGTTAAACCACGATCCATAATGCGAAACGGCGTAACCGTACGGCGCATTGTCGACCCAGGTATAGCCGTAGCCGGGTTCCCAAACCCACTGGCCGTTTTGATACGGCGCGAAATTGTTCTGGCTTTGATTGTTCGGCGCCCAAGCCCAGCCATATCCTGGTACGTTCTGCCACGAGCCGTAGTTCGCGAGATTGGAATACCCGGAAAGTTGTGGCGAAAGATACGGATTCGCGTTATACGCCGACGCGAGTGTCTGATCGCGCGAAATGTTGAACTGATCGAACTGGTCGAATCCGATTGCGCCTTGTCTCGAAATCGACGGATTCGAGTACGGGCCGTAGGCAACGAGCGTCGATCCCGGCGTGAGCGTTAACGAGCCTGCGCCGCTCGATACCGTCGCTGATCCGCTTCGAACGGTGACGGCCGTTTGTCCATTGCCCGACACAGAGACGCGATAATCGCCGTTCGTGTTTGGACGAATCGTCACGGAAGGCGTATCAATCTGTGCGCCGCCAGCATTTCCTTGGAGTTCTGCGAGGTCGACGGTCCCCGCGCCGAGTTGTGTTTCGCTGGCGCCCGGACTGAGATTTACAAATCGAACTTGCGTGCTTGACGCAAGCCGAAGCATGGAAACGCCGTTGAATTGAACTTCGGCGATCGAGCCAGGGCCGGTCGAAAGATAGTCGCCCGAGACGACCGGCGCATTCACTGCGGCCGCAACTTGTGCTCCACTGTCCCCTCGAACAATCACCACATTACCGTTCGATACGCTGACGTCGGCGACGCCGTTGTTGTAACTCTGCGCGATTGCGGGAGATGTCTGGAGCAAGATGGCAGCCGTTGCGGAGGCCGCCGTGAAAATTGCGAATTGCTGGAATCGGGTCATGTGTTTCGCACCTCTTACCTGGCGGTTGTTTGCCGCCGCTCGACGCTTGATCGGGTACCTTCCGTGCGTCCGAGCATTTCAAACGTAATCCGTTTGACTTAGAACGAAATTCCAGCTTGAAAAAGTTTTGAGCGCCTGCCGAGCAGTAGTTTGCTTTTGCCTCTTGAGCGAGTGCGAAAGCCGTTCAACTTCGCTGCGATCATTTCCGCAATAGCAAAGCGAACGCGCGAAGTGACTTTTGCAACAGTGTGATTATATTGCAGCGACTTTTGCCACAATCAAAACTTGAAGAAAAACAATACTGCAGTTGCTGTCGCGCGTTCATGCTTACGGAAAGTAAACACTTCAGGATAGGCATGTGCGTATTTGGTGCGGTAACGTAATTGCGTCGGGCGGCGGTACATTGTGCCTTTGCCGCCGTTACTCACACTTGTAGCGAACCTCCAACCGCGTACAGCCTTTCTGTATTACGATCGCGCACGGCGTCCGTTCGTGTTGCTCTCGGGTCGCGCAATTCCCACGCGTTCGCATATGTAGCGACGCACAATTGAGGACTAATGCGAAAAGCTACACAGCTTCTGTTTCCTATTGCCATTTCGGCGGTGCTCGCCGCCTGCTCCGGAAATGGAGCTTCGGGCGGCGTGACACCCGCTGCGCCCCCTATGCAAGAATCGGCGCCGCAATCAACAATACAACCGGCATCATCGACGCAACCAGCGACGTCGATAGAATCGGCGACGCAAACAAGCACATCGCCTGAAGTTGCAACGCAGGCGCTTTCAACATCGGGATCGATTATCTGGAAAGCCGGTGACGGTACATATGGAAGATGGTCGGTTGCAAACACGTACCAATGTGGCAGACCGTACAATAGCGGAAGCACCTTCTCGTTCACCTTGACGCGCAGCGGAACGAGTTGTGGACGCAATCAAGCAAACCCGTTGACAAGCAGCGGATCGGT
>JAMXLG010000177.1 GCA_024281135.1 Vulcanimicrobiia bacterium | reverse complement strand
TCGTCCGTTCGGATACTTCGAGCCGTATCGCGAGGTCGCGCGCGGTGCGCCGTTGCGCCGATTGGAGCAACAACAACAGTGACACGAGCCGGTCTGCTTTCATCCTGGGAACAGCCTGGCAAACCTCCTGGCCCGTGTCAAGCGTGCAACGCCTGATTCGGGACGCCGGTTCAAGAGAATATGCGAAATTTTTCCGACTTAAAACGAACAGGAGGTTTTAGCCCTCGCAATATTCTTGGAAGACGCCTTTTTCGTGGGATGGCCGCCGAGGACGCCGGCCACCGCAATGAAGTATGCGGTCTTATGCATCGTCCTTCGATCTAACGGGAATTCTTATCGGTGGCACGGGATAACAGCGATACGGTTATCTTCGATCTCGACGGCACGCTGATCGAGAGTGAAGAGACTTGGGAAGCCGCGCGCCGCGAGTTTGTTGTGTCGCACGGTGGGCAATGGCGCGACGACGCCCAAACGACGATGATCGGCATGCGCACCACCGAATGGGGACGTTACATTCAAGACGTCTTACACGTTGCACTCGAGCCGGCAGAGATCGAACGAACGGTGATTCGCGACGTGGTCGCCAGACTAACCGAGCACGTTCCGGTTCTGCCTGGCGCGCAAGAGGCGTTGGAAAACCTCTCGCAAGACTTTCGCTTAGGCTTGGCAACGTCCGCAGCATTGCCCGTCGCGCAAGCGGTGCTACAGAAAACCGGATGGAACAAGTTCTTCGCCGTTACCGTATCCGCAGATGAGGTACCGAAAGGCAAGCCCGCGCCCGACGTCTATCTGCGCGCGCTGCAATTACTGCGCGCCGAACCGAAACGCACGGCGGCGGTCGAAGATTCGGGGAATGGCATTCGCTCCGCGCACAATGCCGAACTTGCTGTCGTCGCCATTCCAAATCGGTCGTTTCCGCCGGATGCCGGCGCTCTCTCGGAAGCATCGTGTATTCTGACGAGTCTACGTGACTTGAACGCCGGCGTCATCCGCGGGATTCTAGACGCAAAACACCTATAGAGCAGCGTCTCCCAGCAATTCGCGCGCTTGCAAATTGTCGTCGGTGCTTACGGCGACCAGCGCAAAACCCGATTCGCGGCGCACGTGATGCAGCGAACGAATGTTGATCTTAGCATCCGCTAATCGTCGAGAAAGAGACGCAAGCGATCCGGGATGGTCTTCGATGCGCGCGAGTAGCACGTCGTCGGAAACCGCGTGATACCCGGCTTCCGTCAGCGTGCTGAGCGCGCCGTCCTCATCCTGCACTTCCATGCGAACGACGGCACCTGCATCGTTTGTTTCCGCGACAATCTGCGCGATGTCGATTCCCTTTGCAGCAAGAACTTCTGTAAGCTCCGCGAGCAGACCGGGACGGTTCGGGACGACTACCCTGATGCTTCGCATTGAGTCTCCTTAGAGTGCACATCGGCAATAAGATTGTCGGCCAACGCATCGACCTGTTCGAGCGTGACGTTCGGTAACACGATCGCGTGGCTAATCGGGCCTGCAGTGGCGAGCTGCCATTTCGCGCGCACCGCGGGACTCGGCGGCGGAAAGACGACGGTAATAGCATTCGGATTACGCCACGCGTCGATGCTCGCGCGCTGGAGACGATCCACTAAATGCTGAGCCAATTCGAGTGAATGCGCGATCCGGTCGCGGATGCCCGCAATTCCGAGTTCTTGGATGCGTAACCAGAGCATGAGCGGTGTAATGCCGTTACGCGAGCCGCTGATCGTCGTATCGAGGCTTCCGATATAGTCGATGGCGCGAGCGATGCGCGAAACATTGCGCTTACGCGCGATCACAACGCCGCAGGGAATGGGCGCGCCGAGAAACTTGTGTCCGCTGACGGCAACCGAATCGGCGCCATCTTCGAAATCATACGGAGGCCGCGGATTGAGGAATCCGACGTATCCACCCGAGAGCGCGGCATCGGAGTGGATGTAGCGTTGACGAATGGCAAGCTCATCCATCATGCGCACCATGCGCCGAACGTCGTCGCGCGCCTCGGTCATCGTCGTACCGATATTCGCGAAAATAATCGGCGGCACGTCGCGATGAATCTTCAGCGTCTCACGCAGATCCTCGTAGTCGATTTCACCGTTCGGCAACGAGCGAATCGTGATATGACGCATGCCGAGAAAATGGAGATTCTTGGCGACGCTGTAATGCGTCTGCTCGGAATAATAAACCATGCCGTTCGGCAACAGCTCGCGCGCGAGGTACAGTCCGTACAGATTGCCTTCAGTGCCGCCGTTGGTGACGTAACCCCACCAATCGTCGCGCGGCGCGCGGAACAGCTCTGCGAAGAACGCAACGACCTCGCGCTCGAATTCCCGCGTCTCGACGCGATACGTGGCATCGGCGAACGGATCGCCGACGTTGTTAACGGGGAACTGGAGAAACCGGTAGAGTTCGTGGTAGTCGAAGTCTTTGGCAGAGGGATATCCAAGGGAAATGGCGTTCGATGCGCTCATCCGTTCGAAGAGCGCATCGAGCCGCGCACGGTCTTCAGGAAGCATTCACCCTACTTGCGCAATTGGCGCAGTACGTATTGGAGAATGCCTCCGTGACGATAGTACTCCGCTTCGTCGGGCGTATCGATGCGCACGAGCGCCTTGAACTGCAACGACTTGCCGGAGTTCGGATCGGTCGCTTTGACCTCGACGTGCATCCTCGGGGTGATACCGTTTTCGATGCCCGTGATCTCGTAGATCTCTTCGCCGGTCAGCGCATATGTCGAACGGTCCGATCCATCCATGAACTGCAGCGGCAGAATGCCCATGCCGATCAGGTTGCTGCGGTGAATGCGCTCGAACGATTCAGCGATGACGGCCTTGATGCCGAGCAGATACGGCCCCTTCGCCGCCCAGTCGCGCGACGACCCCGAACCGTACTCTTTCCCGGCGAGCACGATGAGCGGCGTGCCTTGCGCTTTATACTTCATCGCCGCGTCAAAGATCGACATCTGCTCGTTCGACGGCAAATATCGCGTGACGCCGCCTTCGACTCCGGGCACGAGTTGATTGCGCAGGCGCACGTTCGCGAACGTACCGCGCATCATCACTTCATGATTGCCACGACGCGCGCCGTACGAATTGAAGTCTTTCGGCTCGACGCCGTGCTCCATTAAATACTTCGCCGCCGGCGACGTCTTCGCGATGTTGCCTGCCGGTGAAATATGGTCCGTTGTGATCGAGTCGGCAAAAACCGCGAGCACGCGCGCGTTCTTGATATCGGCGAGCGGCGCTGGTTCGGCCGGCATGTTCTCGAAGTACGGCGGATTCTTGACGTACTCCGATTTGGGATCCCACTGGTACCGTTCGCTCGTTGCAACGTCCAGCTTTGCCCAGTGCTCGTCGCCCTTAAAGACGTCGGAATAGCGCGACTTGAACATGTCGTCGGTTACGCACGCCGTGACCGTCTTCGCAATCTCTTCGTTGCTGGGCCAGATATCCTTGAGATACACGGGTTTTCCGTCGCTGTCTTGACCGATAGCCTCGCGCGTGAGATCGATATCCATTCGACCCGCGAGCGCGT
>JAMXLG010000176.1 GCA_024281135.1 Vulcanimicrobiia bacterium | reverse complement strand
TGCCGCGGGCATGGTTGTTAAAGAAAGCATATGTCTCTTTCACTTGCGCTTCGATCTCCGCGACGCGATCGGTCCACGGTACGAGTTCTTCCGCCGAATAGAGATATTGATAGCGCGTGACGTTGGTGCCCTTCCACCACGTCTTCGCATTGCGGCCGTGAAACCGGACGTACCCGATCGGACCCGTCGCATCGGACGACGCGTGCGGCAAGCCTTCGAGATGCGGCAAGTCGACGTTGCAAAGCGACACGTCGTTTTCGCGGAGCAGCCGCTCCGTTTCGTCGTTCTGCCATTCGGAGTTTCGGAATTCGACGACGATCGGCAGCGGATCGAATGCTCCGATCGCTCGCAGCAAGTAGTGCTCGTTCGTGGGCGTGCGTTTGAAGCCGTTCGGAAACTGCAACAGCATGCACGCGAGTTTGCCGGCTTCGTGGATGGGCGCAACCACGTCGCTGAGCAATCGCGCATCATCATGTATTGACGCCAGCGTATCGGGCGGATGCGTGACGGTCTGCGGCGCTTTAAAACTGAAACGAAATCGTGGCGGCGTGCGCTTGTTCAAGGACGCAATCGTGTTCGCCGACGGGATGCCGTAGTAACTCGAATCGATCTCTACGGCGGTGAAGCGCGACGTATAGTAGCGCAGCATTTCGGCCGGCTTCGTCGCGGGCGGGTAGAACGGGCCGACCCAGTCCTTATATGAGTAGCCGCAGGTCCCCACATAAATCACAAGGCCCGGCATTTGCCGGGCCTCGTTTGGACTACTTCTTGGTGACCTTCTTCTTGCCGGCCACCGTGCGTTTGGGACCTTTGCGGGTGCGGGCGTTGGTCTTGGTGCGCTGACCGCGGACCGGCAGGCCACGGCGGTGACGGAGGCCGCGGTAGCAGCCGATGTCCATCAGACGCTTGATGTTGCCCTGAACTTCACGGCGCAGATCGCCTTCGACGCGCAGTTGAAGCGTGTCGATCGCGTCGCGCAAAAGCTTTTCGTCATTTTCGGAGAGGTCTTTGACGCGCACGTCGGGGCTGATGCCCGTGTGCTCGAGCATCTTCTTAGCAGTCGTCGGACCAATACCGTAAATATAGGTCAGACCGATTTCGATGCGCTTTTCGCGCGGCAGATCGATACCAGCAATACGGGCCATGATTATCCTTGCACCTGTTTATGTTTGGGATTGACGTCGCAGATCACGCGCACTTTGCCTTCGCGGCGAATGACCTTGCAAGCCTCACAAATTTTTTTAACTGACGGACGTACTTTCACTTTAAAACCCTACTTATACCGGTATGTAATTCTGCCGTGTGATAAATCATACGGCGAGAGCTCGACCAGCACGCGGTCCCCGGGGAGAATACGGATGTAGTTCATCCGGATTTTGCCCGAGACGTGGGCCAGCACTCGATGGCCGTTGGCGAGTTCGACGCGGAACATTGCGTTCGGCAGCGGCTCGACAATCGTCCCTTCAACCTCGATCGCCTCTTCCTTGGGCGTCGCGGTCTTTGCGGCTTTGTCCGAGTCCTTACGCGCCCGTTGAGGGCGGCGTCCTCCTCGGCGAGCCACTAGCTCTTCACTCCAAGCTCAATCAAGCAACAGCTTCCTCTTTAGGCCGGTACTTTTCGACGTCCGGGTGCTCACCGAAGCTCCGGAGCGTCAGGATCTTCGGACCGTCATCGGTCACAGCGATCGTATGCTCGAAGTGCGCTGCGAGTTTACCATCTGCTGTAACAACTGTCCAGCCGTCCTTGAGGATCTCGACCTGATATTCGCCCTCGGTGATCATCGGTTCGATCGCCAGAACCAGCCCCGGACGGAGCAAAACGCCGGTTCCCGGCTTCCCGTAATTGGGGACCTGCGGCTCCTCGTGCATGGCCGTCCCCACTCCGTGGCCGACTAGCTCCCGCACGACTCCATAGCCGTGGCTTTCCGCGTGCTTTTGCACCGCGGCCCCGATATCGCCCACATGGTTGCCGCGCTGCATCTGCGCGATCCCCGCCATGAGGCACTCTTGTGTGACCTCGAGTAAACGTTGAGCGTTGCGCGAAATGTTCCCGATCGGAACGGTCACGGCGCTGTCGCTCACATAGCCTTCGAGCGTCGTCCCGATGTCGATCGAGAGCAAGTCGCCCTCTTGCAACACGCGATCGCCCGGAATGCCGTGTACAACTTCGTCGTTGACCGACGTGCAGATCGACGCCGTGTAGCCGTGATAACCCTTGAACGTCGGAACGCCGCCGAGTTCGCGAATGCCTTTCTCGGCCATTTCATCGAGATACGCCGTGGTGATACCCGGGCGCGCCGCTTTCATCAAGTCGGTCAGGACCTTCGAGGTGATCTTTCCGCTCCGCCGCATCGTTTCGATTTCGCGCGGAGATTTGAGCGTAACCATTAGTGCGCGTGTTCTACCCCGATGGCGTGCAGCAGGTCGTGCGTCACATCCTCAACGGATTGCGTCGCGTCGATTGCTACGAGACGCTCGCCGTTTTTATAGTACGCCACGAGCGGCATCGTTTGCGCTTCAAACACGTCGAGGCGCTTGCGAATTGTCTCCGGTTTGTCGTCCTCGCGCTGAATCAATGGGCCGCCATCTTCGTCGTCGATCCCGGCGACCTTCGGCGGATTGAATTTCTCGTGATACAGGCGGCCAGTGCGCGGATTAGTCCAACGACCGAGCAAACGTTCTTCGAGCAGCGCACGCGAGATCTCGAAATAGACCGCGTTCGGCATGCCGCGACCGCGCGATTGCAGCAGCGCATCGAGCGCCTCTGCTTGCGCGACCGTGCGCGGAAAGCCGTCGAAGAGCACGCCCGCGTCATCGCGCAGCTCGCCTTCGACCATCTTGATGATCAACTCATCGGGAACGAGTTCGCCACGCTTCATG
>JAMXLG010000175.1 GCA_024281135.1 Vulcanimicrobiia bacterium | reverse complement strand
GACCGTCAGCGTTCGTGGAGAGAATGGCTGAAGGTTGGCCGTACGCAAGACGAGTCTGCCACTGGACGTAGCCGTCGCTCGAATTATACGCGAAGTCGCTGTTCGCCATGATGCGCGTCAACGTATTCTGCGCGTCGAAGAACTTTGTGACGACGAGCCAGCGCGCGTTACCGTCGGGGTCGAAGCCAAGCGCGCGCGCATCGACCGCCATGCGCACAGCCGGACGTCCGAAGTACACCGGAACGTTCGGCGTCGGTGCGGGCGAGGGGAGCGGCGTCATCTGCGCGATGATGACGGCGAGCATGAAAGAGAGCCCGTTCATGCACGCCGCATTCGTGCGCGCAATTCTTCACCGACGTCGATCGCTTCACGGGGTTCGAGTATTTGAGGTGACGGACGCAAACGCGCAATATCCCAGCGCTCATCTTCCGCAGTGCCGAAATATCCGTCGTGCAGTGCGGCTTCGGCGTGCGACATGATGTGCTCGGCATCGATCGGTACGCCGTAGAACGCTGCTAAGCGCCCGCCGACGAGACACAATCCGTCGATCAGCGCTTCAGTCAGTGGATATGCGCCGAAATCCTGAGGTGTCGCATTTTGCATTGCCATGATCGAAATCCCGAGTGCGAATGAATTGCGGCCACCTGTGTGCGCCGCGTAGGGGCGCTCCGGCAGTTCATACACCTCTCGCATGTTCTCGCGCACGTCATGCGTATTCACGACGACAATACCGGTGCCTGGTTTAATCGCAACGCAAAAGTGATACGCCGGAAAGACTTTTTCGTGATCGTACGCCGACCAGTGCGTGTAAATGCGGTCGATACGGCCCGGCACGTCGGGACGCCAGGCATCAACCGGCCAGTGCGGGTAGGCCTCGATTCGCGTTTCGATGTTACTTAGATCTGCCATTGCCATTTGTTCCATTCGCCGGTCTTGAGATTACGCCCGCGGTTCGTTCCGCTCCCAGAAATTTGAGAAGACGATTCCGAGCGCGACAACGAGCAACGACGTGCCGCTCAGCATCTCGATGTCGGTAAAGAATCGCGACAGGGGCCTTGCCGGCGTGATGTCGCCGTACCCCGTACTCGTAATCGTCGCGATACTCAAGTGCAGGCACTGAAAGAACACAGCGGCGCGTTCCTCGGGAAGAAAACGAACGATGTGCTTCCGCCGCGCGACCTGCCGCATCTCCCTTACCGAATACTCGCGGTCGTTCGGCACATTTGGAAGCCAATCGACACCTGACCACAGCCGGTCATCAATTCCCTTGAACGCGCGCAAGTCGCGGTACGGAATATCGTCAGGGTCCGATGTGCGGTCCTTCGCACCGTAGTGCACGGCCTTTGCAACTGCGTCGTCGTAATCGGATATGGCCGCGAGGACATAGTAAATGCTCGCGAACGAAAGTATGAGCGTCGCATATGCGATGGCAATCGTCAGAATCGATTTCCTTAGAGACTCTCTGCGTTGAAACGACGCGACCAATGCCAAAGCAATTACGAGCACGACCGCAACGATAAGAACCCACAATACTGCGATCGCAATGTTTGGGGACACCGCTCCGTTCGCCGATCCGGCGAGGATCTCGACCAGGAGAAAACAGAGCGCGACGGTGACAACACCGAGAGCAAGGACGTGCCACTTGCGAATCATGTTTCTCCAACGATACCTCGAACCAACGCGCTCGACAACTCGAGCGCCGGTTCATTCTTCCCTCGCTTGCTCGCAACCGCGCACGCCTTTGTCGTGTCGACACTCTACTGGTTTCAACGAAGGAGGATATACGTGAGCACAACTATGTCGAAGACGAACGGGAAGAATGCCGCTCTCGTCCCTAAGCTCGACACACCGAA
The DNA here is from genome assembly GCA_024281135.1 of Vulcanimicrobiia bacterium. Next base: position 3,776 of record JAMXLG010000175.1, on the reverse strand, counting down.
CGATCTTTCGCAAGAAGGGCGGGCAGCAATCGCCGATGCGGTGAACGCGCTTGCCGCCGATGCGTTCGCGCTCTACTTAAAAACGAAAAACTTCCATTGGCACATGTCCGGAAGCCACTATCGCGACTACCACCTCTTGCTCGACGAGCACGGGGATCAGATCTTCGCGATGACGGATGTGTTGGCGGAACGCGTGCGCAAGCTCGGATTTACGACGCTTCGCTCAATCGGCCACATCAGCCGGCTTCAGACCCTCTCCGACGACGACCGCGAGTTCGTTTCCCCTCTCGACTCATTGACCGAACTGATGAAGGACAATAAGAAATTCGCCGCTTCGCAACGGAGCGCGCACGAAGTCTGCGACAAGTATGGCGACGTCGCGACAGCGAGCTTGTTGGAAGTCTTCATCGACGAGACCGAACGTCGAGTTTGGTTCCTCTACGAAACGACGGTCGGCGGCGACCGTACTAACTGAGCATCCTAAGCGCAAGCCCGCTAATGTAAGTACTTCGCAAACCACCCGATCATCCGCGAGATTATATCGCGCACGTGAGCGGGCTTGCGCACTCCATGGCCTTCGTCGGCATAAACGACGAGTTGCGACGGCACTCCGAGCGTTCGCATCGCGTGATAAAACTCGAATGATTGTGCCGCGGGCACTTCCTCATCACGCTCTCCGGCGAGAATCAGGACCGGCGTCTTCGATTGTTTGATGTACGTTATCGGGGAACTCTTCGCGTACACTTCCGGATCGTCGTAGACCGACGCACCGAAGAATGGAATCATCCACTGATCGATTTTGTTCTGACCGTAGTACGACTGCCAATTGACGAGCCCCGCGCCGGCGATGATCGCTTTGAAGCGATTCGTCTGCGTCTCGCCCCACATTGACATGTAGCCACCGTAGCTCCATCCGGCTAAACCGAGGCGATTACCGTCGATTGGTGCGGCAGCAGTCGCCGCATCGATTCCTGCAAGGTCGTCGCGCCAGTCGCCGCCACCGAAATCCTTTACGTTTGCGGCAGCAAACGTTTCGCCCCGCCCGAGACTGCCGCGCGGATTCGGTTCAAAAACGAAGTATCCGTTTGCGGCCAACGGACTGACGAATAAGCTCACGAATGTCGGCAGCGATTCAGCCGAGGGGCCACCGTGAACGATGGTTACCATCGGGTACGTGCGACCCGTACGATAGTCGTGCGGATAGATGAGCCACCCCTGAACGTCGTACGAATCGCTCTTCCACGTCAACGAGACCGCTCGTCCATTAAAGTGCGGAACGTGCGCGTTGACGTTCGTGATGCGTGCAAGAGCGTGCGGCGGTCCAGCCCACAGTTCGGGTGACTGCGTAAACGATTGACGAACTAGCGCTACTATCGAACCGCTCTTCGAGACGCTCAAACCCGCAAGATTTTCTCCATCGCCGGCTAGTGTCGTGACTGTTCCGGTTTCGGGATCGAGCGAGGTCAGCAGACGCGATCCGTTATGATGTGCGAGCATCATGATGCTTCCGGGTGCCACCCAGCGCAAAGACGACGCGCTATATTCCATACCGGATGTAATGTCTGTTGCATTCTTCGATGCAAGGTCTACACGGTACACGTCACCGCCGACGGAACCGAAATCGCTCATAATCCCGCCTATGACCGCAATTGAACGTCCGTCCGGCGACCACGTCGGCGCGTTGATTTGGTAGTTTGGCGCGAGCACATCGTTCAACGTTCCGCCGGCCGATGCTATCGTCGCAAGCTTCGCGATCCACCAATTGTCGTCGCCACTTCCACGCGCGTACGTTAATGCAAAACGCGACGAATCAGCCGACCACGCGTATTCATAGACATAGTCGTTACCTGGCGTAACGAGCCGTAATGCTCCGCTTCGTACATCAACGGTAGCCAGTCGCTGCTCGTCGTATGAGCTGCCGACGACACCGACGTCGCGCGCGCCGGCTGCGAGCGCGCCGGACTTACGATGAGGGTGCGCGATGTACAATAAACCGATGCGTCCGCCATCCGGTGCCCACGTAAGCCCTTGCGCAGCGCCGGTCAGCGTTCCGAGCTGCACGACATGCGATCCGTCGGCATTCGCAAGGTACACCTGTTCCGGCCCTTTTTTGCGAGCATCGGAGAGAAACGCAATGCGCTTGGAATCGGGCGACCACGCAACATTGCCCTCCTCCGCATCTTTATTCGAGAAGTTGGCGCTGACGCGGACACGCGTGTGCGTCGCAAGCGCCTCGGTCCATACCGATGGATGATGGTGCACCGTTTGTTGCCACGCAACATGCGTACCATCCGGCGAGACAGCTACCGAATCAAAAGTAACGACGCTCTGTATAGCGTCGTAGATCGCGCCGGCGCTCGGCGGTGCTGCGATGGCGGCCTGAACTCCCGCGACAACAATCAATGCGCAGCATAGAGCCGCACTCGTAAAGCGATGCATGCAGGCTTTTTACGATGAGCTCCGGCCTAAGCCTTCGTGAAATGACCTACGTCAACTGTTAGCTAAGTTTCGAAAGCGCGTCGTTGAGCAAGCGCCGAAGTTCGAACCCAATGCTTCGTTCAAGAACGATCTGAATGTCGGGACGGCTAGCCAAAAATGCTTCAAGCCGCTCACGGGGCCAGCACAAGACGCGCATCGCTTGACGGACGACGACGTCCATTTCGATCTGCGCAGCATTTCGGTCGATAGCACCCACAAACTGCCCTTCGCCAAGCTCGTTGACCGTGACGTCGCGATGGACGACGTCCGCTACGCCACGGACGATGACCGAAACCCGTTGGCTTCCTTGGTCATGCTCCACGACGGAGGCGCCGGGCGCTAAATCATCCCATGCTCCAAGGGAGAAGAGATTGCGGGCTTCACGCGGCGTAAGCGACGGAAACACTAGCTCCTTCAACCGCGCTTCATCAGGCGTGAAGTGGACGGGCCGGCGTTCGAAAATCAGCCGAACTATCCAATACACATTGATCGCGATGAAAAGAATGTTCCAAAGAACCGGCACTATCAGCGGAGCAGGCTGCATCATGTAATAGGGAATTAGCAACAGCATGGCCGCAACGCCGAGGATTCGCAACCACAGAATGTCGCGTACGGAGTACGACGCCAAATAGAGCAGATTGGCAACCGTGATCCAAAATATCAAGCTATTCACTATGCTATTTTTGGGTATTGGCGGTCGTGTTTTGTTGAATCTGAACGATGTCGCCGTCCTGACTACCTTTGACAATCGCCAAGTACCGTCGCGAATTCGTATCGGCTTCCGGGGAAAGCTTGGCGCGCAGGTCGGTAGTCGCCGTCACGACCGCGGCACCAGCCTGATTAGCGTTGAACTGCGCAAGACCAACTCGCGGGCCGGATCCGTCAGGGTGTGTCGCTAGGACCAGTGTGTAGCTGCCACCCGGGTCCAATCCCGTAACAGCAGCTTCGAGAAGGTCGAGCAGGCCCTGATTGTTGATCGTTACGGTTGTCTTAGCTGCGCCGCCGGCGGCATCGGCGAGAACGAGATGTCCGGCGATACCTGACGCGCCCAACGCCACCAGGTTTTGAGTGCCGTCTCCGGATGGTACGGCGCCCGGCACATACGCGATGCCCTGCGGCGATTGTCCTGAGTGAATCGTCGCTATGACTTTGTTAGAGAGCGTGTCTATGACAGCAACTCCGTCTCCATTTTCGAGCCCAACGTAGATGCGCGAACCATCTCCTGAAGGCCAGACCCCATGAGGCAACTGACCCGTTGGAATTGTGGCGACCAACGAAGGCTTGGCATCGGTCGTAAA
>JAMXLG010000174.1 GCA_024281135.1 Vulcanimicrobiia bacterium | reverse complement strand
TTCCCGTCACGCAACATCAGCGGGAAGAGATCTTTGGAGAAGTCGTAATTCTTTCCGGCTTCCATGTAGTCGAGAATCTCGGGCTCCAGTACGTAGATGCCGGTATTGATCGTATCGGAGAAGACTTCGCCCCATGACGGCTTCTCCATGAAACGTGTGATCTGTCCGTCGTCATCCGTGATCACAACGCCGAATTCGAGCGGATTGCTTACGCGCCATAGCGCAATCGTCGCGTCATTCTTCGCTTTGCGGTGCGCTTCGATCACCGACGTGACGTCGAGATCGGTCATCGCATCGCCGGAAATGATGATGAACGTGCCGCCGCGCAAGAAGCCTTCCGCCATCTTGACGGCGCCGGCAGTGCCGAGCGGTGTATCTTCCACGACGTAGTGCATGTTGACGCCCATTGCAGAACCGTCGCCGAAATATGTTTCGATTTCGTCGGCAAGATAATGCAAGGTCGCAACGATATCCGTGATGCCGTGCGAGCGAAGCAGCTCGACGATATGGTGCATCACGGGCCGGTTTGCAATCGGCGCAAGCGGTTTGGGACGCCGGGACGTCAGTGGGCGCAGGCGCGATCCTTCTCCTCCGGCCATCACCACGGCTCTCATGCTACGACCTCCCGATTCAGCGGCCGCTCCTCGCGCATGACGCGAAGTATCGCGGCGAACGTATCGTTGGTTTCAAAAGCATCGATTGGCAAGCCAAGCTTGCGCATCCAATTCGGCTCCTCATTGGTCGTTCCCGGGACGTTGACTTGTTCACGCTGCGCAAGTAAGTCTTCGAGCTGTAACAGTACCACGCGTGAACCGGTGCGCGCCAAAAACCGATGCACCGCGACGAGCAGCGCAGCTACATCGAGGTCGTCGCTAGTGATGCAGCCGGCTTCGCGAAGCGCATCCACCAACGCGACGCGCGAACGTTCGCGCTCCAACCGCTCCGCTCGAGCATCTTCTCCGTCGATCCATCCCAGTCGCTCGCGTGCCTCGATATCGGTGCCCGCCCAATACCCTGCCATTGTCGGCAAGTCATGCGTTCCGGTGCTCGCTACCGAATCGGCCGGATAATCGCCGGGCGGACGGAAGCGCTCGCCGTCGCGTTCGAAGAGCAGCACCCGGCATGAGTAAATGCGTTCGGTTGCGAGCCGCTCGCGGAACCCTTCCGGAACGGTTCCGAGGTCTTCGCCGATCACCATGCACTTTTGCAGATGCGATTCGAGTGCAACGATACCGAGCATCGCCTCAAAATCGTAGTTCACATAGGCGCCGCCGCCGGACGCCTGTTCGCGCGGAATGCAGAAAAGACGTTTGAGTCCCATCACGTGGTCGATACGCAGCGCTCCGGCATGGCGCATATTGGCGCGCAGCAGCGTAACGAACGGCTCGTACGCGCGCGCCACGAGCGCACGCGGATGGAGCGGCGGCAGCCCCCAATTCTGTCCTGCGGTATTGAGCGGATCGGGCGGCGCGCCGACGGAGAGACCGAACGCGTAGGCATCCGGGTCCGACCAGACGTCGACACTTGCGAGGTCAACACCGACGGCTAGGTCACGATACAAGCCTATTGCCATCTTCGATGCTTCATCTGCTGCGCGCGCCAACTGCCGGTCCGCCAGCCACTGCAAAAAGACGTAAAACACAATGCGCGATTCGTGCGTTGCAGCAAATACCGCAACCGCGTGACTGTTGTAATCGCGCAGTTCCGCCGGCCACTGCAGCCAGCTTCGAATCGATGCATCGCGACCCGCCAGCTCCTCCATGATCGCTTCGTAGAGTGCCGCCGCTCGAACGTGCGGATCTCGTTTTATGAATTTATCTAGTTCTCGCTCGACGCGAATCGCATCAAAGATTGTTTGCAATCCGCGCAGCTTTGTGCGCGCCACGCCCGCGTAGTCGACAAGCGCCGAGTCGCGTAGTGCGCCCACGCCTGAGTCGTCCACGCGCACGTCGAACTCACGCGCGGCCGTTGCAACGTCGATGTAGAGCGCGTTGAGATACCGGCGGCTGAGCGGCGCGTACGGGCTTGCGGCCGTAGGATTCGTGAGGTGCAGCTGATGCAACGGATTGAGGCCGACAAGCGAGGCATCGTGATGCTTCGCAAGCGCAACGAGCGCATGCAGGTCGCCGAAATCGCCGATTCCCCAATTCTGCGACGAACGCAAGGCATAGAGCTGCACGCTCGGTCCCCAAACGCTCGTTGCATCGACGCCCGGAGACACGTACGCTTGACGCGGCGCGACGATCGCTCGCGTTGTTTCGGTACCGATTTCGAGATCGTAGTAGCCCGGCCTCGCCGCCTGGTCGAGGGCGTCGCGAACCAGCTGCGGCCAAGACGGCGCGTCACCTTCCCGCACGACATATACCGGTTTGACGGGGTGAAGTCCATCCGCGACCCGCGCATCGCGCAGCACGCGTGCCGCACTCGCGTCGTCAGTGACTTCGTAACCGAGGGCGTTCAGGATTGCGAGTTTGCTCTCGATCGTGACTTCGGCGCGGCGGCCGAACGCGTCGGCGTAGTCGTCGTCGATCCCGGCGTAAGCAAGGAGTTCGTCGATCATCGTTCACTCGGCAACGAGCAGCGCGAGCGTGCGCGCACGTAGCGCAAACGCTGCGTTTGGTAAGAAACGCGTATCGGGCGCAAGCGGACTCGGTCGCGTCGTATCAATCAACAGCTTCCACCCGTGGAACGCCGGAATCACAGGCAGCGTAAACGCCACGCCGTGATCGTGCGCGTTCATCAGCATCAAAAACGTCTCATCGAATTCCGGGTATCCACGAAGACTGATGAAACGATCGCCCGTGTCACCGCCGAGCATCGCGCCGAACACTCGCAGCGATCCGTTGTGCCATTCATCGGCGGTCATCTCGTTCCCGGATGTATTGATCCAAGTAATGTCTTTGAGTCCGCTCGGCCCCACCGCAGTGCCTTTGAAAAATTGCGGCCGGCGAAAGACCGGATGATTCTTGCGCAGATCGATCAGGTCGCGAACGAAGTCGACGAGTTCGGGATCGAACGTTACGTCGGTCCAGGAAATCCATCCGATCTCGTTGTCTTGGCAGTACGCGTTGTTGTTCCCGTACTGTGTGTTGCTCAGTTCGTCGCCGGCCAAGAGCATCGGCACGCCCTGCGAGAGCACGAGTGAAGCGAGCATATTGCGCTTTTGCTGCGCGCGGAGGTTGTTGACCGCCGGGTCGTGAGTCGGTCCTTCGACGCCGCAATTCCAACTGTGATTCGCAGAAGTGCCGTCTTGGTTGTTTTCGAGATTTGCTTCGTTGTGCTTCTCGTTATAGCTAACGAGATCGTTGAGCGTGAATCCGTCGTGCGCAGTGATGAAGTTGATGCTGGAGCGCGGCCGACGTCCATCATGATCGAAGACGTCGCTCGACCCGGTGAGCCGCGATGCAAGCTCGGGAATCGTACCGTCGTTGCCTTGCCAGAACCGGCGAACCGTATCGCGGTAACGATCGTTCCACTCCGACCATCCGGCCGGGAAATTTCCCAATTGATAGCCTCCTGGCGAAAGATCCCAGGGCTCCGCAATAAGCTTGACGCGCGAGAGGACCGGATCTTGTTGAACCGCCGTGAGAAACGCGCTTGTGTGCGCGAAACTGCCTTCGCGCCGGCCAAGCGCGGGCGCCAGATCGAAGCGAAAGCCGTCGACATGCATCTCGTTGACCCAGTACCGCATTGAATCGGTCACGAGCTGCAGCGTGCGCGGATGTCCGAGATTGAACGTATTGCCGCAGCCGGTGTAATCAGTGTAGTATCGGCCGTTGTCGAGGCGATAGTAACTCTTATTGTCGATACCACGGAACGAGAGCGTTGGTCCGAGATGGTTTCCCTCGGCGGTGTGATTATAGACGACGTCGAGGATCACTTCGATGCCTGCCTCGTGCAGGCGCTTGACCATCGTTTTGAATTCGCCGAGCGATGTTCCCGAGAGATAACGGGGATCGGGCGCAAAGAATCCGATGGAGTTGTATCCCCAATAGTTGCGCAAGCGGCGTTCGACCAAATGCCGGTCATCGACGAATGCGTGAATCGGCATCAGCTCGACGGCATTGATCCCGAGACGCACGAGATACTCGACAACCGCCGGCGTAGAAAGACCCGCAAACGTGCCGCGCAATTCGGGCGAGACCATCGGGTGCTTGATCGTGTAGCCGCGCACGTGCAGCTCGTACACGATCAGTTCGTGCCACCGAGTATAGAGGCGGCGATCTTCACCCCACGTGAAAGCAGTATCGACGACGACGCACTTCGGCATAGCGGCAGCGTTGTCGCGACGATCGAATGAGAGATCGCCACGTGACGATCCAAGACGGTAACCGAAATTCGCGTCGGTCCACCGCACGTGACCGAAGATTTGCTTTGCGTAGGGGTCGAGTAAGAGTTTGTGGTGATTGAAGCGGTGGCCGTTTTCCGGATCGTACGGTCCGTACACGCGGTAGCCATACAGGGCACCGCGTTCTATTTCCGGCAGATACCCGTGCCAGACTTGGTCCGTATATTCCGGCAATACAACGCGCCGCAATTCTCGCACACCGCGAGAATCGAAGATGCAAAGCTCGACCTTTTCTGCGTTCTCCGAAAACAGCGCAAAGTTCACGCCGCTGCCGTCCCACGTTGCGCCGAGCGGATACGGTCGCCCGGGAAGAACGGCGGCGCGTCCGAGTACTCTCACGCGCGACCCGGCCGGAGATAGACTACTGCGAGCGGAGGAAGCGTGAGCGCGAGCGATTGCGAGCGGCCGTGCGATTTGACTCGCTCCACTTCGATGCGCCCTAAGTTTCCGACGTTGCTTCCTGCGTAGATCTCGGCGTCGCTGTTCAAGATTTCTTCGTATGCTTGCGCATCAGGAACACCGATACGATAGCCGTACCGTACGACCGGCGTAAAATTGCAGGCAACGACGACGAAGTCGCTATTGAAGTCGGTGCCCTTTCGAATGAACGATATCGCCGAATTCTCAACGTCCTGATAGTCAATCCATTCGAAGCCGTCATGGAAACAGTCTTGCTCGTGAAGCGCCGGCGTCGATGCGTACAGGTGGTTCAAATCGCGGACGAGACGCTGCACCCCGCCATGGAACGGACTGTGCACACAATCCCACTCGAGGCTGCGGTCGTGATTCCACTCTCGCCACTGTGCGAATTCATCGCCCATAAACAACAGCTTCTTACCGGGATGCGCGTACATATAGGCATAGAGGAGGCGCACGTTCGCGAATTTCTGCCAATCGTCGCCCGGCATCTTCGAGAGAATCGAACCTTTACCGTGAACGACTTCATCGTGTGAAAGCGGAAGCACGAAGTTCTCATCCCACGCGTAGACGAGCGAGAACGTCAGTTCGTTCATGTGGTACTTGCGGTGCACAGGTTCGTGCGACATGTATTGCAGCGTGTCGTGCATCCAGCCCATATTCCATTTATAACCGAAGCCGAGTCCGCCAAGGTATGTTGGTGCAGAGACCTTCGGCCACGCCGTCGACTCTTCCGCAACGGTGATAATTCCAGGCGCCTCGCGGTAAACGGTCTCGTTCATCCGTTTGAGAAAGTCGATCGCTTCGAGATTTTCACGGCCACCGTACCGGTTCGGTACCCACTCGCCGGTTTTTCGGCTGTAGTCGAGATACAGCATTGACGCAACCGCGTCGACACGCAAGCCGTCGATTTCGTATTCGCGGAGCCAAAAGATCGCGTTGTTGATCAAATAATCCGCGACTTCGTGGCGTCCAAAATTGA
>JAMXLG010000173.1 GCA_024281135.1 Vulcanimicrobiia bacterium | reverse complement strand
CCAAGGCGAATGCAGTTTGGACGAACTCGCCGAGGGCGGAAAACAAAGCACGGCCGACCTTCTAGCGGCGCTCGCATTACTCGAATTCGAGGGATTGGTCGAACGGCGCGGCAGCCGCTACGCGGCGCTGGTTTGAAGGCGTTTGGTATGCTGATGCAATGCAACTGCGGCTCGTCGCCGTCGACAAACTTCGCACGCCATATATAGCCGATGCGTGCGCGGAGTTCCGCAAGCGCTTGCGCCCGCTCGTTCCGTACGAAGAGGTCGAAGTGCGCGCTGCATCGGGAAGCAATCCTGGTGCCGCAATTCGCGACGAAACCGAACGCGTTCTCAAACTACTGCGCCCCGATGAATCGGTATGGCTGCTCGAACGAACCGGGACCGAACTTTCCAGTCAGGCGCTCTCGCGCAAAATCGACGACATGATGCATGAGGGCACATCGCGCTTGACCTTTGTCGTAGCCGGAACATACGGCGCCGGCGACGCGTTAATGGAACGCGCTGACTTCAAATGGTCGCTCTCGCAACTAACGTTTCTCCACGAGTGGGCACGCATGATCGTGCTGGAACAACTCTACCGCGCAGCGAAGATTTCACGGAATGAACCCTACCATCACTAGTTCAGCAATGCTGCCGGACGACGCGCTCAACGCGTTCGCCGCGGCGTTGATCGACGTCATCACGGCTCGTTATCCTGAAGCCAATGCGGCGAAGGTTGGGTTCGAAGCGCCGCGACGCCCCGAATTCGGCGATTTCGCAACGAACGTCGCGTTTTCGCTGGCGAAGGTAGCGCGCCGCTCTCCGAGCGATGTCGCGTCGACGATTATTGCGGATCTGCGCGAACAGGCGCCGAACGTCGCAGCGCTCTTTTCGAGCATCGAGGCCGTCGCCGGGTTCATCAACGTGCGTCTCGCACCCGTTGTATGGCAAACCCTGATCGCGACGATCCTTCGCGACGGTTCCAATTATGGGAAGCATCCGCCGAACGGTTCGAAGATTTCGCTCGAATTCGGCAGCGCGAATCCGACCGGTCCGCTCGTCGTCGTGCAAGGACGTGCGCTTTCTATCGGTGATGCGCTCGTGCGCTCGTTCCGCTTTTGCGGATACGACGTGTTCGTCGAATGGATCATCAACGACGCAGGTAGCCAGGTCGAAACGCTCGGCCGGTCGATCTACGCGCGGTACATGCAGCTTTTCGATGCCTCATTTCCGTTCCCGGAAGAAGGCTATCCCGGCGAGTATTTGACGCCGATCGCGCAGACGATTGCCGAACGCGACGGCGAGAAGTGGCGGAATGCTCCGGAATCGGAGTGGCTGCCGTATTTTGCAAAGTTTGGCCGCGACACGATTGTCGCGGAACAACGTGCCACCGCCGAGCGCTTCGGCGTGCAATACAATCTCTGGCAGAGCGAAAAAGAGCTTCGCGAGAGCGGTCGCATGAACGAGGACCTCGAGAAGTTGCGCGGGATGGGCTTGATTTATACATCCGAAGGCGCGCAGTACTTCCGCACGTCGGAGTTCGGCGACGATAAGGATCGCGTTATTATTCGCAGCGACGGTACGCCGACGTATTTTGCGCCCGACATCGCGTACCACTTCGAAAAGTTGAGCAGGGCAGATCGCGTCATCGACATTCTGGGGCCCGATCACCATGGCTACATCGGCCGCCTAAAAGCAGCTGCGGCGGCGATGGGATTTCCCGGGCATCTCGACGTGCTCATCTCGCAACAGGTGACGCTGATGCGCGGCGGCGAGCAGGTGAGCATGAGCAAACGCGCCGGCAACATCATCACGCTCGATGAAATTCTCGACGAAGTCGGTGTCGACGCGACGCGCTTCTTCTTCGTCATGCTGGCGACGGAATCGCCGCTGACATTCGATCTCAAGCTTGCTGTCGAGCAAAGCAACGAGAATCCGGTGTATTACGTGCAATACGGGCACGCACGGATTGCTTCGGTTCTCAAGAACGCCCATCCGCAAGATGTCGTTACTGCACGCAGTCAGCAGCCATCGCTCGCGACGCTTTCGGAGCCGTCAGAGATGGCGCTCGCGCGCCGTTTGTGGGAGTTTCCCAACGTTGTACGCGGTGTCGTCGATCACGAAGCGCCACACCGCCTCGCGAAATATGCGCGCGACGTCGCGTCGGACTTCCATCAGTTTTATACGGAATGCCGCATCCTGGTCGACGATCGCGACACGCGCATCGCACGCCTCGCGCTCTGCCTCGCTGCGAAGACCGTCCTCGCCGAAGTGCTCGATTTAATCGGCGTCTCCGCACCGGAGAGCATGTAGTCCAACTAGCGTGTGACCGCGTCGTCCCAAAATCGAAGCGTGTCATTGGAGATGCTGCGATGGCCGGCCACGCGCTCGCGTGCCGCGATCGTCGTCAGGCACGCGTGCAACGCTCGCGCGTCGGCTTCGTTGCCGAGGAGTCGAAGGGATTTGAGGATTCGCGTCAAGCGCAGATGATTGTGATTTCCGGCACTGAGCCAGTGCCGGTGCGCATCAAAATCTGAAGCCGGCACGATCTCATCTCCTGCACGTTCGAGACCGTAGAACGCGAGCATCCGGTCAAAAGCGCGACATTGTGCCGCGCGCAACGATGACTCTTCGCGAAATGCATCAATCGTCGCATCACTTACGGGTGGCGCGAATGGATTTACGCCGACCGTCGTGATCGGGAAGAGCCACTGGATATAATCGTGCGTGTATTCCAGCGCATTGTCGTCAAACGCGAGGACATCTTTGAGATACCGCCCGCGATTGTCCGGCGCTACTCCCTCGTAAAACCGTACGAGTGGATCGTCACTCACTCCTGGCCTAACTGCGCGTGCAGCCACGGTGCGACGAAGTATCGCCACAGAATTTTGATCAGCGCCGCCGCCGGAATTCCAAGCAATAATCCGGGGATTCCGAACAACTCGCCGCCTGCGAAGCTCGCAAACATGACGCCGATCGGTGAAACGCCAACCGATTGACCCATGATCTTCGGCACCAACACGTTGTCGCTGATACGCGCCATGCCGAACATGATCACCTGGACCCAGAGAATCATCCAGCCGCCCTGCGGCGCGCACAGAACAACGGCAATAGCCTGTGCGATTAGCATTCCGATCACGGGAATCGCGTAGGCAATCGCGCTGATTATACCGAGAATGAGCGAGAATTTGAATCCGATCAGCGCTGAAAGGATGGTGATCACTATGCCGTTGATTGCGCAGACGATCACCTGTCCCGAAATGTAACTGCCGAACGTGTCCGTGATCTCGGCCGCTAGTTTCCTTGCCGTCTCGCGACGCGAAGCCGGAAACATCGAGGTGAAGCCCTCGGCAATTTTCGTGTCGTTGAGCAAGAAGAAAAATGACAAGACGATTGCCGAGAAGGCCACGAAGAACGCGGTCGCCGTTCCGACGAGGACGGTCCCGAGCGACGTAAGCGTTCCTGTCGCAAGCTGTTGTAAACGAGCCGTGCCGAACGTAGAGACGTCGAACGCGTTCGGAGGCAGGCGAAAACCTGGAACGTGGCCTTGCATCCAGATCTCCAAATGCGAAAGCCAGCTCTGCAAGGTCGCGACGTACGCGGGCACGTTGCTCAAGAGCGTCTGCAACTGCGCGACGGTGAGCGGAATAAAGATCACCAGTCCAAGGATCATGAGCAGCGACAGAACGAGGAAGACGATCGTAATAGCAAACGGCTTCGGGACTTTGCGCAATTCGAGCCGCAAAACGATCGGCTGCACGCCGAACGCGATGAACGCCGCGATCAGAAAAATCGTTAGCGTCCTTGGAATGTGTTCAGCAAAAACAAACGCAACGATCATTACGACGAGAACGACAAAGCCGATCAGGATTCGCCGCCATCCGCGGGGACTTACAGCATCTTGCACAGCAATCGCCGCTCCGTCAGGTAGCCTGCGCGTTCGTAGAGCGCCCGCGCCGCCGCGTTATCTTCTGTCACCATCAGCGCCATATACGGCAGACCACGCTTGCGCGC
>JAMXLG010000172.1 GCA_024281135.1 Vulcanimicrobiia bacterium | reverse complement strand
AAGAACGCCATTCAGCGTTCGACGTTTCTCTTCGATCGAACGGGAACGCTCGTCTACGTTTGGCCGAAAGTGACGGTGCTAGATCACGCAGTCGAAGTGTTGAAGGCGCTCCCATGACTGCAGGCGATGTATTAGGCCCGTGCGAGTGTTTCACGGTACTGGAGACGCGTAGAAACGAACCGGTGCCCGAGTGTGAAGTGTGCGATCATATTGCGGCCGAACACGAGCATGCAGGGACGCGCGTATTATCGGGTGGTGAAATCGAAGCGCTGCGCAAGCGGATTCTCATCGAACGGTACGAGCGCCGTCAACAAGAACACCCGCGAAAACCCGACCCGACCAGCGAAGTACGAACCAACGGCGATCCCGAAGTGCACTAACTCGCTAGTCGGGAGCGTGTTCTGCTAATTCTCCGAGCGTGTCGACGCAGGCGAGGAAGATCACGATGCGTGGGTACTTGCGCATCATATAGTCCTGTAAGATGACGGCGTCGCGCTTCGCGTTCTCGTCCGTCACGCGGTTTGCTTCGGCTTTGAACTCGGTGAGCAGCGGCAAGAGCTTACGCGCGATTTCTCCTAAATTCGTGTCCGGCATCGATGTTTTACGACCTGCTGTCCGGACCGGCGTAGTTTACCAACGCCAGCTCGATCACGTCCCAGTCGGTATCCGTCAACTTGGCATTGTCTTCGATGGAGAACGCCGTCTCGCCCATTAGTACGTCGGCATATGCGGGCGGCTTATCGTTTGGATCTCGATCGGCTTCGTCGAGTTTGGACGGATCCATCCGAGCGAGTTTGATCCGTTGCGCGACTTCGGCCGCGGCACCGCGTTGTTTGTTTGTCGGCATGGTACGATTATATCTATTCGGAGGCTTCTCTATGCAACGAAAAGTTTGGCCCGCAGTGATAATCGGTCTTGCGCTTGGTGCAGCCATCGGCTATCCGATGGGAAGTGTCGTGGTCGGTGCGATTTATGGTGTGTTGATCGGAACAGCCATCGGGCTGATTCTCGATCGCCGTTATCCCGCGAAACCGTATGTAGGTTAATCATTTGATTACTCCGCAGTTCCACTGCGGTTCCACTTCGGTTACACGAGCAAAAATGCCGATATTACACGCGTTTTCGCGAAGGGAGGCGCGAGAGCAGGGTAAATAAATTTCGGTGGAGGGGTGGAAGTTTTGGCTCAGCAAATCGCATCGGGGCCCAACATCGTCCGCTTCCGCGGCCTTGGCCCCGGCTTCTGGCAAGTAACCACCATATTGCTGCTCATTTGCATTGCGAACACGTTGTACTGGCTGTTCGCCAATATTGATTGGTTGTTACCGAGCGCATCAGATCCCGTTAGCGATCGCGCCTCAGATGTAGACGGCCTGTTCAAATTCATGGCAGTTTTCGGCGGCGATATCATGGTCATCGTCGCGGGATACGTGATTTACTTTGCTATCGCGTTTCGCGCGCGGGCAAGCGACCCCGTCGACGCGATCGGTGTTCCCGTTCACGACCAACCGACGCTCGAGTTCTGGTGGACGGTGCTTCCGACGCTCCTGCTGATTATCTTGACGGGGCTCAGCATCAACGTTTGGCACAAGATTCAATTCGGTGTGTCCTCACCCGGACTGACAACGGAAGTCATTGCTCACCAGTTCTTTTTCGAAGCCCGCTACCCGGGTTTGAAAACACCGGTGACCGCTACAACCGAGGGAATGCATATTCCGGTCGGTGTGCCCGTGCGCGTCCTGATAACCTCTGCAGACGTGATTCACCAGTGGTGGGTACCGGAGTTCAGGCTCAAAATGGCCGCGGTTCCCGGCCTAGTGCAGAATCTCAACTTTACTCCCGATCGCACAGGGACGTTTACTATCACCTGTTCGGAGTTTTGCGGCATCGATCACAGCAAGATGCAAGGGAAACTCGTCGTTGATACGGTCCCCGCGTTCAACGCTTGGCTCGAGGGCCAAAAGAAGGCCCAGGCCGCCGCCGCCGCACCGATCAATCTCAGCGGTGGAACCGCCGCTGCGGGTCAAGCCAAGTTTCAACAAACGTGCTCGGCGTGCCATCACTATCCGCCGACTCCGTTTGATCAGAAACTCGTCGGCCCCGGATTATTGCACATCACCGACGATCCGCAACATCCGACGCTCGTCACCGGCAAGCCGCCGACGCCCCAGAACATCGCTTGGATTTTACAAAACGGTTTTACCGGTCCGATTGGTTCGATGCCTAACCGTCAAGCCAACGGACTCTCCGATAAAGACATCGCAAATCTCGTCGCTTATCTCACGAGCCTAAAGTAGAGGGGCCATGGATACTGCTGGAACGCATACACATACTCACGAAGAAGTCCAGGAAGCGCACGGGCACATTCATCCCGCGCCGCAGGGGTTCGTTCGAAAATACGTCTTCTCGCTCGATCACAAGATAATCGGGTTCCAGTACTTCATTACCGGCATGCTGATCATGCTGATCGCCGGCTCGTTCGCGGAACTCATGCGCTTGCAGTTGACCGATCCGAACGGCGCCATCATGGACCACAACACGTACAACGAAATGTTCACGATGCACGGTACCGCGATGGTGTGGATCGTGCTGATACCGCTCGTGACGGGTGCGATCGGAAACTTCGTGATGCCGTTGCAAATCGGTGCGCGTGATGTCGCGTTCCCGTGGCTGAATATGATCAGCTTTTGGATCCTGCCAATCGCTGCGGTTATTCTTTTTAGCTCGATGCTTTTCGGCGGTCCGCACGCTGGATGGACGGAATACCCGCCGATTTCGCTCGCTGACGGAACGGCAGGCGCGCTATGGTGCGCTGCCATCTTCACCGTTGGCATAAGTTCAACCCTGACCGGGATGAACTTCATGGTCACGATCATCAAGATGCGCGCACCTGGAATGACCTGGACGCGGATGCCGCTCTTTTGCTGGGCAACGTTTGCAACAGCGCTGATGAACATGTTTGCGACCGTGGCGCTTTCCGTAGCGGTCGGCGCGCTCTTCCTCGCGCACGTCTGGAACATTCCGTGGTACGATCCGGCGCGTGGCGGAAGTCCGGTGCTCTTCGAGCACATGTTCTGGTTCTACTCGCATCCGGCGGTCTATATCTTCATCATTCCGGCGTTCGGCGTTGTCTCCGAAGTGTTACCAGTGTTTGCTCGTAAGCCGATCTTCGGCTACAAGATGATCGCGTTCTCGTCGATGGCAATCGCGCTGCTCGCGTTTACCGTTTGGGCGCACCACATGTTCCCGAGTGGACTCGCGCCGTGGCTGCAGTTACCCTTCATGATTCTCACGTACGCGATCGGCATCCCCACGGGCATCAAGATGTTCTCGTGGGTTGCAACGCTTTGGGGCGGTACGATTCACTTCACTACGTCGATGCTCTATGCACTTGGATTCCTGATCACGTTCACGTTCGGAGGCATTACCGGGATTTTCTTAGCGTCGGTTCCGGTCGATCTCCATCTGCACGGCAGCTACTTCGTCGTTGGACATTTCCACTACGTCGTTGCAGGCGGCGCGGTGATGGGGTTCCTCGCCGCTGTTCCGTTCTGGTATCCAAAAGCGACGGGCCGCCTATTGGACGAGCGGCTGGGTCAGCTGGGGTTCTGGCTGTTTTTCATCGGACTCAATGGAACGTTTGGACCGATGCACTGGCTTGGCATCGAAGGCATGCCTCGGCGCTACGCCTCCTATACCACTTTCGCAGCGTCGAATCCGGACGCAGTGTTCTGGAATCAGTTCGAGACGGCGTTCTCGTTCATGATGGTCGCGTCGATTGGGCTCCTCGTCTTCAACGCGATTTGGAGTATCAAGCACGGGAAGATCGCCGGTATCAACCCGTGGGGGGCGCGCACGTTAGAGTGGACGATCAATTCTCCGCCGCCATATTACAACTTCAAGTCGATTCCCGAAGTCTCGGCGGGTCCGTACGACTTCGAGAAGCCGTTGCCGTATAAATACACCGACAATGCGATCGAGCCGTATCCCGAATACGGCAAGGTGTTGATGCCGCAACCGGCACTGGCGGGAGCATAGCGGTATGGCTGCAGTTACTGCGCCGCATCTCGGCAGGCACGCGGCAGTCGCCGCGCGCTTTAACGAAGTCGATCCTGTTTACTGGGAAACTCGGGACATACGGCTGCTGGGCTTCGTGCTCATACTGCTCAGCGACTGCATATTGTTCTCGTCGTTCATCTTCGCATATGTGTACTTGCGCACGTCGGCACCTACATGGCCGCCATTTGTCAACGGCCATCAGCTGCCGTGGTTCGACACGAGCTATGCAGCGTTCAACTCCGTGGTTCTGTTCGGCTCCGGAGTAACGATGCATTTCGCTTTGGAGAATTGGAAGTACTTACATAAGACGAAGTTCTACCTCTGGCTCATCGCGACGATCATTCTCGGCATTGGGTTTTTGCTCGGTCAGGCGCATGAGTGGACCGGCGTAATGCACGACGGCGTGACGTGGCCCGGAAGCACTTGGGGCGCCTCGTTCTTTACCTTGACCGGCATGCACGGATTTCACGTGTTCGTGGGCGTCTGCTTCCTTGCGGTTCTCGGAATTCAGGCACATCGAGGCGTCTACACCGGATCGAAATACCTCGGACTCACGTGCGGGACGCTTTATTGGCATTTCGTCGACGTGATCTGGGTCGCGCTCTTCTGGCTCTTCTATTTATGGTGAATTATGGATGCAGCAACGGTTGAAAGATTGCTCGCAGGGATAGGCGCGATTATCGTGGGAGTCACGGCAACCGTCCAGTTGCGCAATGACTGGGACGCGCGCGGGCTCGATGCCGTCGTTACGAAAGTCCTCCTCGGGCTGATGGTGCTCGGATGCGTCTTTGCACTATTAGCTTCGTTGCACATCATGGGAGTACATCACTCATGAGCCACGACGTGCACGCCGCTTCGAGTAGCGAGATCCCACCCGTCCACATGCGGGACAAGCTGGGCTTCGGAATTCCAAATGGAGCGCTGTTGTTCGTTCTGTTTTCGATTCTGCTTGCGATCATGCAAGGGTCGTTTGTTATTGCAGCGTCGCCTTGGGGGCATGTGTGGCCCGCGGTGGGTTCGACGAACCTTGAATTGCCGCCGTCACACCTTTCGCCGTAGCCAATGATGCCGGTCGTGCCCGGCTACCTGTCGTTTACGCTTCTCCTCGCGTTCGAAGCGATTGCCGTCGCTGTGTGGATTCTTGCGTTCATGCGGCATCGGCCAAGAATCTCGGGACCGCTGCTCCTGTGTTCGCATTGCGTGCAATTGCACACGCGTGCTGAAGTCGTTGCAAGCCTAGCGGACGCCGTATCCGTCGGTGCGCTCTCGTTTCTGGTTGCACTCCCGTTCGTGGTTGCAGGGTTTGAGAGCGGATTCACGTTGCTGCGCGTTGCGCTCGTCGTATCAGTCGTCCTCGCGGTTCTTGCCCTCGGCGCCGAATTGAACTTTTTGCTGCGCGCCGTTGCCGGGCGCCTTTTACCTCAATTCTCTTGGCGCGTCGAACCGGCCCGGCTCATCGGCAGTGGTGCCCGATGGCTCGGCGTCGTGCTTGCGCTCTATCTGTTTCAGCGTCCGGACCTTCCCGGGCGCGGACTCGCGGGGCTCTTTGGCGGCGTTGGTGAGCGGCTCGTCGTCGATCTTCCGTCGACTTCTGCGATCTACACCGCAGCCGCGATTCTGCTGATCGCGGCAATCGTTGCGCTTGCGTCGAGATGGCTCATCCCATTTGCTCTCAATAGCTTGCCGATTGCGCTTGCGTCGCGACGCGAACCCGGACGCACCACATGAACAGCACGCTTGCACTCGACGGGGCGCGCGACGACGTCGAGCGGCTGATTGCCAATATCGAACGCGTGATCATCGGCAAGCACGAGGTCGTGCGCCTCGTCGTCGCGGCGCTGCTCTCGCGGGGCCACGTGTTGCTCGAAGATCGTCCGGGGGTCGGAAAGACGATGCTCGCACGGACTCTTGCGCGCTCGATCTCTTGCGAGTTCAGGCGCATTCAATGCACGCCCGATCTGCTTCCGGTCGACATCACCGGTTACGTCGATCCGCGGAAGGATGTGTTCGTTCCGGGACCGGTGTTCGCGAACATTGTGCTTGCAGACGAACTCAATCGCGCGATGCCGCGAACGCAGAGCGCGCTCTTGGAAGCGATGGGAGAGGGGCAGGTCACCGTGGACGGGCGTACGCATCCGCTTCCGAATCCGTTTATCGTGATCGCGACGCAAAACCCGATCGAACACTCGGGTGTAAACGATCTGCCGGAGGCGCAGCTCGATCGTTTCCAGTTGTTGCTCTCGCCGGGATATCCGGGCGAAGAAGAAGAGGTTGAAATTCTTCGCGACCGCATGTCGGAAGATCCGCTGAGCAGCGTTCCGGCAGTTCTTACAATCGATCGTGTGCGCGAGCTGATGTCGCTCGTTACAAACGTCGTCATTGACGACCGTCTGCTGCGCTATATCATTGCAACGGTACGGCAAACGAGAATATCGGACGAACTCGTGCTCGGTGCGAGTCCACGCGCGGCGGTTCAGCTAATGCAACTTGCTCGCGCATACGCGCTCGTTCAAGGGCGCGTGTACGTGACCCCCGACGACGTCAAGAGCCTCTTCGTTCATGCCCTGCCGCACCGGCTCATTCCGAAAGTCATGCCGGAATCGTTGATGAGTATGACCGAATGGAAGACGCAAGTCGTACGTCGTCTCGTTGATACCGTTCCGTTTCCGGCGCAAGAAGCGCGGACATGAAGCGGCCGGCGCACTTCGAGTTCGCGATCGCACCGCCGATCGGTATCGCGATGTTCGCCGTATCGTTGGTTGTTGCGGTGATTTCAGGGGTGTTTCATATGGCGATCGGAGCCTTTGTCGTCTTCGCCGTCGCCTTTCCGCTTCTCTGGATCGGCTTGACGACCATCGCCACACTCAGTGCTGTGAGCGGAATTCGAATCCGGCGCGTGGATGTTCCGACGCGAACGCGAGCGCTGAGCAGTTTCCGGCTGCGCGTCTCGCTCGGTCTTGCGCGGCGCTCGTTTCCCGCGATCGGCGTCTTGACGAACGCGCGTTTTTCGGTCGCCGGCTCGGTGCTCGAGGCCGGGCCATGGGCGGAGATCCCGATCCTTTCTCGACGCTTGGCGGGAGCATCGCAATGGGATGTCACGACAAACCGGCGCGGCATGCTGTTGATCGGGCCGTTCCGCGCCGCTGTTGCGCTTCCCGGCAGCGCGGTGCGTGTGACCGCAGTCTTCGATACCATGCATGCGGTCACGGTGTTGCCGGCGATCTATCAGCTGCAGCCGTTCGTTGATTCGTTGCTTGCCGGCCGGCACGCGTCAGCCGGCCGGTTCGAAAAGCTCCCGACCGCGATCGAAGAGTATGTCGGGGTGCGCGAATACCGCCCCGGTGATTCGCCGAAGTTGATCCATCGCGTCCTGTCACTTCGAACGCCCGATCCAAGCCGTTTCTACGTGCGCGAATTTCAAGATCCGAGCGCCGACGATCTCAGCCTCATATTGGACACGGCACCGCCGCGTGACGGCGATGACGAGTTGCATCGCTATCGCTTAGAAAAAGCGATTTGCTTCGTCTATGCGTTGTCCCGGACGTTCGCCGCGCTTCGGCTCAACGTACGGTTCATCGCCCAGCGTGGAATGCGCGACATTTTGACGTTGCGCATGCGTTCGCGCGATATGGATCTCGATCGCCTGCAGACGCAACTCGCGGCGATCGACCTAAACGGCGACCGACCAACGATTTCGCGGATCCTCGTCGATGAAGTTCGGCGGCACGGAACCGCCGTCGTCTTCGTCAGCTTGCGCCAACGCGAGCAGGTCGAGCAACAACGTCTCCCGATCGTGACGTTAACGCCGGACCACGTGCCGGTATTTACTCGTGAGGTAGTCTTGCAGTGATCGATTGGCTGCGCCGTGTCGATCCGGCGTTCTATTACAAAGAACCGCACCTGCTCCGTACGCAGGCTGAGATTCCTAGGTACGGAGAGGACGCGCAAGTCGAAGTGCGGCTCAACGTTCTTCATGCCGATTGGCTGCTGCGTGCCGTGACGGCGCTCGTTGCGATCGTGGCGTACTTTCTCATCGCGCTTCCGGCGCTGTGGGCAGCCCTCGATATAGCACTGCTCGTTGTCTCCGTTGTCATTGCCATCGCGCTCTTCCGCATGCGTGGTAGCCTTCGAGCGACGCTGACTGCCGTTGCGATCGGCATTTTGTTCGCCATCCACGCGCATCCGCTCTCGATCGCTCCGCTCGTCGGCATGCTCGCAGCGGGAACGAGTCTCGTTGGGAGCGTGATCGTCGCGCGCGAATGGCGCGCTCGACCGCAGGTCGTGACGTGGGCGGCGTTTGCGGCGCTGCTGCTCGTGAGCGCTTACGCTGCGACGTTCAATACGCGCGTGATCGCGCTGCATTTACCGTTCGAGGTTGGGTTGATTGGGCTCGCGTACCTCGGCGTGTGCGTCATCGCCGGACGCATGCATCGAGCCGAGTTATTGGCGCGTCCTGAAGGCGTCTTATCGCTTCCACAGAGCATCGTACCGTTGCTCGACCGTTCGCACGATCATGCCGTCATCTGCTGGCTTGCTTAGTCCGCAGCTCCGTCTGCGAGTGTCGCTTACTGCGCTCGCACTGGCGGCGCTTGTTGCATCGTTGTTGTTGGCATACGCGTCGGTAACGGTGCCGCGTTCGATCGCGCGTGCGCAGCAAGCCGCTGCCAAAGCAACGGTTGCGCCCGGAACTACAATACTATCGACGACGCCGAACGTTGCGAATCCGGTTCCCGTGCGGGCCACTCGCAGAACGTTGTGGACGACACTTACTCCGTGGGCGCTTGCCGTCGACGCCGTCGCGGTTTTGGGCTTGGTCGTGATTGTGCGGATGTGGCGGCGATGAACGAGTCGCTGTGGTCGCGCGCGATACGCGCCGTCGATGCGCGCGGATTGCTTCCGCATCACCGCTCGCCGCTCACACCGCGAGAAGTTGCCGCGCGAGCCGAAGAACGCGGCGAAGTGCGGCTTAGGCTACTTGTCGACGGATGGTACTACCCGAGATCTTACGGGCGAATAGATGGAGCGCTTAGCGACGAAGAGGCCAACGGTATCGTTACCGCGCTCGAAACCGAAACCGAGATGATGAAACCCGAGCGTGCGCGCGAAGAAGCCGGCACACCGGTGACGGAGCGTTCATCGAAGCCTCGTTACACCTATTGCGATCTTTGCGGTCGCGCCCTGATTCCGGGCTAAGAGAGGGCATTCATCCCATTTTTTTATGACGCCAATCGTCGTTTGCGATGCCGACGCCGAACGGCGAAATTTCGGCGGGAAGCACGCCCGTTGGTTGACCGTCGATTTTGTGAATGCCGCCATAGGGACTGAACTCCACGACGACCGGCCACAGTTGACGCTCTCGTATGGATTGCGGCCACTCGACGAGAGGCCATTCACCGAGAATCATGTGTTCGGAATCGAGCGCAGCCACGTAGTATACGGGTTCTCCATCTTTGGAGATACGGTAACGGATGTAGCCGTCGACGGTGTAGATTGGTCTGAACGTTTCGAAGAGCGCGCGCGCCGAGGGCGCGATCAGTATGATGGCATAGATGAGAAAAGCGATTGACGCAACTCCGAATATCGGAGCGAGCAGCAACGCCGCTTCCTGTTTTCGCAGCATCATGCCGATCGGCAAGAGCGCGAAGAATATTGCTACGACCAACGGCTCGACGGCAATCGTGAAGCGACCCAAAAAACCGCGCAGCACGACGCGACGCTCGGCGCGCGTCCACGGTCTCCTTGCTACGTTGGGACCCAAGCGGTCCGGCAAACGCCGTCCCATAGTCCCATTATACCTTCTAGTAGCGGTTAGCTCGCGTGTTCCAGGAATTTCGCGATCGTGGAAGCGCTGAGGTCGCGTGCCGACGCGAATCCGAGAACGAGGCGGCCGTCGATCGGCTCGAGCGAGATCGCGCTGAAATCGGGTAACGCTCGCAACGTTCGCGCTGTCTCGCCTTGACGCTGCTCGAGCGCAGACCAAATCGTGTCGGCGGCTGCAGTGTCAGCATCCTGCGGTGAAACCGACACTCTAATTGCTAGCCGGGCTCGCGTGTAGGCGTCGGTCGTCTGGGTTTCGGTATCGACGAAAAGCACCGATGCCGGCCGGCGCGCGAGCAGCGGAGCGGTGTGCGCCGATAATCGGCTAACGACGATGCCGAACGCGTTTCCGGCAATTGCGTAGGGAATATAGCTGATCGTAGGGAGACCATCATCATCGACGATTGCCAGAGCGAGCCACCGCTGCGCCGAGAGCAGCCCGATCACTTGGGTAGAATAACTGTCCATGTTCGAAGATACACCGAACGATCCCATTGAGTTGCCTGCGCTATCGGCTGCGCGTTTCGGAGCATGCGCCGCGGTATGCATGAACGGCCATGTTTTTGCGTGGCTTACCGACGCTTCGCTTACTCCCAAACATTGCGCGAAGTGCGGCGAAGCGGTGATTACCGCATGTCCGCAATGTAACGCTCCGCTCCCCGGCGACGGCGAGATGCTGAAATGGGTGCCGTACCACGCATATTGCTGGCAATGCGGCAACGCCTACCCGTGGAGAGCCGATGACATTAACCGCGTAAAACGATCGCTCGCAGAGCACGCCGAAGTTCAACATTGGGACGACGCCGTTAAAGCGCGAGCCGATCAGTTGGTCGATGACATCGCGGCGGATCGTGCCGTTCCCTCCGGCGTGAACGCTGCATTGGAATGGTTACGTGAGCACGGCGCGGAGCAGGCAGGGCCGATCATTTTGGATGCCATCGACCGGTTTGCCGAAACGAAACTCAAACAAGCACTGCGCTCGGATTATCCCGGAGCGTTTTAAGTCGCGTCAACGGGTTCTTCTTGGTTCGCACGATAGATATCAGCAATTGAAATCGGGGCTCTCGGAAACATCGATGACGTAATGATGAGGATGGCGGCGTCTTTGTTCACGCCGTGTTCGGCGTTAAAAGTCTCTACCTGTTGCTGCGCTTGCGTGTAGTCAACGCCGTAATCCCAGTCCGTAGCATCGTAGCCGGGCTCGAACGCTTTGACGAATGCAGGGTAGAAGTGACGTTCGCCGTCGGGATGTGGACGCGTAAGATTCTCGGTAATGATGAGACACGCCGGTTTGCCGTCGATAATGTACATTGCTTCACCTCGACATCGAAAAAACTAAGTATCGGATCAGCCGCTTGACGTTTTCGAGCGTATCCAATGCATTTGTGGCCTCTGAAAGTTCCCCCATGCCTTCGTAGGCTTGCTGTAATCCTCTCCACGCCTTGGCAAGGATGATCTGCTGTTCGATCGGGAGGGGTCCATCGAGCGCTTCAGCACGGCGAATAGCTTCTTTGAGCGGCTCTATCGCCGCGTTGTAATTCCGGTTTTTCGTGAGAAGCAGTCCGTACCGGAGGTACGCGTCGACGGCGTCTTCGGGTGAAACGCTTCCGGTTTCTGCGATTTCGACTGCCTTCGCGCGAAGAAATTCTGCTTCTCCGTACGTCTCGGTGATCTCCAGTATTGCGGCATACTGAGAGAGCAGCCGAAGCTGCATGAGGGAATTTGCGGGCGACGCTTTGCGCGCCCGGTTTACTTTGCGCCGCATGTAGTCGACGGCTGCCCGCAATTCACCGATCGAGACCAGCTCGGTGCAGAGACGATATCCTATCTCATCACCGGACGCCGGATCGTCCGCATTGGGCACACCTTCGTCATCGCGCAGCGGCAACTGTCCCGCGCGTTGCAGCCACCGGCTCCTTACGCGTTCCATAGATGAATGCAATTGCGCAGCCCGTTAAGAGGAAGCCTCCGAGGAAGTTTCCGATCGTGACGGGCAGCTCGTTTCCGATCCACCAATCGTAGAGCGAAATATGGGCGCCGTACACTATCGCTGATGGAATGACGAACATGTTGACCACTAAGTGTTCCCAGCCCATACCAAAGAACATATAGATCGGGACGAACGTGGCGATCGCTTTGCCAATGACGGACCGCGTCATGTAGGGCAGTACGACACCCAGCGTCACGAACCAATTGCACAAGATGCCTTTGATGAATGCCGTAAATGCGCCCGCCATGCCGAATTGCTCGAAGTGAATCGTTTTGGCGGTGCCGACCTTGACAAGAACTGTTGAAATTCCGGTCGTGTCAGCCGCCTTACCGGTCATCGTAAGCGCCGCCCAGAGCAAGCCCATCACAATCAAACTTCCAATCAGGTTCGCGACGTAGACCCAGAAGAAGGCGCGTAGCATCTTTCCGAAGGTGATACGCCCGTCCATGTACGCGACCGGAACGAGTGCGAAGTAACCGGTGGCCAAATCGACTTGCAGAAGGTTGATGCAGATGAATCCGAGGGGGAAGAGCGCGTCGGCGACAATCGGCGGCAACCCTTGTGCGATGCCGAAGAAGGCCATTGCCGTTCCGTATGCAAGGAACGCGCCGCCGAACATGCCCCTTACGAGAATTTTGCTGATGGGTAAATCGCCTTTTGCCGCGCCTGTGTCGGAGATGGTTTTGAGTAACTGCGGCGGCTTGACGTAATCTAGAACAGGTTCTCCGTCGTACGTGCCGGCGTTACCGTCTAATGGAAACGGTGGGGCGGTCAACGTTGTCCCTGTGCTTGTGCTCGTGCTCATTGACGTACCTCCGGCAAAACGGCGGGGTGACTCGGCGCTACTTTAGGGGGTGATGTCCGGCGAAGAGGCGCGATCACGTACCGTCGCCACAGAAAGAAGATGATTGCGATCGAGGTCGACGCTTCGGCAACGCCGACCGTGTATGTCAGCGACTGAACGCGCAGCAGCATCGCGAGGACGGAGAGTGCGAGTGCCGGCGGCATATGCGCGTGCAGGAGCGATTGCAGCGTCAAAACGCAAAGCGTGTCGATAGCGACTCCGAGCGGCGTGAGTCCGAAGTACCGGAAGCTCAGCTGACCGACCACTGCGCCCAAGACGGGCAAGATGACGATCGATCGCACATTCGCCGCCTTGCCGTAAGGTTCTCGAAAAATCAGATAGATCACAACTGCGAACGGAGGCAATACAAGAAAATCCGTCGAGCGGTCTTGTATGCGGTATTGCGTCTCCGTCAATATCGCGAGCAGCGCCGGAACAGCGATAAACGAACTTATCTGACATATCCGCTGAAAGCGCGCATGCGAGTCAAGCACTTAACCGTGGCGCAAGTACGGTACATCCGGTCCGATGCGCTCGCTTCCCGCGGGAGCGCCGTATGGAAGGTTGCGCTGGCGGTACCAAATGACGACTTGGTATGGACGCACGAGGTAGAAAAGGGGTGCGGTGACGACGTGCGCGAGGCGCGTGAACGGGAAGAGAGCGAGCAGAACGAACGCGTTGAACATGTGGATCTTGACCGGAGCCGGCATGGCCGTGACGTATTGAATTTGCGGGTTAAACGCTGCGAGCGAACGCAGCCACGGCACCGACGTGTGGAGATACCACTCCGATCCCCACCGATAAAAGAACGCGATCCAGAATCCCATCACGACTTGGAGCGCTAACGACGCAAGCAGCACCCAATCCATCGTCGTCGTGACGAATTGGATGCGCGGGTTCGTTAAGCGTCGCAAGATCAGTGTGCCCAGGCCGATGATCGCCATGACTGCGAGCGCAAGGCCGGTGATCTCGAGAATGTATAGCCGCGTTTGGTTTTCGATGAGCGCTCCCCATGCCTGAGGAAACAAAAATCCGAGCGTGTGCGGAATCAAAATGAGGATGATGGCGTAATGCCACATCGTCGATCCCCAAAACAAAAAGCGGTTCTCGAAGAATTGAGATGACTGGCTCGAGAAGGAGAAGCGGTCCTTTAAATAGCGGTAGAGACCGCCGAAGAGGAAGATCGCGAAAGCGACGTAGGGCCATACTTCCCAGAGAAACGTGTCAGACATGGGCTCCTCCGCTCGTTCTGTGTTTTACGAAACTAAGCGCTCCGAAGATGGAACAGGTACCGGTTCGAGATGACGAGGTGCACCGTAGCGCGCCTTTAAGAGCCGCTCCAGCGACTGCAGGACGCGGCGATAGTCGGTGCCGATGTCGAAGATCTCGGGAGCTTCCCCCTCGCCTTCATCGAGCACCGGAGCGCTTTCCGGCGCAAGCGTCATGGGACCAAGTGTAGGAAGAATCGCCTCTCGACTGATTTCATCGCGCACCTCTTCATCACTGCACGTCGATACGAACCGCAACAGGATCGCGATGTGATCCGGCAACTCGACACCGTGATCGAAGCCCTCTGCGCGGAACCGTGCTCTCAGCTCTATCATGAACAGACTGCGCGGGTACGATTCGCCGAATATGTGGTATCCGACGTACGGGTGGCACGATGCGTTTAAATCGAACGTCGCGGAGAAGATCTCCTCGACCAGATCGCGCGGCGTTCGATCGGCAAACGCAATGAACTCGTCGAGCATTTCCGCCGCCTCCGGGCTTTCCTCGGCAACGAGCGCGCGGCACTCGCGTGCCGTTGCCGGGATGTCCAGATCGGGGCGCGGATACGCGAGCAAATCGGCAAAAAGCCCGAGTATCCGCGTCTGCGTCGTGATGCTCATGCAGCTACCATCTCCGAGCCGGCGTTTCGCGGAATCCGAAGCCGGCAGCCGGTTTATGCGTATACGGATCGAGGCTCTGCTCGATTGCCTCTTCGCGTGCCATTGCCGGAATCACGAACCGCTCTTCAAACGTCGGAAGCGACGTGAGATTGAAGATTGCCTCGCATTCCTCCGGCGTCGTTTTTCCGATTCGCATCGCCTCTTGTGCTTCGGCGGCAGTGATGTCTTTGACGCGCTGCGACCGCTTGAAGAGGCGCACGGCGATTTGCTTGCGGTAAACCTCTTCGACGATCTGCGTGTTTCCCGCGGTAAAGAGGCTCGCCATGTACTTGATCGGAACGCGTGCTTGCTCGAGCGAACTCAGCATTTGCCCGAGTCCTTCGATACCGGAGTTGTCATACACGCCGGTTTCGTTCATTCTGCCGAGCACCGGCAGCATGGGCGGCACGTAGAACAACATCGGCAACGTGCGGAACTCCGGATGAAGCGGTAGCGCGAGCCCCCAAAGTTTCACGAACTTGAAGACCGGGGAGTTCTGCGCCGCCGCGATTTGCAGGTCGGTGACGCCGTTCGCTTTTGCGGCAGCGATGATCGCGGGGTCGAACGGATCCTGGAGGATGTCGCGTTGCGCGTAGACGAGGTCGTCGTCATCGTGGAGCGCAGCTTCTGTAATACGATCCGCATCGTAGAGCACGAGGCCCAGATACCGGATGCGTCCCACGCACGAGTGGAAGCACGCCGGTGCTTGTCCGGTTTCCAGTCGCGGATAGCACAAGATGCATTTCTCGGACTTGCCGGTCGACCAGTTGTAGTACGTCTTCTTATACGGACAACCGGAGATGCACATGCGCCATGCGCGGCATTTCTCCTGACTGATCAGAACGATGCCGTCTTCACCGCGCTTGTAAATCGCACCTGACGGACAGGCTCCGACGCACGCCGGATTGAGACAGTGGTTGCAAATGCGTGGCAGGTAGAAGAAGACGAGCCGTTCGACCTCGTTGAGTTGTTCGCGTTCCTTGTCGGTCAGCTTGTCGAGGTTTACGTCGTTGCTGGCATAAACGGGTGAGCCGCCGAGGTCGTCGTCCCAATTCGGACCTGCCTCGATGTCCATCGGTTTACCGGTGATCAGTGAGATGGGTCGTGCGGTCGGCTGATCGTCACCTTCGGGCGCATTGAAGAGTTCGTCGTACTGATACGTCCAAGGTTCATAGTAGTCGTCGATCGTCGGCAAATTCGGATTGAAGAAGATGTTTCCCAATCCCTCAGCGCGGCCTTGTAGTTTGAGCCGCAATTTGTCGCCGTCTTTGACCCAGCCACCTTTATATTTGCTTTGGTCTTCCCACGTGGTCGGATAGCCCGTTCCGGGTTTCGTTTCCACGTTGTTCCACCACATGTATTCGGTGCCTTTACGGTCAGTCCAGATGTTCTTGCACGCAATGCTGCAGGTGTGGCAGCCGATGCATTTGTCCAGGTGGAAGACCATTGATACTTGTGCGCGTATATCCATGTTTTACGAACTCCCGACGATCGGTCGATCGCCGCTTACCATTCTAGTTTTTCAAGTGCACGCACGACGCAGTGCGTGTCGCGCGTCATGATGCCGATCGGGCCCCAGTAGTTGAAGCCATAGGTGAATTGACCGTACCCTCCGGCAATCTGAAGCGGATTCATGCGAGTGCGCGTTAAGCTGTTGTGCCCGCCTGCGCGCCGCCCGCCCCGAATTTGTGATTTCGGCATCGAGATGGTGCGGTCGGGCGCGTGGTAGATCATGCACGTTCCGGGCTGTACGCGCGCGCTTACGGCGGCGCGCGTTACCATGACTCCGTTGTCGTTATAGACCTCGACCCATTGATTGTCGACGACGCCAATCCGCGCCGCGTCCTTATCGTTGAGCCAGCATGGTTCCATGCCGCGAGAAAGCGTAAGCATGCGAAGATTGTCGTAGTAGGTCGAGTGGATGTGCCACTTTCCGTGCGGGGTGATGTAGTTAAGAATGAGGCTCTTGTCGTCGACGGGACTCAAGACGATGTCGCCCGTCAGGTGTGGATCGAGTTTCGGCTTGTACGTCGCAAAGTGTTCGCCGAAGTCGATGTACCACGGATGGTCGAGGTAGAGTTCCGACCGCCCGGTGGTCGTCCGCCATGGGACCAATCGTTCAACGTTCATGCACCATGCCGAATAGGCGCGGCCGTCGTTGACCATTCCCGTCCAGCACGGACTAATCAATAAGCGCTTGATTTGCCTTGTGATGTCGCCGAAGTTCATGCGAACGCCGCGAATGCCCTCAGCGAGATCCTTGAGCGGAACGCCGGTTATGTGTTCCTCGTGCTCAAACGTCTCGTACGAAACGTCGCCGTTCGTTTCGGGTGCGAGGTGAAGAATCGTGTTGCAGACGTCGAGCGGGTCCTCTAGGCTCGGATACTTCTGTCCGTCCCACTCGACACACCGCATGTGACGCGAGTCAGGCGAAAGCGTGACCGGATTTTGAAGCAGTTGTTCGTAG
Organism: Vulcanimicrobiia bacterium; assembly: GCA_024281135.1. The sequence continues at coordinate 2,309 of JAMXLG010000172.1, read as the reverse complement.
AATTTCTTGGCCGGTACGTGTACGCCGTTGAACGACATCCCATCGGTGGGAACATTTGGTCCGAGCGAGATGTACTTCTTATAAATTTGCGTGTAATCGCGGTTTACCACCCGCACGTGCGGCATGGTCTTGCCGGGGATCGGTTCGCACTCGCCGGCTTCCCAATTCAGTATTTGCGGCTGTGAAATTTCATCCGGTGTATCGTGCATGAGCGGCTGCGCGACCAGGTCCTTCACCGGTTCGGGGAACGCGAGCGGTGCCATCTCGCTCACCTTCTTGGCAAAGGCTTTGAAGATGTCCCAATCGGTCTTCGATTCCCAAACCGGTGGCACGGCAGCGCCTAGCACGTGTACGAACGAGTGAAGGTCCGTCGTGTTTAGGTCGTTCTTTTCGTACCACATCGCAGTCGGCAAAACGATGTCGGAGTAGAGTGCCGACGTGTCCATGCGGAAATTGATATCGACGACCAAATCGAACTTGCCGCGAGGCGCCGGTTCGCGGAACGTGACCTTCTTGACGTGGTCTTTGGCGCGCTCTTCGGCGATCGCGTTGTCATGCGTACCGAGGTAGTGCCGCAGGAAGAACTCATGGCCCTTTGCGCTCGCCATAATGGCGTTACCGCGCCAGATGAACCAGACACGAGGCCAATTCTGTTCGGCGTCCGGGTCTTCGATACCGAACTTTAGCTTGCGCGATTTAATTTGCTGGACCATATAGTCGACAATTGCTTGATCGTCTTTGGCCCCCGCCGCTTGCGCTTCACGCGCGACCTCTAACGTACTGCGTTCGAATTGCGGATAGTGCGGCATCCATCCGCGCAGGTGGGCATCGCGTTCGATGTCCATACAGTGGCCGCGTGCGTACTTCGCGTCCGGCGGCACTGCGGCGTACTCGGTGAAATCGCCCTCATAGTGCCACTGATCGCTCATCACGTAGTGCCAGACCGGCGACTGCGTGCGGCGAGGTGGTTTCTGCCAGTCGAGCGCAAACGTGATTGTCGCCCACGGTGCGGCCGGCGCGAGCTTCTCCTGACCCACGTAGTGATTCATTCCGCCGCCGTTCACGCCGCAGCAGCCGGTAAAGAGCATCGCGTTGATCGGACCGCGATAGGCAAGGCCATTGTTGTACCAGTGGTTGAGGCTGGCACCCGTGATGCACATGGAACGACCGTTCGTGAGTTCAGCGTTCGTCGCGAACTCGCGCGCGAACCGAATCACGGTCTCGCGTCCGATGCCGGTGTACTGTTCTTGCCACGCCGGCGTATATGGTCCAACTTCATCGTAGCTATGCGCGTATTCGCCAGGCAAGCCGCGATCGACGCCGTAGTGCGCCATGTACAGATCGAAAACCGTTGCTACGGGCACGCGTCCTTTGGGCGTATCGATGTACCGTACCGGAACGCCGCGGAAGCTCCACTTCTTCGATGCGAACTCATAGTAGGCGACGTTGAGCACCTCATCGTTCTTGTCGATGAAGGTCAAAATCGGATCGATCGGACTGCCGTCGAGACCATCCTCGAGCTTGAGGTTCCACTGACCTTTTTGCTTTTGCCAGCGGAAACCGACGGTGCCCATCGGCATCTTCGGCGCATCAGTTTGCCGATCCATCACGAGCATCTTCCACTCGCCATTTTCGACGTCGCCGTATTTGGCGATGCGATTCGCGCGTAAGAGCTGCCCCGGCTTGTATCCGTTCGTTCCGTCGCCGGTTAATTCAACGAGGAACGGCGCATTTGTGTACTTCTTGACGTAATCGTCGAAGTACGGCACCGTGCGGTCATGATGGTACTCCTTCAAGATGATGTGATTGACAGCCATCCAGAGTGCGGTGTCCTGACCTGCCTTGACGGGAATCCAATTGTCGGAGTACTTCGCAACTTGATTGAAATCGGGCGAGATGACGACAAACTTGCTGCCGTTCGTGCGCGCCTCTGAAATGAAGTGCACGTCGGGCGTGCGCGTCATGTTCAGATTTGCCGCGATTGACACGATGTAGGTCGAGTTGTACCAATCGGCGCTTTCGCAAACGTCGGTTTGATCTCCCCAAACTTCCGGAAACGCGTTTGGGAGATCTGCGTACCAATCGTAGAAGCTCATGTTCACGCCGCCCATCAGCTGCAAGAAACGAGCTCCGCCTGCGTACGACGCGAACGAGAACGCGGGAATCGGCGCAAATCCGAAGATGCGATCCGGTCCCCATGTTTTTGCCGTATACAGACACGAGGCCCCGACGAGTTCGAGAACTTCATCCCAAGTCGTCCGGCGGAAACCGCCTTTGCCGCGCGCGCGCTGATACCGCTTGCGTTTTTG
>JAMXLG010000171.1 GCA_024281135.1 Vulcanimicrobiia bacterium | reverse complement strand
GGTGAAGACCTGGCGCCGTAAGCTTTCGGCGTGCATAACGTAACGGAGGCGCTGCGGTTGCCGTCGCCCGCGCCACGCCCTCAGGCGCTTGCTTTCGACGGCGAAAAGCTATGGATGGGGTCGATCGAGACGGATCGCCTCTACGCTATCAATCCCCGCCAGTGGACGGTCATCGAAGAGGACAGGGTTCCGGGCAAGCCCTGGGGCGTGACGGTTCTAGGAGACGAGTTGCGCGTGGTCTGCGGCATCGGCGAAGAAGACGACCGCGTTATACGACGGTTTGTTCCGGGACATGGGTTCAAGACGCAAGATTCGATCGAGTGTCCCGACGCAACCGGTTCGCAGCTCAGTTACGACGGGCAATACCTCTATTTGAGTCAGTGGTACAACCGCCGGATCCTTGGGCTCGACGACCGCGGGAAGATCGTTCGACAGATCGACGTTCCACATCAAATCTGCGGGCAGTGCTTCGTAGACGGGAACTTCTACCTCGTAACCACCGAGGACGAAGATAGTGGGGAGTACTTCCTCACCCGGGTATCTTCGAATGGCGTCGACGCGTCGGAAGACCTCGCTCGCATCCCGTTTGCAGCACGAGCGCTCGCCTACGACGGATCGAGATTTTGGACGAACCATCGCGAGGCGAACCAGATCGTCGCATTTGACCGCTGAGCGGTTCGCGTCGGAGGATCCGCACGCGCGGATCGCCGTCGCCGCGTTGCGAGCCTTCTTTCAAGAGGCTTACGCGCTTGAGTTCGGCGTGCTTCTCTGGGATGGAACCCGCGTGCCGGCTGCTAATGTGGAGCGATTCGTCTTGCGAGTCAATGCGCCGGGCGCGCTCCGCACCGCCTTGACTCCGCCGATTGACCTTGCGGTTGGGCGAGCCTTTGGCGCAGGTCTGTTAGACGTCGACGGGGATCTCGAACGTGCAATCGATTCGCTCTATCGAGCCGGTGCGACGCTGCGACCCTCGGGCATCGTTCGTCTGGTTCGATTGCTGCGACGCCTGCCGAACGTTGCGATACCGCCGCTGCGCGAAGCGAAGCTGCGCGGAAGACTCCACTCCAAGGCTCGCGATCGCGCAGCAATCGGTTTTCATTACGATCAACCGGTTGAATTCTATCGCAGTTTTCTTGACGACGCTATGGTCTATTCGTGCGCGTATTGGGATGACGGCGTTGACTCGCTCGACGATGCGCAATCGGCGAAACTCGACTATACATTGCGAAAATTGCGGCTGCGCCCGGGAGAACGGCTGCTCGACATCGGCTGCGGTTGGGGAGCTCTGGTCATTCGTGCAGCGAAGCTGGGAGCGCAGGCGCTCGGTATTACGCTCAGCGGCCCGCAGCGCGACGAAGCGCAACGCCGCATCGCTTCGGCCGGGGTCGCTGCGTTTGCGCGTGTGGAGTATCGCGATTACCGCGAGCTGCGCGGCGAACGCTTTAACAAGATCGTAAGCATCGGCATGTTCGAGCACGTCGGGCGTTCACGCTTTGCTGAGTACTTTCGCGCGGTCCGCGACGCGCTGCTCCCCGGAGGACTATTTCTCAACCACGCCATCGCCGATCAAAGCCGCGGCCGCAGTGGCCGAGCGAGGGGATTCCTGGGGCGATTCATCTTCCCCGACGGCGAGCTTGTGCCGATCGCCGATTCGCTTGCGTTTGCCGAGCGGGCGGGCTTCGAAGTGCGCGACGTCGAGAACTTGCGCGAGCACTACGCGCGAACGCTGCGGGCGTGGGTTTCGAATCTCGAACGCAACCGCAGCGCGGCCGTCGCTGCCGCGGGTGAAACGAGCTACCGTCTGTGGAGGCTTTACCTCGCCGGCAGCGCGCAGGGGTTTTCCGTCGGCCGAATAGGAGTTTTTCAATCGCTGCTCGCGGGTCCGGAAGAACGGGGTCGCGTCGAGTTGCCCTCAACGCGTCGTGACCTCTACGCTTGAGGCGACCGTCTTTCGGGCTATTTCGATCGCGTCGACTAATGATATCTCGGTGCCGGTCTTTGACGTTTCTTCGAATAGTGAATTGCCTAGCGAGGCACGCGCCGTCGCGCATGCTGTTGCGAATTTAGCGGCTGCGAACTGCGATAGGGTTCGTCCGGTTTCGCCGTGCATGCGCGTAACCGTACCCGCCAGCAACGCGACCCGTCGGTATCTGCGCTTGCTGGCTGCGATCGCAACGAGGCCTTCGAGGCTATGAACGGCTTCAATCCGGATTCCCTCACCATTTGCTTCCAGGCTTGCCACATAGCATGCTGCGGCCTCGCGATAGTCGCGCCGGCGGAGATGCAGGTCGCCGATGTTATTTAGCTCTCCGATTTCTCCCCACTGGTCGCCCACCGAGCGAAACAAGTTGTGCGCGCGCTGGTGATATTGCAGGGCTCTCTCGTAGTCATTGCAGGCGCCCAGCGCGTCTCCCAGGTTCGCCACAGTGGACCCCAGCGACCACGCATCGCTACGTTGCTCTTTGATTGCAAGCGCTTCCTCCAGTGCATTGCGCGCTTCGCGCGCTTCTCCGATCGCGAGCAGAGCGATGCCGAGATTGTTTAGGCTTTTTGCGATGGCTACTGGATCGTCTAGCGATCGCGCGATTGCCAATGTACGCCGATGGAGCGCGCACGCGCGTTGATTGTCTGCCGTCCAGTAGCAGCTGAGGGCCAGAGCGGTAACGACGCGCCACCAAAACAGCGGCTCTT
>JAMXLG010000170.1 GCA_024281135.1 Vulcanimicrobiia bacterium | reverse complement strand
TAAGGAGTGCGTAGCGATTGAAGTTTCCGTGCTTCCAGTTCTCGAGCGCGTAATGCATCGTCGCACCGGAACCAAACAGAATCACCGAGTTCACCGCCGCGAACGCGACGTCGAGACGATGGATGCCGGGCGGCGGCCAACCCTGGCCGCTGTTGCGCATGTAGAAATACGCGAAGATGAACGACGAGAACAGGACGCAGTCGGAAATTAGGAAGAGCAAGAAGCCCTGGAGACGCAGGTCGCGCGTCTCCGCATAGAGCTGATCTACTTGCTCTACCTGCGGTTCGTGTCCGTACAGTAGATTTGCGACGGCCATCCCTAGTGTGCTCCTACCGTGACGGGCGTATCGGTGAGTTCTTCATCCAATCCCTTATACGGAAGTGGTTGGCCGAAATCGTACGGCAAACCATAGACCGTTGGGATGTGCTTGAAGTTGTAGTAGTGCGGTGGCGACGGAATCTGCCACTCGAGCGTACGCGCGCCCCACGGATTCGGACCGGCCTTCTTGCCGTTGCGCAGACTCCAGATCACGTTGATGAAGAAGATCAGGATCGCAAGCGTCATCACGTAGGACGAGATCGACGAGAACTGATTCCAGAACGTGAACTGCGGATCGTACTCGGGAACGCGACGCGGCATACCGAGGGTACCGAGCCAGTGTTGCGGCAAGAACGTTCCGTTGAAGCCGATGAAGAACAGCCAGAAGTGCAACTTGCCGAGCTTCTCGCTCAACAACCGTCCGGTCATCTTCGGGAAGTAGAAGTACATACCGGCGAAGATGCCCATGAGCGATCCGCCGACAAGTACGTAGTGGAAGTGCGCGACAACGAAGTACGTGCCGTGCACGTGCAGATCGAACGGCACCGCTGCGAGGAACACGCCGGTGATACCACCGAGCGTGAAGAGCGCGAGGAAGCCGACCGCAAACAGCATCGACGTCGTGTAGTGGATCTTACCGCCCCATAGCGTCGCAACCCACGAGAAGATCTTCACGCCGGTCGGAATTGCGATCGTGAACGTGAGGATCATGAAGGGCAGCTGCAGATACGGCGCGAGGCCAGACGTAAACATGTGGTGCGCCCAGACCATGAAGCCTGCAAGCGCAATCGCCATTGACGAGAACGCGATCATCTTATAACCGAAGATCGGTTTGCGCGCGAACGTCGGAATGATTTCGGAGATCATACCGAACGCCGGCAGAATCATGATGTACACGGCCGGGTGCGAATAAAACCAGAACATATGCTGCCAGAGCACCGGGCTTCCACCCTTCGTCGGATCGAAAAACGGCACGCCGAATTGACGCTCCATGAAGAGCGCGGCGAGCACGGCTGCAAGCGCCGTTGTCGCGATCATGAGCAGCGGAGCCGTCGCGAGCTGCGCCCAGCAGAAGAGCGGCATACGCGTGAACGTCATGCCGGGTGCGCGCATCTGGAACATCGTGACGACGAAGTTGATACCGGTAAGCGTGGAGCTGACACCGACGAGGAAGATTGCTGCGGCCCACATCGACGTACCCGGACCCGCTTGAAGCGACATCGGCGGATATTCCGTCCAACCGGCGACCGGCGCGCCCATCAAGAACGACGAGAACAGCATCAAGCCGGCGATCGGGAAGATCCAGTAGCTCAACATGTTGAGCCACGGGAACGCGACGTCGCGCGCACCGATCTGCAGCGGCATGATGACGTTACCGAATCCGCCGGTAATCAGCGGAATGGTGACGAGCCACACCATCGCCGATCCGTGCACCGAATACACTTCGTTGTACGTGTCCGGACTTACGAAACCGCCGTTCGCGTGCAGCAGCTGCGTACGGATCACTTCCGCGAGTAATCCGGCCAGCACCATGAAGACGAAGCCCGTAATCAGGTACTGAATGCCGATGATCTTGTGATCGAGCGAAAAGACGTACCGTTTGATGAATCCTTGCGGTTCGGGGTGGATGTGGTCGGCAATACCGCCCGTATGTACCGCTGCTGTTGACATGTCTCGTGCTACTCCCGGTGATTATTTCAGCGAATTCAGGTAGGCGACAAGATTGGCAATGTCTTTGTCGCTGAGGCCGTTCGCGGTGGCATTGGGCATGACGCCCATGTCGCCCTTAAAGCCCTGTTGCAGAATTTTCGCGACGTTCGCCGGCGTCGCGTCATCGCCGTCGACGAGCTTCGGATGCGAAGGATCGTGCAGCACGCCCTTGAGTCCCGGGCCTACGATGCGCTGCGAGAATGGACCGAGTGCGTGACAGGCGCTGCACTTCGTTTGGAACATCGTCTGTCCAGCTGCGGCGTTACCGCCCGCGAGGTTGACCGTTCCGGTCGACGCCGTCGGAAGCGCGTCACTTACGTTCGCGTTCTTGACTTGCCAGCCGTGATACCACTTCTGGAAATCGGCGGGCGTATCGAAGACGACGAATTGCGCGCCCGTATTCTTTTGTCCATTCTGCCCGGGCACCGTTGCATTCATCATGCCGTGCTCTGTGCCGCAGAACTCGGTGCAGATAATCGGATAGCGCCCCGGACGCGTCGGCGTGAAGCGGATCGTGTTGATGAGGCCGGGGATCATGTCGGCCTTCAAACGTATGTCGGGAATCCAGAAAGAGTGGATGACGTCGGTCGACGTGACGTTCAGCACAACCGGCTGGCCGACGGGCAGATGCATCTCGTCGGTGACTTCGCCGTGAATCTGCGGATAGCGGAAAGTGTAGTACCACTGATGTCCGATCGACTCAACGACGAGACCGTTCGCCGGCTGCGCGACTTGAATTCCGTACCAAATGCGCACGCTGAGGATGGAGAGCAAGACGACGAAAAGCGTCGGGACCAGCGTCCACCACAACTCGAGCGAGTGGTTGTCATGAATTTGCACGCCGATCGCATCCGCTGGTTCGCCTTGGCGAAAGCGGTACGCGAACATGAAATAGATGATGTAGCCGCAGACGTAGATGTAGAGCGCCGAGCCCGTGGCGGCCATGAAGCGCAGCAACGCGTCGATCTGAATGCCCGGCTGTGCGGCAACGACCGGCATGATAATGCTGATCGGCGTGACGATCCAGAAAATGATCGCCGCAATCGACAACAGGCCGAGGACCAGCGTAACAGACCAAAAGCCACGACCGAGCCGTACGGCCGAGGCGCGATTCTCTACCAAGGAACTCTCTCCTAAACCCGGGAGCCTACTTTTTTAAACTATAGGATTGCGCACCCGGTTCACGCATCGACTTTAGCGGTCATGCGTCCGGGTGGGGTGCCCTTCTGCCGCGCGAGTGGCGAACTCCCGGACGAGCGCGTCAACGTTGGTAATAGCGGTACCAACGACGACCGCATCCGCACCACTACTCAAGGCCTCTGCAACGTCGTCCGGGCGAGCAACACCGCCCTCGGCGATGACGAAGCTATCCAATTCGGCTAGTTCACGCACGAGCGAGAGCGCAGGCAAGGACGTACCTTTTGTTTCTTTTGTGTATCCGCAAAGTGTCGTCGCAACGATATCCGCCTCCGCTGACTGCGCGCAGACGCCGTCGCCGCCCGTTGCGCAATCCGCCATAGCAAGCCGCCCTTCGGCGTGAATCGCGGCAACGAGATCCTCGAGCGATGCCCCACGCGGTCGTGCGCGGCCTGTTGCATCACAAGCAACGATCTCTGCCCCGGTCGCGATAATTTCGCGCACTTCGTCAACCGTCGGCGTGATGTAGGGCTCGAAGCCTTCGTATTCTCGCTTGATGATACCGATGATCGGTATCCGGATTCGCGCGCGAGCTGCTACAAGATTCGCAACGCCTTGCATCCGAACGGCGACCGCACCGTTTGCTTCCGCCGCAGCCGCCATTGCGGCAAGTACGTACGGATCGTCGATTGCAGAGCCGGACCACGCTTGCACGGAGACGATCAGACCGCCGCGCAGCGACTCGAGGATTGGATTCATGCGCGCCGCGCCAACACAAGCGCGCCGTCGACCGGTTCTCCTTGAGGTTCGACAATCGTCGCAGACGGAAATTCTTGCGCGAGCGAGTCCGCGATGCGATCGCGTAGCCACGGATCAGCGATCAATCCACCGACGAAAGCAACGCGCGACGCATCCGCACGTCCGCGCGCAGCTCGCGACGCCAGACGCGCGAGTTCGCGCGCGGCGGCAACGGGTGGGTCGCACAGACACGGGCATCCTTCGTTATTCTTTGCCGCCTCGATACAAACGGGAGCGAACGATGCAAGACTCGCGCGCGTCACGTCGCCGACATAAAAAGCGCGCACGAGTTCGCGCAGCGTATGTACGTCGAAGAAACTCAACAACGCGCGCGTCCCTTCGCAGTCGCCGTGATAGGTTGCAAGCGATATCGCACTGCGCGCGATCCAAAACGCACTCCCTTCGTCGCCGAAGAGGTATCCCCAGCCACCTTCGAAGTGCGAGCTTCCATCGCCGAAAACTGCATATGCGGCAGAACCTGTCCCTGCGATAACGACGACACCCGGCTCGCCGCCGAGTGCGCCCGCGTGCGCAATGACCGTATCGTGGACGAGTTCCACACGATCGCCTGGTAAACGCGGCTCTTGTCCGTACACGCGCCCTTCGTAGCCGGAAATGCCCACCACGATCGCGTCGAATCGCGTCTCCGGCGAAAGATTCGCGTTGCGAAGCGCATCGGCGATCGCCCCTTCAAGCGCATCGCGCAGCCGCGTCGACTGTGCATCGACG
>JAMXLG010000169.1 GCA_024281135.1 Vulcanimicrobiia bacterium | reverse complement strand
CTGCTCATCCGGGTCCGCGTTGAGCTCGCGTTCTGAAACCAAAAGCCGGATATGTGCACCGCGCTTTGCAGCGTCGTCAATTGCGGAATAGACGGCGTTGCTTGCGCCGAATGATTCAGTCTCAACGATAACGTCGTCACCCGGCCGCGCTTCACGAATCAAACGCGCCTCTGAAGCGAGAGCGTCGCGCTTGCGTACCGCGAAAAACCGCGTTGAGAAGTCGCCTTTTCCGTCGGCGGCGTCGCTTGCCATCCGGGCGTCTTGCGCGAAGGTATCGCGGACGATCGTGTCACCGCCGTCGTCGGGCCAGTTACGGTCGTCGAGAAACAGCGTGCGGTCGACCACGGCGCCCTTTAGGTGAAGCATCGCGTCGGACGCATCGACGCGCTCGTGGACGAGTTGCGCGTCGGCTCCGGCGCGTGCAAGCATCTCGATCGCCAGCGCATTTGCCGTGCTGACGGTTCCGTCATCCTTATAAATAAAGCCCTCGAGGCGAACCTTCACGTGCGCACCGTGCGTCGCAGCGTCCTTCAGCGCATCGAGTACCGCTCCCGTGGGCAAAGTATAGGCAGTGAGCGAGATGTCGCGCGCCCGCCGCAGCGCAGTGACGAGCTCAACGGTTGAACTAAGTGAAATCATCGCGCGTACTATCCCGACAAAGGTCGGCTGCAGCAAGGCCGCGATCACACAGACTAGTAGGAGAGGCGCGTGGAACTCGGAAAGAGCGGAAATCTCTATGGCTATGAAGCCCGTCTCGTCCTCAAGCGGTGATAAAGGCGCGTTCGTGCGCGATATGTTCGCACGCATCGCGCCGCGCTACGACACCGCAAACCGTGTTCTCACCGGCGGTATGGACGAGCGCTGGCGCAAGCGCGCGATTGCTTTATTGTCGGCGCCGCGCGGCGGCCGCGTTCTCGATCTCTGCTGCGGCACCGGCGACGTCGTCTTTCATCTTCTTCGCACGGACCCGACGCTGCGCGTCGACGGTATCGACTTCTGCGCGCCGATGCTCGATCGCGCACGCGAACGCGCAGCGAAAGAGAGCCGCGGTGAGGCGCACTTCGTCGAAGGCGATGTGATGTCGCTTCCTTTTGAAGGCAACAGCTTCGATGGTGCGACGATGGGGTTTAGCATGCGCAATGTCGTGAGCATCGACGGCGTGCTACGCGAGACTTTGCGGGTGTTACGCCCCGGCGCGCGCTTCGTCAATCTCGACGTTAGCAAAGCGCCGAACAAATTGTTCAAACGGGCCTTCGATCTGTATTTCTACCGTATCGTACCGCTGGTGGGCGGCATCGTCGGCGGATCGAAACAGGCCTATACGTATTTGCCGAACTCGTTGACGCACCATCCGCGCGCCGAAGAGCTGCGCGATCGTTTCACACAAGCCGGATTCGCCAACGCGGGATTCGTGCGCCTGATGGGCGGCTCGATTGCGATCCACTACGGAACCAAACCGTAATGCAACACGTGCTCGAGAACGACGAATCCAATATGTACGCGCTCGTGGAGTCGTTCTTTCGCTCCACGTTCTCGACGGATAATCCGCTCATCACCGAAGCGGTAAAACGGATGCTCGCCGCAGGCGGCAAACGGCTGCGCCCGCGTATCACGCTGCTTGGCGCATCGGCATGTGGCGGAGATCCGATCGAACATTTGCATCTCGCTGCCTACATGGAGCTCATCCACGTCGCGACGCTGATTCACGACGACGTGGTGGACAACGCGCAGACGCGTCGAGGCGTCAATGCGACCGCGATTGATTACGGCAATCGCGTGAGTGTACTCGCCGGTGACTATCTCTTCGCGTGGATTTTCAAAAACGTCACGGCGAACTATCCGCATCCGGTTCCGAACATTTTGTCCGCAACGCTCGCCGATATTTGCGACGGCGAAGTGCTGCAGCTGCGCGCGCTCGGTGACCTCGACCTTCCGCTCACCGCCTACGTCGAGATCGCGCAGAAGAAAACCGCGTCACTCTTTGCCGCATCGGCGGCATGCGGCGCAATCATGGGCGGCGGTTCGGCCGAGGAAATTGAAGCGCTGCGCGCATTCGGTGAGGCCTACGGCATCGCGTTTCAAATGAACGACGATCTGCTCGATATGACGGCGGACGAACGGTCGCTCGGGAAGCCCGTCGGTAACGACTTGACCGAGCGAAAAATGACAATTCCGTTAGTTCTGGCCCTACAAAGCGGTAATGGTAATTTCCGAGCGCAAGTCGCTCGTTTATACTCCGGTCAGAGCCATGACGGAATTCCGGGCGTTATTGCCGGGATAGCCGCCGAAGGCGGCCTCGCCGGGACACGCCGTGAGATCGCGACGTACGTAGCGCGAGCGAAAACGTCGCTGGAGCCTTTGCGTTCAAGTCCGGCGAAGAAAGAACTGGTAAAACTAGCCGACGCGCTCGCAGGTTAGTTTGAAAAGGAGCAACTTATGATTCACCCCGTGCTGGCCATCATCGACGCGCCGATCATCATCGGCATCATCGCCGTGGCCGCCCTGCTCTTCGGCGCAGACAAGCTTCCGAAGCTTGCGCGCAGCGCAGGCCAAGCGAAAAAAGAGTTCATGATGGGACAGATCGAGGCCGACGAAGCCACGAACCGCGCCCGTGAAGAAATGCGCGCGCGCGCCGGAACGCAGGACGCCGACGTCATGAATAACGTCGAAGTCGGCAATGCTGCCGGCGAACCTGTTCCACCGCCCAATCCGGGTCACGGGACGCAAAGCTCCTAAGCGACGATGCTCTTGGAGCGCGGGCCCAACGCGGAGTCGCAGTGGGATCAGAAGGAGATGCCGTTCACGGAGCACCTGCGGGAGCTCCGTACGCGTTTGTTGATCTCGATCGGAACGGTCGGCGCTATCGCCGTCTTGCTCTTCTGGCCGTCCAAGTTCGCGATTCAATGGATGCAAGCACAGTATCTGCACGGGACGCCGCTCAATGCGTTCGGCCTTGCCGACGTGCTCTTCACCGAGTTGAAGTTCTCGGTGATCGGCGGCATCATCGTCGGATTACCGATGCTCTTCTACCAGGCGTGGATGTTTGTGGTACCTGCGATTCATCCGCGCACACGGCGAATGGTGTACTCGTTCATCGTGCCGTCGTTGCTGCTTGCATTCGTGGGTTTAGCGTTCGCGCACTTCATCGTCATTCCGCGCGTCGTGAACGCGCTCATCGGCATGACGAAGGAAATCGCGACACCGACCTTCGGCGTCGGCGAGACGCTTGGCTTCATTCTGATTCTCTTTGGCCTCTTCGCGCTGATCTTTCAGTTGCCGATCGTGCTCATCGGCCTGGCGCGTTTAGGAATTATTAATGGACGTTGGCTATCAAAGTACCGGCGGCATGCGCTCTTCGCGATGGTTGTCGCGGGCGGCATAGCTGCGCCTGACGGGAACCCGATCACGATGGCGCTTCTTGCGCTGCCGATGTACGTTCTCTACGAAATCTCGATCTGGATCATTCTTTTCTTCGAA
>JAMXLG010000168.1 GCA_024281135.1 Vulcanimicrobiia bacterium | reverse complement strand
TCTGCGGCGGTGAAAATCACCCGCGAGTACGAGCGTGGCGTCATCTTCCGTCTCGGGCGCCTGCTGCCCGTAAAAGGCCCCGGGGTGATCATCCTTATTCCGGTCGTCGACCGAATCGTGAAAATTGATCTTCGCGTCGTGACGCTCGACGTACCACGCCAAGAGATGATGACGCGTGACAACGTCCCGGTCAGCGTGGATGCCGTAGTCTATTTCCGCATAGTGAATCCGGAAGATGCCGTTGTAAAAGTTGAGAACTTTTCGAAGGCGACGTTTTTGCTCGCTCAAACAACGCTGCGCAGCGTGATCGGCCAACACGACCTCGACGAACTCTTGAGTCAGCGCACTCGGATCAATGCGCAGCTCCAACAAGTGGTCGATGAGGGCACGGGCCCCTGGGGAATCAAAGTGACCCTCGTGGAGGTGCGTGACGTAGCCTTGCCGGACACGATGAAGCGCGCAATGGCAAAACAGGCTGAAGTCGAACGGGAACGCCGCGCGAAAATCATCAATGCCGAGGGCGAATTTCAAGCCGCCGAAAAGCTCGTCATGGCCGCCGAGAAGATTTCAAAACAGCCAATGGCGCTGCAACTGCGCTATCTACAGGCCCTGACCGAAGTCGCCACCGAGCACAATTCTACGACCGTTTTCCCAATCCCGATCGATCTCGTTTCCCCCTTCATACGAAAACCGGACGGCACCCTATCATCGTAGGGCGAGCGACACAATTTATTCGAATCAATCAACGTACGAAATGGAAAAGGCCGACAGTACATCACTATCGGCCTAAACTTTGGGTTCTCTCAAATTACATTCTACGTCCGACGATCAGTCCGTTGGGCGGACGTCCGTGATAACCCCATTCTCCTCGGAATCCTCTAGCGTTTTCAGAGAAGAACAGCGTTATCCAACCCGACTCCCCTCCGCCCGAGACTTTAAAGGTCCCGGAGAGTACGTTGTTGTTGAGTTTCCCGTCAACGTCAACGGGCTTGCCTCCGGAGGGAGTAAACCTTCCGACAACCGTAGGACCTTGTTGAGACAAACGCACCATGCCTTGAGTGAACTGATCGCCGGTCGACTGCACGGACCAGTTCCCCGAGAGAACAGTTGTGCCCATCTGGCTCGATGCGATGCTGCTCAGTGCAATAAAACTCAGGAGTGTTAGGACTAACGTGAAAGAAAAAGACTTATGCCGCAACACCGTTTCCTCCGATCTGCGCTTTTAACGGAGAGCCCGTCGCGAAGCGCGATATTGTAAATTGTTGCCGCTCGGCAAATGGTAACATAGTCGTGGTTTAGAGCATCACTTACGGGCGACTTCTTGAATGTGCTTTTGCCGCCAGGGCCCTTGCCTGTGGCCACCATCAGGACCTAAAGCGTCAATCAACTGGAACAAAGACAATTTACATGGAGCGAGACGAGAAAGCCGAGCGCGCTGAACGGGCGAAGCTTCGCCGCGCGGTCGAGAAACTTGGCTGGAAGTGGGTTAACCACGAAACGGTCATGGTGCCGGTGGAACGCACGTTGCACATCGGCCCGCGGCGCGTCACCGTGCGGGGCGGCGTCTCGATCACGACACCGGTCGAACTGATCGCTGAGGCTGGGGAAACCGCTGCAAAGGCCATCATCGACCCGACGATCGATCTGTTTCTCCACACGATGGAGCACACGGCGAAGCAGATTTTGAGTCAGCCGGATGATGTCGAGCGCTCCCATGTCTTTGATCGAGCGTCCTTCTATAAGGCACTTGAAGACGCGCGCCGATCGCTCACGCTGACGTACCAATTCCTCGAGAATCGTCGCTTGGACGATCGCATCGAGGCGGAACTTGGCCTCAACTTCTATCTTTCCGGGTTCACGACGGCAGAGCGCTCATTCGACTACTTCGTCGGGCCGACGAACTCCGGGAAGACGCATGCCGCAATCGAGATTCTTCGCGAGGCGGAAAGCGGCGTCTATCTCGCTCCGCTGCGACTGCTTGCACTTGAGATTTATGAGCGGCTCAACGAACTCGGCGTTCCGACATCGCTCGTGACGGGCGAAGAGCGAATCATCGATCCATTGGCACAGCATACGAGCTCAACTGTCGAGATGATCGATTTGGCCAAATCATACGATGTTGCCGTTATCGATGAAACGCAACTGCTTGAAGACCCGCAACGCGGCTGGGCGTGGACGCTAGCTATCGCCGCGGTTCGTGCCGATCGCGTGATCATGTGCGGATCCGAGGAGGGACTTCGCGAAGCACGGCGATTAATGCAGCGCCTTGGCTCGACACTCGGGGTTCGCCGATTTGAACGTAAGGGACCGCTGCGTGTCGCACAAGCGATCCCCGTGAGCGAACTTCGCCGCGGCGACGCAGTTGTTGCGTTTTCGCGTAACGATGTCATTGAATTACAAGGCGAAATCGGACGGCGCGGCTTCTCGTCCGCCGCAATCTATGGGTCGCTCTCGCCTCTCGTGCGTCGTCGCGAAGCCGAGCGTTTTCGATCCGGCGAGGCGCAGGTTTTGGTCGCCACCGATGCGATCGGCTTGGGCTTGAATCTTCCCATTCGCCGTATTGTGTTTGCTACGGTAGAGAAGTTCGACGGCGTTGAGGAACGGCGGCTAACGCCTCAGGAAGTTCGTCAAATCGCTGGGCGCGCTGGACGTTACGGACTCCACGAAGAGGGGATTGTCACGTCGTTCGAGCCGCGTGCGATCGGACTGCTCCGCAGGAGCATCGAGCGGCACGAAATCGCCGACACCGAGGGACCGATTTGGATCTCTCCCACTGACGATCACTTACGCCGGCTCTCCGGAATCATCGGCACGACGCGTATCGGCCGGTTACTTCAATTCTTCCAAGAACGTGTGCTTCGCGATGGCGAGTATGGCTTGCGTATCGCCGATTTGTCGGACACCATCGAAATCGCCAACACGTTGGAACTGTCCGAGGGGTTTCTCGATCTTCCGTTCTCGGTGCGCGCGACGTACAGTCGCGCGCCGGTCAACACGCGAGGGCCTGCGCTCAGTATTCTCAGCAGTTGGGGCACTCAACATGCAATGCGGGGTGTTGTTGACGGAAGTGAACTCATGTTCGACGGTCGTGGTCGAGACCGTTTACTGCAGTATGAAGATCGCTCGAGAATTGCGACGCTCTACCTGTGGCTGGCGCAGCGGTTTCCGGACGTCTACACTAATCACGCCGAAATCGCGCAGATTCGCGACAGCATCGACGACGATATCCACGCCGCGCTGCTTTCGCGAGGGGCACACCGCAAACGCCCACGGAAACCGGCGTCACCCTCTCCGCGCCGGCCCGCGGCACCTCGGCAGCGCGGCCGCCGGCGTTAGATTGGCGTACGCTAGTTCGCCGGCGTCAAACTTGCCGATCCGTAACTCCGTGTTCCTAGGTTTCTCTGCACCACGTTCGAACCGGCACCTTAGTGAGCACGACGAATCGTAAGACTGCGGACGACTACGAGCCGACGGTGCCGACGGACCTTCGCAAAGCCCTCGCTGCTGCGCCGGTCTCAAAAGCGCGATGGAGCGAACTTACGCCGATCGCGCGCAGGGACTTCATTACTTGGATCGAGGGAGCGAAGCAACCTGAGACGCGCAAACGCCGTGTCGAACGAACCTGCGAGATGGTCGCGGACGGGAAAAAACGCCCATGTTGTTTTTCGATCGTACCGCTAGATCTTCACACCGCCCTCAAAGCTGCGCCGAAGGCCAAAGCGAAATGGAGCGGGCTAACGGCGACCGAAAAGCGGGACCTTATCGATTGGATAGACGTAGCGAAAGACCGTGACACCCGCAAGCTACGGATTCAAAAAGCGTGCGAGATGCTTGTCAGCGGAAAACGGGTAAAAGCCTGAAGGCATCAAAATTCCGGCGTTGAAGCCAAAATATTGTTATGAAAGCGCTTCTCAGCTGCGTTCTCGCCCTCGCCATGTGGGCGCACGTGGATGCCGTCTTCAAGGAATATAATTCGCACACTCCGGGGTGCGCGCTGGGCGTGTTCCAAAACGGGGCGATTGCGTACGCGCGTGGTTATGGGATGGCGGATCTCGAACGTGGGACTCCGATTACGCCGTCGTCGCTATTCGACGTTGGCTCCGTCTCGAAGCAATTTGCGGCGGCCGCGATTACCATGCTTGTCGACGAAGGCAAACTCTCGTTCACGGACGACATCCACAAATTCATTCCGGAGCTTCCAAACTATGGCGCACCCATAACCCTCAACGAGTTGATGTGGCACACCAGTGGGTTGCGCGATTACACGAGTCTTCTCGATTTGGCGGGCTACGGATTGGAACAAGCGACGACGGACGAGGAGGCGCTCGCGATCATTACGCGGCAGCACGCCTTGGAATTTCCGAGCGGAACGCAATATGAGTACTCGAACACGAATTATTTCTTGCTCTCCGTCATCGTGAAGCGCGTTACCGGGAAGACGCTCTCCGAATTCGTTGAGCAGCACATATTTCAGCCGCTCGGTATGACGCACACGATGTACCGTACCGATTTTGCAATGCTCGTGCCGAACCGCGCGATGGGATATGCCCCGGCGGCCGGCGGCTTTAAAAACAGCATGTCGAACTGGCAGCAAACCGGTGACGGAGCGGTGCAACTCTCGGTTGACGACGCGCAGAAATGGGATGAGAATTTCTATCACCCGCGGGTCGGCGGCGCCCGAATGGTCGATCAGTTGCAGACGCCGGGACATCTTTCGAACGGCAAGCAACTGGAGTACGCCCGTGGGCTCTTCATCGGCTCGTATCGCGGACTACGGTCTGTTACCCACGGCGGCGCATGGATCGGGTATCGGGCTGCATTCGATCGTTTCCCCACCGTGCACACCTCGGTCGTAGTTCTGTGTAATTCCGATGCCTCCGGACCGGGCGCGCTCGCAAAAAGCGTCGAGGATATCGTCCTCGCGCCCTATCTCAAACCGACTCCGGCTCCTCCTCATCAATCCGGCAAGGTCAGCGAAGCAGAGCTCAAGACGTTCGCCGGTTCTTACTTCGATGAAACAGAAGCTCAGGCATATACGGTCGTTACGCAAGGAACCAAAGTTGTTCTCAAAATAGGCGATAACGCATTTCCACTCGCTCCGGTCGGCGGATCGTTGTTTCGTGTGGGATCGACCATAGTTTCATTCATCAAGGACGAGCACGGCTCAGTCGACGTGCTGCGTTTGGGAAGCGGCGAAGATGCGGTCAACGCCCGGAAGTTTACGGCGGTAACGCCGAGCGCCGCGGATTTGAACGGCGTAACCGGCAGCTACTACAGTTCCGACCTCGATGTCACATGGAGTTTGCGAGTGCAAGGTCAAACGCTGTCGCTCGAACCCGCGCGCAATATGCCGGACGGTGCGGCCGGGAAGTTGCATCCGCAAATGCGCGATACGTTTACGTCGAACACCGGCTTCTTCATCCGCTTGACGCGCGATTCATCCGGGGCCGTTACTGGCTTTACCCTGAGCGCGGGACGCGGGCTTCGCTCGCTGAACTTCGCACGTAACCAGTGACTATTGACAACGGATGGTACTCTAAAGTCGAAATGTTACGTATTTGCGTGAAATTGACGCGATTTTCCAAGCCGGCATGGTGCGTGTCCGGATCGGCGGCGCATTTCCCGTAGACTATCTGTTTCTCGACTTCGAGGTGAAGAGGATCGAGCAGATGGCTCGGTCCTCTTCTTCTTTTTTCACCTCGAAAGGTGGTGAATGACATGAAACTCGGTGAAGCGCTCAAGCTTCGTTCGGATAACCTCCGGCGAATCGAAGAGCTACGTCAGCGTGCTGCAACGAACGCTCAAATTCAAGAGGGCACGCAGCCTGCCGACGATGCAAACGTGCTCGTTGCGGAGATCGAACGGCTGATGGTCGACACGACGTCGCTCATTCAGCGTATCAACCGAACGAACGTTGCGACACGTATTGCCGGTGGCACGCTGCTCGCGGATGCGATCGTGCAGCGTGACTCGCTCATCGGTCTTCGCAATCAACTACATTCGATCGCGAGGGCAGCGTCGGAGCCTCAGCAGCGGTACCTGCGCTCTGAGATCCGAGTCGTTCGCACCGTCGACACGGCGACACTGCTCAAACGCGCGGATGATCTCTCCAAGCAGCATCGAGTTCTCGACGCCGCCATTCAAGAGGTGAACTGGGGTGTCGAGCTGCTCGATTAACAACGAGTTGGTATCGAACATTAGGCGGACACCAAGCACATGCGCTGATCGCATGACATTGGCGAGCCGTGCGCCGGCTCAGGAGGTTCGAATCCTTC
>JAMXLG010000167.1 GCA_024281135.1 Vulcanimicrobiia bacterium | reverse complement strand
GCGTAAGCACCAGCGCGACGACGATACCGGCGAGCGAAAGCGGTACCGAGAACATGATGACGAGGGGATGCAATAACGACTCGAACTGGGCGGCGAGCAACATGTAGATCATGACGATCGCGAGTATTACGATCAGCCCGAGGCTACCGAACGTGTCGCTTTGTTGCGTCACGGATTGACCGAACTGCCAGTGGTATCCCGGCGGCAGCGTCAGTCCGTTCATGATCCGCGTCGCATCCGCTACCGCTTGACCGAGCGGAATACCGTTGAGCCCCGCGTCAATCTCGATCTCGCGTTGTTTGTCCTGACGGCTGATCTCCGACGGTCCGCTGCCGAACGAAATACTCGCAAGTTCTTTGAGCGGCATGACGGGAAGCGAGGACATCGCTTGATTCGCCTGTGCTCCGCCAATACTCGCGGCACTGGAAAGATTCGATGCGGCCGCCACCGTGCTCGTGCCGAGCGGAATGTTCAATTCTTGCACCGCTTGGAGCGAGCGGCGTTGATCGGGAGGGAGTTGCACGATGATCGGATACTGCGTCCCGTTGATCTGCATGTAGGATGCAATCGTGCCGGCGGTCGCCGTATCGATGATGTTCGAGATGACGTCTGTCGAGAGTCCGAGTTGCGCAGCCTTGGCGCGGTCGACATTGATGTCGACTTCGGGTTGCGAATTCGTGATGTTCGTGTTCGGAGCTTGAATGCCGGGAACGCCGCCGAGTCTCGGAATCACTTGGCTCCACGCCAAGTCGTAGAGCTTACCGATGTCCGGGCCGTAAATCTGTACCGTCAGTGCGTCCTGTCCTCGCGCGATCGTTCCTTGCACGATGTCAACCGTGCGTCCGAAAGCAAGTAATCCTGGGATCGGGGCGCCGAAGCGTTTGCGGAACTGCGCGATTTGAGTCGGCGAAAGCGTTGGTCCGCCGCGCCGCGCAACGAAGCGTCCCGTAAGCGCCGCTTGCCATTGCGCGACGAAACGCGCGGCTTCATCGCTCGAAACGTACGGTTTCAAGTCGATCGAAAGAGTGCCTTGATTGGTAACTTGCGTGCCGCCTCCAACGAAGCCTACCGTTCCAATTTGACTGCCGACGTCTTGCACGCGGGGATCTTTGCGCATGCGCTCTTCGATGTCGTTCATTGTGCCATTCGTGACGTTCAGCGCGGTACCGGTGGGCATCTGAATATTGAATCGGACGAAGACCGAGTTCGACGGTGGAAACATCTCCGTCTGAACGGCGCCGAATTTGAGCGCGACGAGCGTTGCACCGAGAACGATGCCCGCGATCGCCATCACGAGCCCGGGGCGATCCACCGCAAACGTCAATATCTTCGTGTACCACGCGGCGAAACGTTCGTATCCACGATCGAAGCCGCGCGAAAACCGCGCGTAGAGCGAACCTTTGGAGCCGTGCCCGTTCGACGAACCGTTCCCGTGGAGCGAACCGTTCGTCGTGTATTTGTTTTTGATCAGGATCGATGCAAGCATCGGAACCGTGGTAATAGCGACGGTGAACGATAGCGCAACCGCGCCCATCACCATGACGGCGAACGGCGTGAAGATCAATCCTTGTAGGCCTGGAATGAGAACAAGCGGGATGAACACCGTGATGACGGTGACCGACGACGCCAAAACCGCCGTGAAGATCTCCGACGTGGCACTCTCGGCAGCGTTGCGCGGATTTTGGCCCATCGCCATGTGCCGGTAAATGTTTTCGATGACGACGATCGCGTCATCGACGATCAAACCGACCGCAAGCGCGAGTCCGCCAAGCGTCATGATGTTCATCGAATAGCCGGCAACATACGCGATGAACAGTGCGCCTAGCACGGAGATCGGGAGCGAAATCGCGACGATCAGCGTCGTGCGCCAAGAGTGCAAGAACAAGAAGATGATGATGATCGCGAGGACAGCACCATAGAGCGCCGTATGCTCGAGCGCCTTGATCGAGTCTTCGATGAACCCTTTCTGATCGAAGACGACCGAGATATGCATGCCCGGATAGCGCGACTGGATCTCGTCGATCTTCTTATAGATGCCGATCGCCGTCGAGACGATATTCGCGTTGGGTTGCGCATTGACGATCATGCCGAGCGCGGGTACGCCGTTCAGCCGCTGGAACGTGCGTTGTTCGCTGATGGAGTCGGTCACGTGCGCGACGTCGCCGATGCGGATGACAGCCCCATTTTTCGTTCCCAGCACGAGCCGAGCTACTTCGTCGGCGGACTGCAACAGGGCGTTGCTGCGCACTTGGTATTCATTGGGACCGACCTGCACGATGCCGGCGGGCAAGTTCAGGTTCTCTTGCTGTACGCGATTTGTGATTTGCGCGAGCGTGAGTCCGTTCGCTGCAAGAAGATTCGCATTGGGCTCGATCATGATCGAGCGTTGGTGATCGCTGTTCACCGTCACGTTAGCGACACCATCGACGGACGCGAATTCGTCCGAGAGCGTATTGGTAAACAAATCGCCCATGTCGCGCAACGTCATGTTGGGGTCGGTCACGTATACGCGGACGACCGGGAACGAGTTCGAATCGAACTTCGCAACCTGCGGCTGCTGCAGATTTGGATCGTTCGGAAGCTGACTGCGAATCTGATCGACTTGCTGCTGCACGTCGACGGCAGCTGTGTCGATATTCGTTCCGAAGTAGAACTGCGCTGAGACTTCTGTCTGACCTTCGGCCGACGTCGAGTTGATCTGTTGAATGCCGTTGACGCGGCTCACCGCGTTCTCGATGGGACGCGTGATCAGCGCCTCCATCTGTTCCGGCCCGACGTTCGGGTAATTCACCGTCACGGTGACCACCGGCTGAGTGAAATTCGGCAGCAGAGCTACCGGTAAGCGAGGTAGTGCAAAAACGCCTAGAACGACAATCGCCAATGCGATCATCGACACGGCGATTCGGCGGGTGACGGCGAATCGTGCGATGGGCATGCTACTTCTATAGAATCGCGTGGGCTTGATAAAAGGCTGAGCCTAGTGTAGAATCCCCGAGGTCCGCCGGTCTATAACCTCGGACTCCACCTGCCCGCCCCGCTTTGAGGATGGGCCACCTGCCTGATACAGGCGGTGTCCACAGATTGGGATAGTGTAATGAACGACTACGAAGTCACCTATATTCTTCGTCCGAACCTCGAGGAAGCTGACGTCGAGACGCGTGCAAATGCGATCGGCGAGATCATCAAGGGTCAAAGCGGCGAGGTCGTCGCGATCGAGAAGCTCGGCAAGAAGCGCCTCGCGTATGAGATCAACGATCTCCGCGAAGGGAACTACGTCGTGATGCAGTTCCGCAGCACGGGCGATGCGTCGAAAGAGCTCGAGCGCCAGCTTAAGCTGCATGAGGACGTCCTCCGCGCCCTCGTGATCCACCTAGACAAGCACGCGCTTGCGGCGATGGCCCAAGCCGCGCAGGCCGCACCCGCCCAGGTCTAAAAGCCTACAAAACCACGTACGGGCCGTGCCGCACAGTTGGCACCGGCCCGTTTTAGTATTCAGCAATAGCATAGCGACATAGCGAAAGAGAGTTTTACATGGCAGGTTCATACAATCGAGTCATTCTGGTCGGCAACCTCACGCGCGACCCCGAGATCCGGTACACGCAATCCGGCAAAGCCGTGACCAAGTTCACGCTTGCCGTCAACAACCCGCGCAACAAAGAAGAGACGACATTTGTCGACATCGTCGCGTGGGACCGTCTCGGTGAAACCTGCAACACCTATTTGAAAAAGGGCTCGAACACGCTCGTCGAGGGACGTCTCGTCATTCGTTCCTACGACGACAAGGACGGCAACAAGCGCAAAGCCACGGAAATCGTCATCGACAACATGCAAATGCTCGGCGCCCGCGCCGGCGGCGCAGATGACTTCGGCGGAGGCGGGGGCGGCGGTTTCGCCGGCGCACGCAGCGGCGCATCAAACGGTTCCTCAAGCGAAGCTTTCGGCGACGAGTTGGACGACGAAATCCCGTTCTAACTCCGTGTCATCCTGAGCTTGTCGAAGGATCGCATCAATTCAAGAGCCCGGCGAAATATCGTCGGGCTTTTGATCATTTTCGTCGTTGCTTGCGCGTAGCGCCGCCGCCAAGCGTTGCGTAGGGCTGAAGCACCGCATGGAGATCTGAACGCAGCCAGTCTGCAGCAGAACCTTCT
>JAMXLG010000166.1 GCA_024281135.1 Vulcanimicrobiia bacterium | reverse complement strand
GCGGGCGCCTATGCAATCGTGCTCGAGGTCATCGACTCCGATATCGCACGCGAGTTGACCGAACGGCTCTCGATTCTCACGGTCGGCATCGGTTCGGGTCCTTCATGCGACGCGCAGGTGCTCGTGCTGCACGATTTGCTCGGAATGTACCAGCACTCACCGCCGTTTGCAAAACGTTTCGCCGAAATCGGAGCTGCATCCACGGCAGCGCTGCGCGACTATGCGACCGCCGTGCGGGAGGGCACGTTTCCACAAACGTGAACGCGCCGCAATTCGACGAGGCGTTTCGCTCGAAGCTAGCGGAGCTGTTTCAATGGCGCCGTGACGTGCGCCACTTTAAGTCGGATCCACTGCCCGACGGCTTGCTGCAGCGCCTCGTTCGCGAAGCGTCGCTTTCGCCGTCGGTCGGCTATTCGCAACCCTGGCGGTTCGTGGAAGTCCGCTCGCGCGAGCGGCGCAATGCCATCATCGCATCTTTCGAACGCGAAAATGCGCGCGCGCTGGGCGGCTACACCGGCGACGATGCAAGGCGCTATGCAACGCTGAAGCTATCGGGCCTTCGCGAAGCGCCGGTGCATCTCGCAGTTTTCTGTGACGACGAAACGCTCACTGGGAAAGGTCTCGGACGCGCGACAATGCCGGAAACCCTCGCGTATTCCGCAACAATGGCCGTCTATACGTTTTGGCTCGCCGCACGTGCTGAAGGCGTCGGCGCAGGTTGGGTGTCGATTCTCGAACCCACCCTCGTCACGGAAGCACTCGACGTTCCGACCCAATGGCGCCTCATCGCCTACCTCTGCGTCGGCTACCCAAAACACGAATCGAACACACCCGAACTCGCCCGCGCGGGCTGGGAATCCCCCGACACAAGATCAAGCGAACTCTACGTCCGCTAGCGTCGGCTACCGCGCGTCCCACTGTTCGGCGTGGACGGGAATGCGCAGCATGTTTATTTGATAGCCGGTGACGCGTGCGTTGATGCCTTGTAAGAAGTCTTCGTAATAGAGTGGAATTACCGGGACGTCATCATATATGAGTTGTTGCATCTCGTTGAAATCGCGCTCGCGCTGCGCCCTACTTGGCGTACGAGCCTGATCGGCGACGAGCGCCTCGAAGCGTTTCGAACAGTAGAACGAATGATTCGATCCGCCGGGGACGGCCTGTTCGCACGTTAGGTTCAGCGACTGCTCGGGATCACTTCCGCCGACCCACGACTCGGTGACGATTGTAGCCTTTCCGCTTCGCAGCAATCCGGTGAAGCTAAACCAGGTCCGCGTAGGATTCGTCTTCAGGGTGAACGGGAATCCGGCGGCCGCGAGCTGTGTTTGCACGATTGTCGCGACGCGCACTTCAATCGGGTTCTCGGCATCCGCACCGATTACGCCGGATGGGGGATCGCTCAAACCCGCCGCAGCGAGCTCGCGCTTCGCGGCAGCAAGATCGTGCCGATATGCCGGAATGGCAGGCGCATTCCACGTGACGATCGGCGGCGGCAGGAACGATGTGGCCGCGGGATACTGTCCTTTCCACGCACGTGCGAGTTCAACAGGATCTAGCGCGTTTGCAATCGCGCGACGAACGTGGATGTTATTGGTCGGCGCTGCTTGCGTCTGTAGGTAGAGAAACGCCGTCGCGTTCTCCGGAACGCGCAACACACGAACGCCGGGAATCTGAGCGGCTTGCTCGACGTTGTCAGGCGTGAGCATTCCGACGTCGGCCGTGCCGGACTGTAGCGCGACGAAATTCGACTTCAGATCGGGGACAATGCGCATCACGATGCGCGTAAGCTTCGGCTTCGGCGTGTAATAGCGGTTCGGCTCCAGCACGATGCGCTCGCCTCGGCTCCACTGGGTCACGTGGAACGGACCTGTTCCAAACGGTGCGCTTTCCCACGACGTGCCAACAACTTGGGTATCGCGAAACGCATGCTTCGGCAGAATGCCGTACGGATAGTCCGACTGCGCGAAGAGAACGCGCACGGCGGCGTTCCAAGGTTTACGCAGTCGCATTACGACGGTATGGTCGTCCGTCGTTTCCAGCGACGCGATTCTGCGATAGGTTTCAACCGACGTCGCGCGATTGCGCGGATCGAAGATCGCATGATATGTGAAGGCAACATCCGCTGACGTAAACGGCACGCCGTCGGCAAAGCGCGCATCGCGTCGCAGGTGATACGTGATCTGCATTCCGTCGCGCGAAATATCGCCGTTCTCACGCGAGGGAATGCGCGTGACAAGAAGCGGAACAACCCGATTCTTCGCATCGAGTCCGACGAGCGTTTCACAGAAAAGCGCGTCGAGACCGATGACATCTTGATCGATTGCAATCAGCGGAACGAGCGATGCGGGGTCCCCGGGATAAGCGACGCGCAGCACGTGGGGCTGACGAGCGCGATCGCCCTGACCGCAGCCGGCGAGGACCGTCGCCACGAGCACGATCGTCACGCAGCAGAGGCGCCTTAACATCGAGCGAGCCACCCGGCCTTATTTCGATGCCGGACGGCTCGTATGCATGCCTGAGGGTGGGTAAGTCACGATCTGGATAACGTTCGCCAACCAAGCCAAGCTACGATAGCTTCATAGTGTTCAACCGGGCGGCGTTCCTGAGAGTCGCGGCTTCGCTCGGCGCCGCAGGCGCTTTGCCCGACGGCGTG
The DNA here is from genome assembly GCA_024281135.1 of Vulcanimicrobiia bacterium. The sequence goes on along the minus strand of JAMXLG010000166.1, from coordinate 3 downwards.
CGA
>JAMXLG010000165.1 GCA_024281135.1 Vulcanimicrobiia bacterium | reverse complement strand
ATTGCCGAACGCGGCAGCGGGATCACGAAAGAACATGACGCCGAAGCGCGAGATCAAACGGTCATACCCTTCTTCGGGGACGGCCTGTTCGAGATCAGCAACTTCAAACGCGACCGCGTTGGTATTGAGATCGATGCGACCGCGAGCCAACGCTATCGATGCGGGCGCGATGTCAAAGCCGTGAACGACGCTTCCGCTTGGCGCGTCACCTAGGATCTCGAATGTCGTGCCGCCTCCGCCGCACGCGACATCCGCAATTCGATACGGTGCGTCGAGGTTCGCGGCCCGGATGAGCGGCTCGTCTACCGGTTTCAACATCGCTTCCATCCGGTCAAGATTAGCGGCCCATTTCTCGCCGCGCGCGGCACTCCAATCACTCATCGACGGCTGTGTCAATCAAGATTCCTCGTGAACAGTAAAGTCATTACCAGCGTTCTCTCCCATGATAACGGCAGATATTCCGTAGATGCGTTTAGCACCTAGGCGGAATACAAAGCGAGGCGAACGTTAACTGCTCCTTAAGTAAGGAGTCGACCGATGCGTACACTACCCCGCGCGGCCGCATCCGTGCTAGTTTTGTCGCTAGCGCTTTCAGCATGCGGCGGACATTCCTCGTCACTTCCAAGCACAATCTCCACCAGCAGCAACGCCTCAAACGGCTCTCCGGCAGCGCTCGCGCGAACGGTTAGCCCGCAAATCTCCATTCCCAAAACGTACGGCAAACTTGCTTACAGCGACCTCGGCAGACGTGCTGCGAACGCGACGGTGCACGTCGCGCTTTTGCTGAACTACAATAACGAAGCCGGGCTCGAGAAGTTCATTGCCGCACAGAGCGCACCAGGTGCGACGCACTCGTTCCTGACGAAGGAACAGTTCAACGCGAATTACGCGCCAACCGTGCAGCAAGAACAAGCAGTCGTTACTGCACTTCAATCGGCCGGATTCATGATTACGAAGCGGTACTCGAACCGCACCATCGTTGATGCCAGTGCTCCGAGTGGTACGGTCGAAAAGTTTTTCACCACCGAGATACACACGGTATCGCAGGGCAAATACGGCGAGCGGTTCGCAAACCTCACGGCTGCAACCGTACCGTCGTCGATTGCACAGTACGTGCACACCGCCTCACTCAGCAACGTCGTCATCGCGGAGACAATGATCGACAGCGCCGTGAGCCCCAACGCTCACCGGACGCCGCATCCGACTCCGACCCCCAGGCCGACGGCATCGCCCACACCGGTACCGACGGCGACGCCGACACCGACGCCCACACCTGTACCGACGGCGACGCCGACACCAACGCCGACACCGACACCGACTCCGACGCCGACACCAACTCCGACGCCGACACCGACACCAACTCCGACGCCGGTGCCGACGGCAACACCGGTCCCCGGCTGCACGGGTACAGCACCTCTCAACGGCCCACTTACGAATTCGAGCGGTACGCTGGCGACGGGCGTTGCCAAGCCGTTTGATTTTCCGGTGCAACACGGTTGTAACGGCAGCGGCTACACAGCAGCCGTCGTGATCGACGATCCTGTGAACACGAGCTACGTTGCCACCTACCTTTCGGCGGCCGGCGTTACGCAGACCGGCACGATCACGAACGAAGCCGTCGACGGCGGCGGCAGCGGTGACGACGCCGAGACCGATCTCGACGTACAAACGATCTCGGGTCTCGCGCCCGGCGCGAACATCATTGTGTACGACATGGGTTCGCTTGCGGACCAAAACATCGAGGATGCGTACAACCAAATTTTGACCGACGGAAAAGCGAGCGTCGTAAACTCTTCCTTCGGCGGTTGTGAATCGGCCGATCCGACATTCGAGAGCGCAACCAACGCAATCGCGCAGCAAGGCGCTGCAGAAGGCGTCGCGTTCATGGCATCTTCGGGAGATACGGGATCGAATGAGTGCAACTCGGGTCTGACCAAGGGCGTCAGCGCGCCGGCCGGCGACCCGTATTTCACATCGATCGGCGGCATCAACTTCACCGACACAAGCGCAGGCGTGTTGCAAACGGTAACGGCAGGGACAGCGTCCTGCAGCGACGGTTTTGTCTTCACGTGCCATGGCGGCGGCGGCGTTTCAACCATCGTGCCGCTTCCGAGCTGGCAAAGCGGCATCGGCGGCATGATTACATCCGGCCGCAATCAGCCCGATATTTCGTTGCCGTTCTTCCCGGTAGCGGTCTACACGAATGGGGCATGGGGCGAATATCTGGGCACATCGTGGTCGTCGCCCGCGGCTGTCGCCCTATTTGTCGAAACGAATCAGTTGCATGGAGTAAAACTTGGCTGGCTGAATTCGACGCTTTACTCGCTGTTTGCGTCGACGGGTTACAGCAGCTACTACACGCCATGCACGTCGGGAAGCATCGGTGCGTACTCGTGCAGCGCGACTCAGTACAATCAAGCTGCCGGCATTGGCACGCCGAAAGGCTGGGCACTCGCAAACGCACTGTAGCGCAGGAAAGACCGCGAAGCGAAAGGACGGAGCTCAGGCTCCGTCCTTCTTGTTTTCTATTGTGGTTTCGTCGTCCACGTCGCGCTGGAGATTTTCCATGTTCCGTTCGCTTTGTGAAACGTGTACGTTTGCGTACCGTCCTCCGAGCGTGCCTTTCCACCTGACGTAATAGTGACGGTCACCGGCTGGATGAGATAGGCGTCGTCACCGTCACGATCTAGACGATACTCCGTCGGCGAATGCGCCGTCGCGTGAATCGTTGCACGTCTCGCGGAGGCCAGCTTCTCCACGTGCTGCCACCATTTCACGCCTGCATCGGGTCCGTTCCAGCGAAACGGCGAACTTTCATCGATGACAACGGCATCTTGCGTGAAGAGTTGAGCCAAGCGCGTCGAGTCATTCGCATTGCTTGCGTCAATGATAGTTTGCGCGAGCGCGAGAATCTCGTGAGGCGGCACGGGCGCCGTTGCGGCAGCAATCACAGCAGGCTCCGCTACGAACAGCAGCGCGAAAAGCGTTACAGACATGAATCTCATAGACCAAATTTTTCAAAGGCATCCGTGAGGCACCTGTCGTCAAAAAATTCCCGGTATCAGATGCCAACGAACCTGGGCGCAATATTCCTTGTAGCCGGGGAGATTTTGTCTAAGGAACGCCTCCTCATCGACTAGTCGCCAGACAAGAGCGAGGATCGTCAAGACGGATGGGATGAGTCCCCAATAGGAACCGAGCGCAAGCGACATCCCGACAAAGTAGACCGCCGCGCTCGAATACATCGGGTTGCGCACGATCGCATACGGGCCGGTTGTAACGACACGCTGCTCTTTGGCGACTTCGACGGTTGCTGAACCGAACGAGTTTGCCTTGAACACCCGGTACACCATCCACATGCTGAGTAGTATCAAGAGATCGCCTATAATAGAGAGCCACGGCGGCACGGATGACCAGCCGAAGCGATGGTCCAGCCCGGGGACGATGAATGCAGCGATTGCCGGAAGGCCTGCGCACAGTACGATGATCTTTTGCATCGGCCGCTGCTCCGCGGCGGGACCGTAGGTCGTGCGGTTCTCGAGAAGTATCGGATCGCTGATAATGTAACGTGTTAGAAGAATGCTGCTCACGGCACCGACCGCAAGGTATGCCCACGCCTGCCAATACTGTATCGTTCCTGCAGAAATGAACAGAGCGCATGCTATTAGCACAAAGGACACGACGAGTCCGAGCCACGCTTTCGTCCTTTGAGCCTTCATGATCGTATGATACCAAGAAAGGAGCCGCCTAATGCTTCGATTAGCCGCCATCGCCCTTTTGGTATTTCTTTGTGGCGTCGCACCGGCGCCGTCAAGAACGCCTGCGGTTTCAATCACCGCGCTCTACCGCGAACGCATGATGCTCCCGCCTGGCGCGACGCTGGTCGTTAAGCTCGCGGACGGGAACTCCGGACACGTGATTGCGAGTGCGATGCTCGACAATCCGCACGTCCCCGTTCACATCGATTTAGCGTACGAACCGTCCAACATCGACGCGACGCACGTCTACACCGTCGCCGCGCGCATCGACGTGAACGGTGACCCGTTCTTCGCTACCGATACCCCCGCGAAGGTCATAACCCAAGGCAATCCTTCACACGTCGAGCTTCTGCTCAAACGAATAACTGCGGAGTCACCGATGAATCTAGAAAACCGGCATTGGACGTTGATGGAACTCGACGGACATCCGATTAACGCGGAGCATCGCCCTTATCTCGAACTGAGCGGTGGACGCGCGAGCGGATCCGGTGGCTGCAATCGTTACAACTCCGGATACAAACTGCAAGGCGATTCGATCGAATTCTCAGTAGGTGCGACAACGATGATGGCGTGCATACAAGAACACGTTATGGAGACCGAAAGCGCATTTTTAAAGACGCTTTCGAGCGTGCGATATTGGAAAGTCGAAGATTCCGATTTGCAACTGCTCGACGGTGAACATAAACCGCTGATGCGATTCGAAAGCCGCGACTAGACGACTTGATGCGCTCCTTCGACAAGCTCAGGATGACACGCGACAAGCTCAGGATGACACGGAACAAGAAACGCATGCTTGCTTGAGCATCGCCGGGACGATTTTGAGACGGCGAGACGCCTACGCTGCGTCCATAACGTCTCATCGCTCGGAGGTTCTCATAATGGTTTCCAAGGCTTTATGGCGTCACGGTCAATTCGCGGCATTTTGTGTCCTTGCCGCAGTTCTTAGCGCCTGTTCCGGTCAGGGCGGGGCAGCTCCGCAAAGCGCTCTCCCGCCCGTGCAAATGCCACAACAGGAGCAGCAAATCGCTGAAGATGCGCAGCAAGTCGCGCAAGAACGTGGCGTGGTGCCCGACGATCCGGCGGCGACTACGACCGGACCGATCGCTTACGTCAGCGACACCGAAGGCGTGCTGTGGACAGTGAACCTTGGCAACAACACGATCCATCGTGTCGGAAGTATGGGTGCAATCCTCACGGACCTCGGGTTCGATCCAATCAACCACGTTCTGTACGGGATCGACTTTATGGGGTTCTATCGCGTCAATACGACCACGGCAAGGGCGACCTATATTGGACAGCTCGGAATCTTCGACGCGAACGCTCTCGTCTTTGATGCGAACGGACGAGGCTATACGGAGGGCTACGACAACGCGAGACTCTACGCGATCAACAACGTGGCAACAGGTCGTACGTCCATCATCGGGAGCACCGGGATTTGGAAATCCGCAGGCGACCTGACGTTCTACAACAACACGCTCGTGCTTGCGGGATACACTGGTACGACGCTAACGACGACGACGAAGGAGGCGATCGTGACACTGAACCGCACAACCGGAGCGGTCGAACATGTTGCTCAAACGAACGTCGTGAATCTCTTCGGTCTGGTAAGCACGAGCACAAGTCATCTCTACGGATTTGCAAACACGAGCCTTTACCGGATTCTTCCCGCTGCTACAACCGTTGCGGGGCGCGCCGTGCTGATAAAGAATTTCGCGGGCACAGGAGTCTCGCAAATCATGGGCGCGGCGTATAACGGAGACTATCAACTCTAGCCCAAAAAAGCGTGGCCTCCGAGCCACACAGCGGCCACCCGCTCGCCGGGTGGCCGCTGTTTTCTTGCGGGGCACAGCTGCAGCATTCGCAAATAGGACGAGTCGGACGGTAAGAACTCCGGAGGTATCGTGCTACACCTCCGTCTCACACTATTTGGAACGCCGCGCGCCGACGCGGATGGAGCAGCGGTTACTTTAAACCTGCGCCCTCGCACACTTCCACTGCTCGCGTTTATCTTGCTCTCGCCGCAAAGAACTGTTGACGTGCGGCTTGCTGCGTCACGTTTGTGGCCCGAAGAACTCGACGAAGATGCTTTGGCAAACGTGCGCCGCCATTTGTACTACGCGAGACAGTGGCTTGCCGACGCCGGCGCAGATCCAGAAGGCATCGAGCGCAAGGGCCGCAACGTAACGATCGCGCCGCGTGCGGTCTTTTCGACCGACGTACTGGAATTTGAGCGATTAGCCCACGATGGCGACTACATTGCCGCTATGGATCTTTACGCCGGCGATTTTATGGAAGGCTTTTCGGACGATTGGATCGTCTCGCGTCGCGATGGATTGCGCGAAACGTTCCTGCAGATCGCAGATAAAGCGATTGAAGAATCGCTGCGCGATCCCTCGCGCGCGGTAGCACTCGCGCAGCGCACGATCGCAGTCGATTCGTTTCGCGAATCAGCGATGCGCGGCCTCATGCGCGCTCTCGATGCCACCGGAGATCGCGCAGGCGCGCTTCGAGAATACCGCCGGTTTGCGCGCGCACTCCGCGACGAGGTGGCAGCCGAGCCGTCCGATGCGACCGTGCAGCTTGCCGCTACACTATCCGGCTCGACGGCGTCCGCGAAGTACGTCATTCCGCGCGCGCTCAGCAGGTTTGTTGGGCGCGAAGAAGCGCGACGTGAACTCACCCACATGTGCATCGAGTCGAGCCTGGTAACGATTACGGGAACCGCGGGCGTCGGTAAGACGCGACTTGCGGCCGAGGTCGCGCGCGATGTGGAATACCAGTTCGCCGACGGTGCCCGTTTCATCGATCTCTCGCAATTGACGGACGAACGCGCCATTGCAAGCGCACTGCAATTGGCGCTGGTCCCGAACGACGAATCCGTCGTTGCGGGCGATGACGGAGCGATGGAAGAGGCTATTAGTGAGCGAGCGTACTTGATCGTGCTGGATAACTGCGAGCATCTAGCACCATTAGTCGCCCGTTTGACGCGGCGCGTGCTACAAGCTTCGCCGCATTCGCACATCTTGGCGACGAGTCGCGTTCCGCTACACGTGCCCGGTGAAATAACCTGGCGGCTCGATCCATTGGA
>JAMXLG010000164.1 GCA_024281135.1 Vulcanimicrobiia bacterium | reverse complement strand
CATCGGCGGACACGGAACGGCAATCGGCGGCGTCATCGTCGACGGCGGTAACTTCCATTGGGACGACAATCCACGGTTCAAGGAGTTCGTCGAACCGGATCCCTCGTACCACGGCTTACAATACGCTCGGGTGTTCGGCAACATCGCGTACATCCTCAAAGCCCGCGTGCAACTACTGCGCGACATCGGTGCCGCGCTTTCGCCGTTCAATGCGTGGCTGCTGCTGCAAGGCCTCGAGACCCTCGGTCTGCGCGTCGAACGACACAGCAGCAACGCACTCGCGGTCGCTGAATTTCTTTCGACGCATCCGCGTGTGACGAGTGTTTCCTATCCGGGCCTACCGGGAGATCGCGCGCACGAACGCGCGCGTAAGTATCTGCCGAAGGGCGCCGGCGCAATCCTCACGTTTACCGTGAAGGGCGGCGAGCGGGAAGCAAAGGCGGCGATCGATCGTCTCAAACTCTTCTCGCTGCTCGCAAACGTCGGTGATGCAAAGTCGCTCGTCATTCACCCGGCGAGCACCACACATCAACAGCTGAACACGCAAGAACGTCTGCGTAGCGGCGTCGATGCGTCGACGATTCGGCTTTCGGTCGGTATCGAAGACGTCAACGATATCGTTGCCGACCTGCGCCAAGCGCTCGCGGAGTAAAGGCCTTGCGCGAAGTCACCGTCGATATCGGGACGCTCGCGCTCGACGACGGCGCGCTGCTGCACGACGTGCAGCAGCGCGTCACCATGTACGGCTTTCCGTCCGAATTACGCGACAACATCGTGCTCGTCAGCCACGCGTTGACTGGCTCGAGTCGCGCGGCGGAGTGGTGGCCCGGCATCGTCGGGGAAGGCGCACTTTTTGATCCCGCACATTGGTGCATCATCGGCATCAACGTGCTCGGCAGTTGCTACGGATCGACGTGGGCGCCGCGTGTGACCGTTGCGGACATGGTACGCGCGCAAGCACGAGCGCTCGATGAACTCCAAATCGGAAAACTGGCGTGCGTTATCGGCGGCTCGCTCGGCGGCATGCAAGCGCTACAATGGGCACTCGATGCACCCGGACGCGTCGACCGGGCGATCGTCGTTGGTGCGCACGATCACCACAGCGCATTGGGCATTGCGCTTAATGCGATCCAACGAGAGTGTCTTGAGCTGGATCCCGTTCGCGGCCTACGCACCGCGCGAAAACTCGCGATGCTTACGTACAAATCCGAAGAGCTCTTCAACGCGCGTCACGGCCGGCGCCCAGACCGGAACGATCCGGCGCGCTTCGATATCGAAGGCTACCTCGATCTTCAAGCCGATCGTTTCATGGGACGGATGGATGCGCGAACGTACGCTACGCTGACCCAAGCGATGGATTCATTCGACGTCCGCGGACGTCGACTCGATGGACCGCGCGTCACATTCGTCGGCATCAGTTCCGACCGGCTATTCCGGGCGCAGGACGTTCGCGCGGCGGCACTCACCTTCGAAAGTGATTACGTCGAACTCGAAACAGACCACGGCCACGACGCATTCCTAGCCGAGGCCCGTATCCTTTGCACGCTCCTCAATCGTCTTCATGCCGGGAGACGATGATCATGATGAAGACTGAAATGACTTCACTGCGAGGCAAGAGCGCGCTCGTCATTGGAGCAAGCTCAGGAGTTGGACGCGCGACGGTAAACGCGTTAGTTTCGCACGGGACCAGAGTTACTGCCGTGGCAAGAGGTGGCGAGGCGCTCGACGCACTGCGGGCTCAAGCTACGGAACCGATTCAAACGATTCAAGGCGATGCAACCGATCCGGCGACCGTGGAGCGTCTGTTGCGCGAATATCGACCGGAGTTGACGGTGCTTGCCGCCGGCGTTCGCCCGCGAGTGGCAGCGATAGACGAACAGACGTGGGAGACGTTCTCTGCGCCTTGGAACGCCGACACCCAAGCCGCGTTCCATCTCGCGAAGGCTGCCCTCGCGCTGCCGCTTTCACCGGGAAGCGTGGTCGTTCTCATGTCCAGCGGAGCCGCAATCGACGGTTCACCGCTCTCGGGCGGATACGCCGGCGCGAAACGGATGCAATGGCTCCTCGCAAACTACGCGCAGCAAATCTCGGATAAGAAAACGTTGGGAATTCGCTTTATCGCCGTTTTGCCGCATCAACTTATCGAAGGAACCGAGATCGGAAAAGCCGCGGCGACTGCATACGCTGCCTTGCGGGGCCTTTCGCCCTCGGAGTTTTTTAGGCGAAATTGGAAGGTGCCGCTAGACGCAGACAAAGTCGCCGACGCGATCGTTGAAAGCTTTCGTGGCGGCGTTGAACAAGGCGTGAACGCCATCGAAGTGACCGGCGAAGGCGTTGCACCGCTCGAATAGCACCTTACGTAGATCCTTCGCCGGCGTAATATTCCAGTTGCGGGCCGTCCGCGATCATGTAAGCCGGCCGGCCTGCTTCAACGGCTACCTCAAGATCGACGAGCAGTTTACGTGAATCCGGATATCGGCACACCTCCGGCCATTCCGTTCGCGCAAGAAGGATGAACGTAGCCGGTGTGTCACTCTCGTTGAGCACTTGATGCGTCCCCGTTTCTCCGATGGGAAACGCAACAAAGTCGCCTTTACGACAGCGAATCGTTTCGGTTGCTGTGCGTACGCTCGGCTCACCGTCGAGAACGAATAGAAGCTCTTCTTCTCTCGCATGCGTATGCAGCGGACAGAATCGCTTTCCTGGCTGCAGCGTTGTTGCACGGTACCCCAAGCCGCGAGCGCCGATCGTAAATCCAACTTCCGCATCGCGACACGCATACATCATCGGCTCGCCTTCGTCGTGAAGGTCCCGAAAATCCAATTCGTCGACGTTCACGCGATGGATGGCCATTCCGGCGTGCATGTAAAGTAATTGGTAGAGCTTCCCGTACGCGCCGTCCAGAATGGACTGTCCATACGCGAGCAGTAGTTGCATCGGATCGCGCGAGAGGATGCGCCGGAGTTCAAGCGCCGCACGACGGATATCGAGGTACAGCGGTGCGTCGTGCATCGAAAGCGCTCCGGCCGGTACGCCAAGGAGGGCATCCCCCGCATATACCGTCCGGGATTCCGGCATCCACAGTGCCCAGGCATCACGTTCGCGTTGAGCTTTCAGCGCAAGCGCCACAATACCCGGCGCAACAATGTCGCCGTCCTGAAACGAGGAAACGACGCGCGCGCCAAAGCGCTGCGCGAATGCAAGCGCCGCTTCGGCTCGCTCCCGTATTGTCGAACACACGACCGAAACGCCGCCAAGCTCCTCGATGCGTCGATACGACGGCTCATCGAGCGGAAGCGGGTCGATCGCGGCGAAGCCGTCCGTCGTACCAATCAGAAATGCGTTCCCGAAGACGCCGAGCTGCTCGTTCCAAGCCGACCAGAAATACGAGCCGCGAAGTGCAAGTTGCTGTAGCATAGGTGTGTACATGACGACAACGGAACGACCGCCCCTGCCGCCGTTCACTCATGAAACCGCGGTTCAAAAAGTCCGGATGGCAGAAAATGCGTGGAACACACGCGATCCCGAGCGCGTCGCGCAAGCCTACACGATCGATAGCGTCTGGCGCAATCGCTCCGAATTCTTCCAAGGTCGCGAGGCCATCATCGCGTTCTTGACTCGGAAATGGCAGCGCGAGCTCGATTATCGCTTGATCAAAGATCTCTGGGCCTTCGAAGGAAACCGAATTGCCGTCCGGTTTCAATACGAATGTCATGACTCATCAGGCCAGTGGTTCCGTGCCTATGGAAACGAGCAGTGGGAATTCGACGAGCACGGCCTCATGCGGCGACGAGAAGCGAGCATCAACGATGTAGCAATTGAAGCATCGGATCGCCGTTTTACGTGGGAACCGCTCGGTCCGCGTCCGGATGATTATCCGGGGCTGAAGCAACAACCGTTTTAAGCCGGCGGCGGCGCGTTTCGGCGACAGCGTAAAAGACGGCGCCTGCAGCGAGCAACACGATCGTTAAGCCTACGATTTTTACCACTGCCAGCGTTTTGTTCGGTTCGTCGGGGGCGGGAATCGTCGAAAAGATGATCGCGAATATCGTCGTGAGTAATCCGACGATGGACGTTGCGATCACGGTCGTGTGACCGCCGGGAATACTTACTCCGACTGCCGGCGCCCGAACTTTGATCGCCGCGGAAAAGACGAACAAGAACGGCACCATCGTCACGAGGACCGTCATGCTCACGAGCACATCGTACGCGCCGTGAACGTTTGTGCCGCTTTGACCGAGAACGATTACGATTGCCGCGAGTGCAAACTGCGTCAACAGCGATACCACGGGCGATCCGTATTTCGGATGCATCTTCCCGAACGCGCTCGGCAGATACGCGTCGAGTCCCGCAACGAACGGCAATCGCGCTACCGAACCAAGCCACGCACCGACGCTGCCCATGCAACTAATCGCCACTAACACCGCGGCAACAGGCGTCAACAATGACCATCCCGCATGCGACGCTACGTTTTCAATCGCTTGGACGACGCCGTACTGACTGTTCACTACGTCCGATTTCAGCGCCGTGAGCACCGCAATGGTGCCGAGAATGTAGATGCCACCGATAAGTGGAGCGGCGATCGCGAGGCCGAGCGGGATAGAACGCCGCGGGTTCTTGATCTCGCCCGCGATGCACGAGATCGATTCGGGACCAACCCACGCGAACGCGATCGTCGACCAGAATATCAAGTCCTTGACGCTCGCGGTCGGACGAACGCTTTGAGCGTTGATCGGTGTAGCTGCACCAAACTTGTTCCAGGCGTAAATGCCGATGCCGATCAGCAACAGCGTGACGGTCCAGCGCGCAATAGCGCCGACGTTGTTCAACCACTTCTCGACATCGAGCCCGAAAATGTTGAGGACAGTCCCAAGTGCGAGGCCGCCGATCGAGCACAAAATGAAGAACGTCGCCGACGTGCGCAGCGCTTCACCACCAGGTGCAATGTAGAGCGCGTTCCCGACCATGAAGTAGAGCAACGCCGGAAAGTACGGCAGATTGGTTGTCCAGTACGTCCAGCCGGTCATGAATCCACTGAACGGCCCGAAGGCGTGCTTGCTCCACATGTAGAGCCCGCCTTCTTCCGGATACACCGAATTCAAATACACGACCGCGATCGAGAGGGGCACGAACATCGCGAAGCAGCCGATGATCCATACGGAAACGGAACTTGCGCCTGCCGCCGCAGCAGTCGCGACCCACTGAAGATTCGTGCCGGTAATGACGAAAAACACAACGACATCAAGCAGTCCGAGACTGCGCTTGAGGTGCACGGTTTCAACCGGCGACGTTGACATTAAAGGGGCGGGTTCTCACCCGCCCCCCGTTTATCCGGCTAAGAGTTGTCTACTCGATGACCGTTGCGTAGAAATTGCCGCCGGCCCAGTAGCCGTAAGCGACGACCTGACGCCCGACGGCGACTCTACCGGTGCTCATCCGGTCAAGTGCCGGCTGATCGTTGATCACCACCGACTGCGTCGCCTGTTGGACGGTTACGAGGTGGCCTTTAACGGCCGTGATCGTTCCCGCGACACGAGCTCGATGCGGTCCGACCGCGTAACTGGGGCACTTGCCGTTTGGCGTCCACGAGCCGTTTGCCCACGTCCCGCAGATCGGGTCGCCGTACTGATTGTTTGGCCCCACTGCCGCAGAGTCGTCGAGGTCCGCGTTCGGATCCCGGTCGACGGAGGTTCCCGGCGTCGTCTGTTCTTGCGTTACTTGCGCCGTCGCGACCGCGCTGGTCGAGAGAGCAAGCAGCGCTGCAAGCGCGAGGCTAGTGCACTTCATGCTCAAAGTGATACCCACCACTCTTGGGCGAGCTATCGCTCGTACAGCCACCGGCGAACGGCTGCTCGCACGACTTCATGCTCCATCGGGTGCAGTCGCTCCATCACCGCATTTTCATCCTCTTCCTTCCTGACGTGCAGCGGACGTCGCGCAAAGACAGGCCCTCGATCGGTTTCGATCGTTACGCCGTGCATCGTTGCACCAACCCAATGGCTGCCGTCGACAAGAGCGTCGCGCACGGCGCGGGGGCCGCGATATGCCGCCATCTCGCGACCGTCCGGCATGCCGACAATATCGCGACTCGAATCGAGCGGCAGAAACGCCGGATGAATATTGAGCAATTCCGCAAACGCCGTCACGAACCGCACGTCGAGCAGATGCATCCATCCGAGCAGCAGAACCAACTCGGGCTCGAACGCCGCGACGCGCGCGAGCAGCACGTCGTCGTACTTCTTACGCGACTGCTGGGCGCGATCCCAAACGATTGTTTCTGCGGCGATGCCGGCTCGCTTTGCGCGCTCCAATACGATCGCGTCGGCGCGATTGCTCACGACACCGGCGAGATTCAACGGTAAACCGGCCTGCACGTCGTCAATCACGGATTGGGCATTCGTACCGCTTCCCGACGCAAGAATGACCGTGCGCGGCGGGCGGCCGATGAATTTCAACGGATCGAATTCTTCGGCGATTTGCGCACCGCTGTGACGCGCGTAATAAGCGACCAAGGCTTCCTCGCCGACGGCACAGATAACCGCGCGCGTGTATCCTCGCGCGCGCAGTTCACACAACGCAATCGCGAGAAGCGCCGGGCCAAGCTCCGTTCCACGTTCGTTCGGAATAACACCGAACGGTCCAAAGACACCGCTGCCTTCTTCCGCCGCGGCGCCGCGCAGCCACGCAAAACGTAAGCCTTGCGGATCGAACGTTGCAAAGCCGACCGGTTTTCCGTCGCGCGTTGCAACGACGTTGGATCCAAGGTAGGATTCGCTGCTCCACGTGCCGCCGAAAGCGTCGTCGATCCACGCGAGCACGCGATCGGGTGCGCCGTGATGAATCGCAACCGTGAGACCCATCGCTTCGAGCGTGCGGCGCTCGCGCGCAACCCGTTCCGCATCGTACCGTTCGTCGAGATCGACGACGAGATTCGCAAACAATGCTGATTACGAACGCGCGGGATGCACGACGACTTGGGGTTCGTCGCCGTGCCGCGCTTCGATCCGTCCAACGACGCGCGCATCCGGCGCCGCGTCGACGGCTTTTTGCGCATCCGAGCTCGGAACCACGAGCGTATATCCGATGCCCATGTTGAGCGTACGGTACGCTTCGTCGTCTCGCAGCGATCCGCGGCGCACGAGTTCCGCCATGATCGGCGGAACCGTCCAACTCGATTGCTCGAATACGGCCTTCATGCCCGGCGGCAACGTGCGCGGAACATTCTCGAGCAATCCGCCGCCGGTAATGTGCGACATCGTCTTGACCTTCGCAACGCGCTGAATTGCGCGCACGGCTTCGTAATATGACGGGTGCTCGGCAAGCAGCGCATCTGCATACGTCGTTCCGTCGAACGGTTTATTCCACTCCTCGCGCGCAATGAGTGCGCGTGCAAGCGAGTATCCGTTCGTGTGTAACCCAACCGCCGGTAAACCGATAATCGCGTCTCCGTCTTCAACCGTTTCCGGCTTCGGCACGTCGTTGACGTCGACGATGCCGACGATCGTTCCGGCAAGATCGAAGTGACCGGGCGCATACAATCCCGGCATCTCGGCCGTTTCACCGCCGAGCAATGCACAGTTGTGCGCGCGACACGCATTCGCGCATCCTTCGACGACCTCTGCTGCGACCGCCGGGTCCAATTTTCCGACGGCAAAATAATCGAGGAAGAACATCGGCGTCGCGTTGACGACCAAGATGTCGTTCACGCAGTGATTGACGAGATCGCGACCGACGCCGTCGTAGCGGTGCAATTCCGCCGCAATCAAAATCTTCGTGCCGACGCCGTCCGCCGATGCGACGAGCGCGCGATCGCCGCCGCCCGGCAAACGAAAGACGCCGCCAAAGCCGCCGATCGCGTCGAGCTGATCGGGGTGGCGCCACGCACCGAGCACGGATTTATAGCGCGCGACCGCTTCGTTTCCGGCCGCAATATCGACACCGGCTCGCGCGTAGGCGTCCTGATTCCGACTTTCGTCGCTCATCGGGGCACTCCCGAAGGGCCAACGGAGCGCAACAGACGAAGGTATGAGGCGATTCTTGTCATTCCAGCGCAATAGTTCACCCAATCGAAAGGTAGCCCATGCAAGTCCGTATCGCAGACGATGCGCCGGCCACTGTGCGCACCGGCGCACTGGTCGTTCCGGTATTCTCCGGCAGCGAACTCAGCGGCCCCGCGAAAGCCGTCGACGCAGCACTCGGCGGCGCAATCGCCGACGTGATTACTTGCGGTGAGTTGAAAGGAAAGCTCGCCGAAATTGCATTCATCCACGCGAAAGATCAACCGTTCCATCGCGTGCTCGTAGTCGGTTTGGGTGATGTGGAGAAATTCGAACCGTACATGCTCGCGCGTTACGCGGGCACAGCCGTTCGCTACCTCGGACGTCGCAAGATCACCGAGATTGCGATCGCGCTTCCCGAACTCAAAGACGTGAATGCAACCGTCGCGGCGTCGTTCGCTGCGGAAGGTGCAATTTCGGGATCGTTCGACACGGGTCTCTATCAAGACGACGGTGAGAAGCGCAACACCGTGGAAACCGTCACCATTCTCGGGAACAGTGCCGATGCGAAAGCGTTGGAAGCCGGCGCGAACCGCGGAACGACGCTCGGCGAAGCCGTGAACTTTGCTCGCCGCCTCGCCGTAACGCCCGCAAACGATATGACGCCGACGATTCTCGCCGACGAAGCCACGAAAGGCGCGAAGGATGCGGGCCTTGAGGTCGAGGTGTTCGACGAAGCACGCGCGCGGACCGAAGGCATGGGTTCGTTCCTCTCTGTCGCACAGGGCAGCGTTCAGCCGCCGAAATTCATCATCATGCGCTACAACGGCGATCCGGGTAGCAAAGATCTGATCGCGCTCGTCGGTAAAGGCATCACGTTCGACACGGGTGGTATCTCATTGAAGCCGCCGGAGCGTATGGAAGAGATGAAATACGATATGTCGGGCGGCGCCGCCGTCATCGCGGCGATGAGCGCGATCGGCAAACTCAAACCGAAGATCAACGTCGTCGGACTCGTTCCCGCAACGGAAAATATGCCCGGTGGCAAAGCGACGAAGCCCGGCGACATCGTCAAAGCGATGAACGGGAAGACGATCGAAGTGATCAACACCGACGCCGAAGGCCGTTTGATTCTCGCAGATGCGCTCTGCTATGCGAACAAACTCGGTGCAACGAAGATCGTCGATTGCGCGACGCTTACCGGCGCGTGCGTGATTGCGCTCGGACACGCTGCAAGCGCCGCCGTCACGAATGATGACAGCTTCGTGCAGCAATTCCTCAACGTCGCGAAGTCGACGGGCGAACGCTACTGGCAGATGCCGCTCTACGAAGACTACGCCAACGCCATGAAGAGTGACATCGCCGATCTGAAAAATACGGGCGGCCGCGCCGCAGGCACACTGACCGCCGGCGCGTTCCTCAAATCGTTCGTCGCCGAAACGCCGTGGATTCACCTCGATATCGCGGGCACGGCCTATCTCGACAACGACTCGGCGTGGCAAGCAAAAGGCCCCACGGGCACACCCGTCCGCGCGCTCGTCTCTTACGTCGAAACCCTCGCGGGAGCACCAGTCCGCGCCAACGGCGCAACCGCTACCGTGTCATCCTGACTTGTCGAAGGATCGCGTCGATCAAGGGCCCGGTCAACTCCGGGCCCTTTTTCGTAACCGCGAGTTTCTCGCGTACTTCATCGCGCGTCAAAGCGGCTGGTTTGCAACGTCGATTTCCGACGTCGCGATCGGCTGGCAAGTCTACGCGATCCGGCACCGCGCGTTCGATCTCGGTCTCGTCGGATTAATCGCGTTCCTACCGATGTTGCTCTTTGCGTTACCGGCCGGCGTACTCGCCGATCGTGTGGACCGCCGAGCCCTAAACATCGGCTTCAACATCGTCAATCTACTCTGCTCGCTCTTCTTCATCTGGCTTGCTCTCACGAGCGCTCGATCGATCGGCGCGTGGTTTGGAACGCTTGCAATCCAATCGACCGCGTTTGCAATTGCCGTACCGGCACAGCGCTCGATTCTCGCGCAAATCGTCCAAGGCGAGCGATTCTTACGCGCGTCGGCATTGACATCGTCGTTCGGTCAACTCGTTATCATTGCGGGACCGGCCGTCGCCGGCTTACTGATCGCCGTCGACGTGCCGTTTGCATTTGCTGCCGCAGCCATCGCGCAACTCGTCACCGCCGTTGCGTACGCGTTTCTTTCGCCGCGTCCGCCGGAACCAAGCGCACACGCTAACGTTCCGATGCTCCAGAGCGCACTTCAAGGCGCTCGCTACATCTACGGCAACAAGGTCATTCTCGGCGCAATCTCACTCGATCTCTTTGCCGTACTCTTTGGCGGTGCGACGGCGCTGTTGCCGGTATTTGCGACGCAGATTCTACATGTCGGCGCGCTCGGCTTCGGATTGCTGCGCGCCGCTCCGGCGGTCGGCGCTTTCGTCATGGCAATTCTGCTGGCGCGACACCCGATTCGCCGTCACGCCGGCCGCCTTCTCTTCTGGTGCGTCAGCGGTTTTGGCATCTTTACGATCGTCTTCGGACTATCGCGCTCGTTTTGGCTTTCATTCGCCGCGCTCGCACTCGCCGATGCGTGCGACGTCGTGAGCGTTACCATTCGTAACGCGCTCGTGCAACTGGGTACGCCCGATGAACTCCGCGGACGCGTTTCAGCCGTTGAGAACATCTTCATCGGTGCATCGAACGAACTCGGCGCGTTCGAATCCGGCGCTGTCGCATCGCTCATCGGCGCTGCACCAAGCGTCGTTCTGGGCGGCGTCGGGACGTTGATCGTCATAGCACTGTGGACGGCGCTCTTTCCGTCGTTACGAAAATTCGATCGCTTGACGTAGCCGCACTTCATTGCTACATACAAGCCATGAAGATCGTCATGTGCGCCCTTTTACTCGGCCTTGCACCGGCGTTAGCGCAAACCACCGGAGTTGTTTCAGTCCTCTACGCGGGCTCGTTGGTTACTCCAATGGAGGGCCCGATAAAATCAGCACTGGCGACGAAGGGGATTGACTTTCAGGGACAAGGCGCGGGAAGCAAGCAGCTCGCAAACTTCATCGCGTCCGGAATTAAAAATCCCGACATCTTCATTAGCGTTGATCCTAAACTCGTCGTCGGACTTGGTTCGAAAGTTGCTCGTGCGGAGACGTTTGCTGCAACAAGCCTTGGTCTCGGTTGGTCCGACAAATCGAGGTTTGCGTCTCTGTTTGAAAGCGTCGCCGCAGGCAAAACGACGGTTCTCAGTGCGCTTCAAACCCCTGGCTTGAAAATTGGCCGCACCGATCCAAAGCTCGATCCAAAGGGCGTGTACACCGTTGAAGCGATGAAGATGCTCGCCGGAGCGAGCGAACAACAACTCCTCGGTCCCGACGAAAATCCGGCGCAAACGTTTCCCGAAGAAGACTTGCTAGCCCGCGTTGACGTGGGTGAAGCGGATGTCGGCTTCTTCTACAAAACCGAAGCGGTCGCGCGAGGCCTGAACTTTGTACCGCTGCCCGGCGCCGCCGCGATGAGCGACAAGATCACCTACACGCTCGCGGTGATGAAAGCCGCGCCTCATCCCGATCAGGCGAAGGCATTCGAGGATTTCATCCTGAGCGGCGATGGCAAGGCCATTCTCCAAAAGGCCGGCATCGAGTATCTGGCGACGCCTCGCGTCTTATCTCCGACCGCGCAATAGAAAGGCGGGTTATCCTGATGAAGCTCAGCGCTCGCAATCAACTATCCGGTGTCGTGAAGACCGCAAGATTCGGAGCGGTCATGGCCGAGATAACCGTCGCAGTCGACGCTGCGGAAATTGTGGCAGCGATTACACGCGGTTCGGCCGAAGGCTTAGAGTTGAAGCCCGGCGACCGGGTGACCGTCGTTATCAAAGCGACAGAAGTAATGATTGCGAAATAGGATGCCAACGGTAAGACAACCGTTGGCATCGCGGTGGCGCTGCACTTGGAACGGTCGATGATTAGGTGTACGTGTCGGCAACCTGAATTGGTTCTTCGACTTCCTCCGACCACGTTGTTAGCGGACCGTCCGCTGTAACAAGCTGCGAAAGCTGCCAAAGGCTACGACTATCGCTCGTATCATCCTTAAAGGCTTCGTCGTCTAGACTCACGTTAATGGAGCTTTCGGGTTCTGCCGTGACATATTCGCCGGACGTTACATTTTGGATCGTTACGTAGCTTTTCCCGAAGCCTGTGGCTCCGGCATCGGCAACGATCCATCGCGTGCGTTTTCCGTCATCATCCGGCGCGAGTTCAAGCTGCTTTGCGTCTGGGTTTCGCACACAAAGATACGCTTCACGCCAGGTGTTGGTATTCATAACGGACAACGTGTAGTTTCCCTCCGGACGAGGAACGATGTGCCACGTTGTCCACATTCGTTCTCCGTGCATGGTGTGCGGACGCAACTTGCAATGCCCCTGCTCCGCCTGCCCTCCGAGGAATCGGACTTCACCAGCGTCGTCAGTTGCCGACTCGATATTGAAGAATCCGTTTAACGTATATCCCATGTTCTGAGCTCCCTCGAGGTAGATCAATGGTTATACCTCGCGGCCTCAAACCACACCAGCGCAGCTCCAGCTTGGCCGTCTCATGACCGACTTGCTTGCCTCGAGCTATGCACTTAAGAAGCGCTGTGGAGCAGCTGCAAATGCCTGCTTGTGCTGTTCCGTGCAGAAATAATAGCGCGTTCCTTCAAACGTCAGCGTCGGTGCGGCCTTTGGGTCGATTTCCATCCAGCAAACCGGACAAACTGCGTCTCCTGCGTGCGCAATTTGAGGCTTCAGATACGCGGCGTTAACTCCATCGAGCCAACTAGTGCCCTGGTACTCCATATCGTATGCGGTCTGGCGCGCTGATTCTTTTCCGTAATAACGAGCCACCACGTGGAGAGCAAGGTCAATTCCCGCGGATAATCCGGCTGATGTAGCGATCTGACCGTCGTCGACGAAGCGAACACCACGCTTAACGGTCACACTTGGATACTGCATTGCGAGCGTTGTAAACGAGCTGTGATGGGTCGTCGCGCTGCGGCCGTCGAGCAGTCCGGACTGAGCGAGCACAAAGGCGCCTGTGCAAACAGACATTACGAGATCTGCGCTGCTCGCAACGCTCGCCAACCAATTTTTTATCCGTGGCGTCGGATCCGATTGCGCAGGGACGACCACGACCTTCGGGACCGGCGCGGTATCGACAGTGTACCGAGGGACCATCGTTGCACCACCGCTTGTTGCGATTGGTTTTTTCGTTTCGGCGACGGTGAAAAGATTGAAAGCAGGCTGCATCGTTCCGGGCACACGCGCATCTTGAAAGACCTCCCACGGTCCGGCGAAATCGATCATTACCATTGTGTCGGAAACGAGGAATGCAATCGGCACGCCGCCCGCAGGCGGCACAAGTGGCGAAATTGGGCTTTCCACTTCAGCTTTCGATGCGGCGATTTTCGATGGTAGTGCAGCCAAAACACCGAACGCGGCAGCCCGGTACAGCAGATGCAAGCGGTTCATTACATGAACGTAGCGAGGTTCACCCCAAGCGTCTTGAACGCAATTAGCCTGTGCGCCTCATGACCGGGCTTCCTTTCCGCCCACGACGTCGTCCAGCCGGTCGTAACTCATCGCCATTCCGCCGGTCATTCCGGATTCCAACGCACCGTCGCGAAGTTCTTGCGACTCGAACCGCAGCGTTAACGTGAACAACGTGCCGTCAGCGGTCTTCTCGAACGTAGTCGTGCACTGCGCCGTTCCCGGGACGCCGTCCATCGTTTCGACATTGACGATTCGGTCGGGCGCGTGAATTTCGCGAAACTCACCCTGCACGCCGAATTCCCGTCCGTCTTCATCGTTGCGCCACACGTAATGGTAGCGACCGCCCACGCGCAGATCGATCTCGCACACGGGCATGGTCCATCCCGGCGGTCCCAAGAGCCATTGCTGGACGTACGCGGGCTTCGTGTGACATTCGAAAACCAGGTCCGGGGACGCATCGAACGTGCGCGTTACGCGGATCTCGCGATTGGACGGTGTTGTAACCTCAAGTTTGGAAGGCATGGCTCTCTCCTCGTTACTCTCGCTGTTTGCGTTTTTTCTGCTCG
Source organism: Vulcanimicrobiia bacterium (assembly GCA_024281135.1). Next base: position 1,384 of record JAMXLG010000164.1, on the reverse strand, counting down.
GCTGCCAACAGTGCGTCGAGCCGTTGATACGTACTCTCCCAGAGCTCGCGATAGCGTTCGATCCACGTCACGGCGTCTGCAATCGGCTGCGTTTCCACGCGCGCCGGCCTGCGCTGCGCGTCGCGGCTGCGCCGAATTAACCCGGCGTTCTCGAGGACCTTCAAATGCCGAGAAATCGCGGGCTGACTGATTGAAAAGGACTCGGTGAGCTCGTTCACTGTCGCGTCGCCCCGCGCTAACCGCACGAGTATGGCTCGCCTCGTCGCATCGGAGAGCGCAAAGAACGTGGCATCCAAGCGTTTAGTATCTAGTTCAACCTTCATAGCCTACTCGTTATATAACACATTTGTTATATACGCGTCAATGCAAAAGCGGCCCTCTAACAGAGCCACGACGTGATCTTCCTCCTGTTGCTGGATAGACTCGCGTAGTTGCTTCTACTAGAATCCGATGGAGCAACTACCGGGTCGCCGCGCAATAACCCAAGCCGTACGATTGACGCATGGATACCGATTACGAACGTGTGGCGAAAGCCATCGACTTTCTCATCGAGCATCGCCACGAGCAACCCTCGCTCGACGATGTTGCGCGCAACGCGGGCTTGAGCCCTTTCCACTTTCAACGCCTCTTCAAGCGCTACGCGGGGGTTACGCCGAAGCAGTTTCTCGCAGCGCTGACGCTCGAATCGGCCAAGGCTCTTTTGGATCGCGACGCAAGCGTGCTCGATGCGGCACTCGACGTCGGACTCTCGAGCCCGGCGCGGTTGCACGATCACTTCGTCTCGATCGATGCAATGTCGCCCGGTGAATATAAATCGGGCGGTGCAGGCTTAGAGGTCACGTACGGCGTTGCCCAAACGCCGTTCGGATTGATGCTCGCGGCAACGACGCCGCGCGGCGTAGCGATGCTGGAGTTCGTCGAACACGGCTTCACACTCGACCCCTCGCGCACGCCGCTACCGAAAGCTACGTTCAAACGCAACGATGCGGTGGCGGAAACAATTGCGGCTCGCGCATTCGGCCAAGACGAGACACCGCTTCAGCTGCACGTGCGCGGAACGAACTTTCAACTACGCGTGTGGAACGCGTTGCTCAACGTGCGCGCCGGCGCCGTTAAAACCTACGCCGAACTTGCTCGCGACATCGGCGAACCGAACGCTGCGCGCGCGGTCGGAAACGCGCTCGGTCAAAATCCCGTCGCGGTACTGATTCCATGTCATCGCGTTATCGCGAGCACCGGCGTCGTCGGAAACTACAAATGGGGAACGGAAAAGAAACGCGCGCTGCTCGCATGGGAGTCAGCGCGCGAATCGGGGAGCGGAACGGCTTCTTAGGCCAAAGGAGTACCCACGCGCTTCTAGCCCGAAACGAGCCTGCATGGTTGC
>JAMXLG010000163.1 GCA_024281135.1 Vulcanimicrobiia bacterium | reverse complement strand
CGTTGAGACTGAATCATTCGGCGCAAGCAACGCCGTCTATTCCGCAATTGACGACGCTGCAAAGCGCGGTGCACATATCCGGCTTTTGGTTTCAGAACGCGAGCTCAACGCGGACCCGGATGAGCAGACGTCAATCGCCCGTCTTGTCGCCGACGGCGTTCAAGCCCGCGCGTGTGTCGCAGACGAAAAGTACGCAATCGTGCGCGACAGAAGGGGATGGGTCGGTTCGGCGAACGCAACCGCAGCATTTAGCAAACCTGATCAACTCGATTGGGGCTTACGAACAGAGGATCCGGGAATCACAGCTCATCTGCACAGCGCATTCAATTCGCGCTGGAGTAACGCTTCCCCACTGGGAGTTGGAATAGCTTCATGGCGTTTTCGTCAGTGATCTTCGACACTTGTTCGACGCTGATGCCGAGCACAGCGGCTACTTTCTGCGCTATGACCGGAATGTACATCGGTTCGTTGCGTTTTCCACGATGAGGAGCCGGAGTCAAATAGGGACAGTCGGTCTCTAAAACCAACCATTGGATGCCGACGGTTCGTATGGCTTCGCGTACGTTCTCAGCGGAGTTGAAGGTCACTACTCCGCCGATGCCGAGCAGAAGGCCGAATTGGTTGACGTATGTTTGCGCTTGTTCCGCATCGCCGGTGAAGCAGTGAACCACTCCACGCATGCCGGGCTTCCATTCTTCGCGTAAGATCGAAACGAAGTCATCGAAGGCGTCGCGATGATGAAAGATTACCGGAAAGCCGAACTTTTGGGCGACACGGATCTGCTCGCGCAGCACGTGCTGTTGCCGATCGCGAGGACTGTGATCGTAATAGTAATCCAGCCCGGTCTCGCCGATCGCAACGATGCGGCGGTCCTGAAGGAATGGCTCAAACACTGCCCCGATATCAGCCGGGGCATCTTTCGCCTCGTGCGGATGGATGCCGACGGAGGCGAACACGCGATACTCGCGCGCAACTTCAAGCGCGTGTTGCGAATCCGCTAGATCGCAGCCTACCGTCACGATCTGAGAAACATCCGCTTCCTTCGAGCGCGCAACGACGTCGGCGCGGTCTTCGTCAAACGATTCGCCGTGGATGTGCGCATGCGTGTCGATCATGCCGTTTCCACGTCTTCAACGATGCGGTTGCGCCCCTGGCGTTTGGCTTCATATAGGCCGCGATCGGCACGCGCAAGCAAGACTTCGATCGTATCTCCGAGTTGCGCTGCAGCTGCACCGATACTTGCCGTAACCGGCTCACCATTTGCATACTTCATGCCGCCGAGCGCTACGGCCAGGCGCAGTCGTTCGGCGACGATCAACGCGATGTCGCGTGTCGCTCCCGGCATCACGATCAAGAACTCTTCGCCTCCGACGCGCCCCGCAGTATCGCCGCTGCGCACGGCATTCTTGATGATCGCGCCGATCTTGCGAAGGCAATCGTCGCCGGCAGCATGTCCCAGTTGATCGTTGATCGTCTTGAAGTGATCGATGTCGAGCAACAAAACTGCGCCGTGACCTGCGACGGAGGTGTCGTCGAGCATGTGTTGCAGCCGGTCGAGCGTCGTCGAACGATTCAAGAGCCCTGTGAGTCCGTCGACGGTGGCAGCGCTTTGCGTTGCAGCGATCGTTCGCATGTCGCGAAGCAGCGGCGCAAGTTCGGATGCGGCGTTCGTGAATTGATTGATTTGTTCGGCGGAAAGCGGGCGGTCGTTGCGACGGTGCACGATCATTGCGCCGTGCAACTCGCCGTCGCTTAGGCGCGCGCCGAACGCGTAGGCAACATAATAATCGTCGCGTAACGAGGTAAACGCGGCGCCGCTGAACTTCAGTCGCGGAAGAATCCGCCGGCGCAGCTCGTCGCCGGCGGGACTAGGCGCCGGTCCGAGCGTGGTGACGGAACGCCAGGTGTCCGTCCGCACACCGGTTGCGGCGAGAACGGTGACCGTCTCATCGAATGCCGGGACGCGAAGCGTAGCGAGAATTGCGTTGATTTGCGGTAGCGGATCGCGGTCGCCGAGCATTGCTTGAACGGCGTCGCGAACCAAACGTAACCGATGCAGCTCCTCATGCTGTTGATCGATCGTTCGTAGCAACAAAGCCGTCACCACAACGGGCAGCCACATCGCAATCGCGACATAGTCGTGTCCGTTGATAATTGCATCGCGAACAACCGTGGCCCAGACGATATTGCCGATGCCGACGATCCACGTTCGCGGGTCGCGAACGACGCGTTCCAGGACGCGTCCGATCGGAATATGGTACGTCAGCGACGATGTTGGTGCTGAGAAAACGACTACGAAGACGACCGAAAGGAGAAAGAGAAAACCCGCGAAGATCAGCGAGCTTTCGAAGAGCGGCATCGCGCGAATTGTTGCAAAATGCGGTGCGGCCGGAAGCAGCGCGAGCGCAGCGAGCGTACGAAGCACGCCGTGACGCTCGAGATCCGTCACCGGGTTCGGGCGTCGAATAAGGTCTGCAGCCGCGAAACCGGCGAACGTTGCAAGGGCAGCCGCGGTCGGGCCGACAAAGCCACCCAGCGCGTACAGCGGAGCTGCCACGGACAGGCTGAGGAAGAGGGCTTCCGCGCTTAGTCCATTGTGGCGTATGCGAAGTCCGCGAATCGGCAAGGCATGGAGCGCCGCCAAACAGATAGCGACCGATCCGCATGCGGTAATAATCCAATCGACGACTTTGAAATCGCGCGCGTAAAGCACGAGTGCAAACGCAAGACCGGCGACGGCTATAAAGCCGCCGCCGATGACAACTGCCCGAGTTGGCGCGCTGCCGCGTGCGTTCATTCCTACCGCGATGCTCCGACTAGTTCGATGCGCGGAAAGAGCGGCTCGCCTGCTAACGTTTGTGTCCCTGGTGAGATACCGCCGTAGCGCAACGCTTGTATCCAATCGGCATCGATTCGTTCATCCATACCGAGTTGTCGCCACATTTCGTTCATGCGCTCCGGCATCACCGGCGCGAGAAGCATCGCGAGCCAGCGCAATCCTTCGCACAAGTCATAGAGCAGAGCGTCAAGTTCGTCGTTGAGTCCTTCCTTCGCGAGCGCCCAGGGCTTGCGCTCGTCGATGGCGCGATTCAGGGCGGTCACCAGTTCCCAAATCGCTTCGAGAGAGCTGCGAAATTCGAGTGCAAGAGTCAACTCGCGCGCATGCTGCGGAAGGTCTGCGAACCGCGCCAAAAGATCGCTCGACACCGGACGGTTCGGCACGACTCCGTTGCGATATTTGCGCAACATCGCAAGCGTGCGATTGAGCAGATTCCCGAGATCATTACCGAGATCGCTGTTGTGGCGCTGCATGATCTTCTCTTCCGAATACGAGAAGTCGCTGCCGAACGGTGCTTCGCGCAAAAGGAAATACCGCAGCGAGTCAGCGCCGAAGCGATCGACGAGCGCGAACGGATCGGTCGCGTTTCCGAGGCTCTTGCCCATCTTCTGACCGTCGACCGTGATCCAGCCGTGCGCGAAGACGGTCTTCGGCGGCTCTTCACCGAGCGCCCAAAGAATCGCAGGCCAAATGATCGTGTGGAAACGCGCGATTTCCTTGCCGATCAGTTGCACGTCCGCCGGCCAGTATTTGTGAAAGTTCGCCTCGTCTTCCGACCATCCGATCGCGGTGATGTAATTCAGCAGCGCATCGAACCACACGTAGATGACGCCGGTTTCGCCCGGAATCGGGATGCCCCAATCGAAGTTGGTGCGCGAGATCGAGAGATCTTCGAGCCCTTCCTCGAGGATCGCCATCATTTCGTTGTAGACGCTGCGCGGCCGCAGAAAATTTGGATGCGAGCGGAAGTACTCGATCAAACGATCGCGATATGCCGAGAGGCGGAAGAACCAATCTTGCTCGCTGAGCCATTGCACTTCGCGGCCGCACGTCGGACAGCGGCCGTTGACGAGCTTCGATTCGGGCCAAAATGTCTCGTCGGCGACGCAGTACCAGCCTTCGTACGTTCCGAGGTAGATATCGCCTCTCTCGCGCAGGCGTTCGAACACGCGCTGCACCTTGGTTTCGTGGCGCGGCTCGGTCGTGCGGATGAAGTCGTCGTACTGAACGTGGAATGCAGCGAAAAGCGATTTCCAACGCGGAATGAGCTCGTCGCACCACTCTTGCGGCGTCTTGCCGTGCTCGGCCGCTGCGTTCGCGACCTTCTGGCCGTGCTCGTCGGTGCCGGTGAGAAAAAATGCATTACCCGCCGTCCGCGCGGTGCGCGCAAGGACGTCGGCGACGACCGTGGTGTACGCGTGGCCGATATGCGGATTCCCCGAGATGTAATAGATCGGGGTGGTGACGTAAAAGGCTTTCATTCCGGTCGTTGCTCTTCGGCACGGTTTCTACGGCCCATGCCGCGTACTTTCTTCCGCTTGCTCGCCCTGTCGTAAAGTTCTCGTCTGTCTCCGCGCCCTTGGTCAGCAAGCTCCTTCGCGATGTCGCGGACGCTGAGGCCCTGATCGAGCATGTCATCGATCGTCTCGTCGTCCAGGTGCGCCTCGTGGTGCTCGTTTTCAACCGCATACGGGGCGACCACGAAGGTGACTTCGCCGCGCACTGGTGCTTCGATCGCCGCGGCGACTTCGTCCGGCGTGCCAAGGACTTGCTGTTCGAACTTCTTCGTATATTCGCGGACGAGAAAAACGTGCGCGTCGGGCGCGACGGCAGCGAGATCTTCCAACGTGTCGATGATTCGTTGCGGCGACTCGTACCATACCGTGGTCGCCCCAATACGAAGCGCATTGACGAACGCAGCCTTCCGCGCGTTGCTCGATCGCGGTGGAAAACCTTCGAACGCAAAACGGCGCAACGAAAAGCCGGAAAGCACTGCAGCGCCGAGTACTGCACTCGGGCCAGGTAGGACGTCAACGTGTATTCCGGCTTCGCGTGCGGCTGCGACGAGCTCCTCACCGGGATCGGATATCCCCGGCATTCCAGCGTCGGTCACGACGGCGACGAGCTGCGATGCCGCCCGCTCGAGAATACCCGGTGTCGCGCCGTCCGCGTTTTGCTCGCGGTAACTCCACAGCTCCTTCGATCCCACGCCAACCGCGCTCAGCAATTTGCGCGCGACGCGTGTATCTTCGGCAACGACGAGGTCCGCAGAGCGCAAGGTCTCGAGCGCGCGCAGCGTGATGTCGCCAAGGTTTCCAAGCGGCGTGGGAACGAGGACGAGGGGCATGGCGCAAAGCTTCGACACCCCTTACGCCGATGCTTAGTGGTGCGACCTGACGGCACGAACCTCGTGGACCTTGCCGCGCAAACGCCGCCGGCCGCGCCGCAGGTGAGTCCCGAACGCGTCTCCTCGGGCAACCCGGTTCGAGTTCGGCTTCCGGCAGCGCGCCGGACGTCGCGGCTCCGAGTACGTATGACGTACAAAGCGTAAGAGCAATCACCATTCTGCCCTAGAATCGTCGTCGTGTGCGCGAATACACGATTGAACCGTATGATGCCGGTAGCGACGACATTGGCGCGATTACCGGAATGCTGCACCGCGCGCATGCGCCACTCTTAGCTGCGGGAATGAACTACACGGCGGCGACGCAAGCTGACGACGTTACGCGGGGCCGCTTGCAGGCCGCAGCGCGCTCGTGGCTCGCGAAGAGCAACGGCGAAGTTATCGGAATCATCAGCTACTACACGGAACGCCGGAGCGCGACGTTTCCAGCTTGGTTCCGCAAGTATGACGTCGGCATCTTCGCGCAATTCGCCGTCGAGCCGTCGTTCCAAAAACGCGGAATCGGCCGAGAGCTCGTGGCGATCGTGGAACGCTACGCGAAAGAGCAAGGTAAGTCCGAGCTCGCCTGCGACACCGCCGAAGGCGCAACACACTTGCGAAGCTACTATGCTAGCCTTGGCTTCCGTGAGGTCGCAACGCACCAATATTCCGACGCCAACTACTCGAGCGTTATACTGAGCAAAACACTCAACGGAGATTCCTAACGTGGCTACGATCAACGTCGAACGCCCTCCGAAAGACGCAAAAATCGAACTGTACATTAGTCCCGATTGTCCGTACTGCGCTCGCGCCATGGCCTACTACGACCACGAAGGCATCAAGTACACGGCGTACGACGCAGAAAACGACGAATCGCTTCGCGACAAAATGTTCCGCTACACGAAAGACGATCCAACCGTCCCCGCCATCATCATCAACGGCAATTACGTCCAAAGCGGCTGGGGCTCACCCCCACGCGGTTGAACCGTCCACTAACTCGCTCAGTTCGAGCGAGTCGACACTAGGAGCGGATTACGCTCCAGACTTGGCTGAGTTTGGGGGCGCGGCCGTACATGAGCATTCCTACGCGATAGATCTTTCCCGCGAAGAGTGCGATGAGGTACAGGGTCGCGAGATTGATGAGCAGCGTAAGCGCAATCTGCCATGCCGGCACATCGCTGACTGCGATGCGTGCGAACATGACGAACGGTGAGACGATTGGAATGAAACTCGACGTGACCGCGCCTGGAGCATCCGGTGCGCCCAGTGCGTAGATTGCAATGAAGAGCGCGACGACGACGGGAAGCGCGAGAGGACCGGTGATGCTTCCGAGGTCTTCCGTACGGTTGATCAGCGAGGCCATCGCGGCAAAGATCGTCGAGATCTGCAAAAACCCAATGAGGAAGAACACGAAGAACGCAACGACCACGCCCGGCGTAAGCACATCGAATAGATTTGCCAGCGAAAACCCGTTGCTCACGTCCGCGGACGAAGGGCTGACAGCGGCGGCGATACCTTGACCACCGATCACGCCGGCCGCGATCCACACGATCATTTGAATAAGACCAAGCGCGCCGCCCGCGAGAATCTTTCCGCCGAGCAAAGCGACGGGATCAACAGACGCGACGAGCAGCTCGGCGATGCGGCTCGTTTTTTCTTCCGCTACTGAACTCGTAACGAGTTGAGCGTTCACGAGAATCAAAATGTATAGAAAGAAGATGAGGGTGTAAGCGATGCCGCGCACCATCTCGGCTTCATCGGCGGAGGAAAATTTCGAGGCTACCGGCTTGATGTCAACGGGAAAGTTCGTGATTCCGGTCACTTGTGTGGACGATTTCCCGGTGGTGAGTGCGAGTTGAAGCGGCAAGAGGTCGCGTCGCACCTGTTTTTGCCCCATGCTGCCGGGATCATGCGCGTAGATCTTCACGTCCAACCCGTTCTTGGATGACGTCAGAACGAAGGCTGCGGCTGCGTCGTATTCGTTGAGCGTTTGCGTCGTGATCGGTTGCGGCGTGAGCTCCGCCTTGATATCGTAGTCCGCCTTTAACAGCGGCATAGCTCGCCTGGTCAACTGCGGGTCGCCGACCACAATGATATTTGACGAACCCTCGAACGCGTTTCCGATAAACTGCGGCAGTCGCGCGAGCAAGACGATGCCGACAACGCCGATCAGCATGCCGATGATGAACGGCCGCGATTTGATGCGCCGTATGAATTCGGCGGAGAAGACAGTAATGAGATCGTCGGTCATGCTGTGCCTTCCCCGATTGCGCGAAGGTAAATCTCGTGAAGCGACGGTTCGATCGCCTCGAACTGCGTAACGGGCGCGACCGCAACGAGCGAACGCAGCAGCGAGGCGAAGTCGGTGTTGGCCGGCACCGCGTAATCGATGTGGCCGTTCGTAGTCGAGAGTCGTTTGCCGCCGGAGACCGTCGCCAGGGTGTTCACGACGGCATCATTGCTCGGTGTGACGCGAACGAGACGTGTCGGAAACGCGCCGCGAAGTTCGGTGAGCGTTCCCTGTGCGCGGTTTTCACCGTCGGCAATGATGCAGAACGACGTACATAACTCTTCGAGTTGCCACATCTGATGGCTCGAAAGCACGAGCGTCGTCCCGTGCGCCTTCAACTCGTTGAGGACGGCGAGCAGCATGTCGGCATTGACCGGATCCAAACCGGAGAAGGGCTCATCGAGCACGAGCAATTCAGGATCGTGCACGGCGGCGCACGCGAGCTGCACCTTTTGCTGGTTGCCTTTCGACAGTTCCGCACAGGGGCGGTCGGCGTAGACCTTGAGTCCAAGACGTTCGATCCAGCGGTCTACGCGTGCGGCTAGCGATGGTTCGCGCAGACCGTGCAACTTGCCGAAATAGGAAATTTGTTCGCGCACCTTCATCTTGCCGTAAATGCCGCGCTCTTCGGGAAGGTAGCCGAAGTGTTTGCGGCTATCGGTGCGGACCGGCGCGCCGTTCCAACGAATCGCGCCGCCGTCGGGCGTGAGGATCCCGAGGATCATCCGCATTGTCGTCGTCTTCCCGGCGCCGTTTGGACCGATGAGTCCGAACGTCACACCGTCGTCGATGCGAAAGTCGACATCCTGGACGGCTTGAACCGAGCCGAACTCCTTACGGATGTGGTCGACGTCTAACATGCTCGCTTCTTTCTATTTTTGTATTGGCATGCTAATACAAACATGGTTTTGTGTCAACGCCTTAGAACAAACCTCGCTCTGACCGGGTGGTTCTCTCGCACTCCGTGCCACCTAGGGCAATTCTCTATTACTCTACGAAAGCGAAAACGGTGCAGTCCGAGGCACGCGTGCCATCGCGGGCGGAATGAGCGCCACGATGGGGCTGCTCTGCCTCAGCCTCCTACGAGCTAAGGTCGGCGATCCAACGTTCGACGTCTTCCGCTTTCGACGGGAGAATCGCGGAGAGGTTCTCTCGTCCTGCGGCGGTGACGATGATATCGTCTTCGATACGCACGCCGATGCCGCGGAATTCCTCGGGAACCGTCGCGTCGTCGGGTTGGAAATAGAGTCCCGGTTCGACCGTAAGCGCCATGCCTTCTCGCAGCTTTCCGTACCGGTAGTTTTCGCTGCGCGCGCGAGCACAATCGTGCACGTCGAGTCCCAGCATGTGACTCACATTGTGCAGCGTGTAACGCCGGTAGAATTGCTTCTCGGGATCGAGCGCTTCGTCGAG
>JAMXLG010000162.1 GCA_024281135.1 Vulcanimicrobiia bacterium | reverse complement strand
CTTTACGACCACGTGCCGCCGCCTTACAAAGGATTCGATAGCTTGGGCTTCCGGGTTCCGCTTATCGTGATCTCGCCGTATGCGAAGCATAACTATGTTTCGCACGTTCAGTATGAGACCGCCAGCGTGCTACGCTTCGCCGAGGATCTTTGGGGCCTCGATCAACTCGCCGACGCCGACAAGCGCGCGACTTCGCCGGCCGGCGACTGCTTCGACTTTTCGCAGCCACCGCGGCCATTCGTGAAGATCAAGGCACCGCTGCCGCCGCGGTTCTTCATGCAGCAATTCGCGGACGACTACTTCGCACCCGACTACGAATAAACGTCACCGCTTAGGCACTGAGCGCAGCTCAGAGAGAGTAAATTACGTATTGCGTGCTGCGTCGCCGCCGGCGCGATCGAAGCAGCATCAGGCAACGAAAGCTGCGTCGAAGACGGCGCCAAAACGAGAACAAGGGCTGAAAGAAGCGTTCCATTCATGCTTCGCACCTCCTGAAGCTCGCTTAACCGAGTAAGGCAAGTTTATACAGGGCGCAAGCACGCGGTCAATACGATTCGCAACGAAATGTTTGCAAAGATGATTTGAGTGCAATGACCTCAGTTAACGTCATCGTTTGCAATGCGTTACATGATGACGTTAGTAATCGTTCGCGGAACGCAGGGCGCAAACGATCGGTGTAACGTCGAGCATCGGCGCGTCAACCGCCCGGCCAGCGAGCAGTAACGGCTAAAAGCGAGCAAGAGTTGCGACTTTAGTAGTGGCCCCTTGCCGGTACCGCGGCGCACTTTTGGGCTGCGGGTAAAGTGCGAGAAACTGTGTGGCTTTTAGTATCTGGCGAGCAGTATTCGCCTTAGGTACGCTGTGGAGACCGTTGGCAAAGACTTGATGGCAGCATGCTGAGGAGCACGGTAGCACCGCGGAGCATCGAGCGGGTCGCTCGGTCGGTTCCGCCCCTTGCGCGGCCCGTCGTGCGCGGCAAATTTCTCTACGCGAACGACGCCAAGCTTTACGTCCGCGGCACAACATATGGGACATTCGCGCTGGACGATTCCGGCCGGGAAAAGCATGATCCGGCGCTCGTCGAGCGCGACTTCGCGCTGATGGCAGCAAATGGGTTAAACGCCGTCCGAACCTATACGGTGCCTCCGCTCTGGCTGCTCGATGCGGCAGCTCGTCACCGGCTGCGTGTCATGGTTGGTGTGGGTTGGGAGCAGCACGTCGCTTTCCTTGACGATACTGTGCGCGCGAGACGGATCGAGCGTGACGTGCGCGCGGCCGTCAAGCGCAGCGCCGAGCATCCCGCGATCCTGTGCTATGCGGTGGGAAATGAGATCCCGGCAGGTGTCGTTCGCTGGCATGGGCGACGGCGAATCGAGCAGTTCGTCGAGCGTCTCTTTGGGGCCGTCAAGACCGAAGACCCCACTTCTCTCGTTACGTACGTCAACTATCCTACCACTGAATACTTGCAGCTTCCGTTTCTGGACCTCGTTTGTTTTAACGTTTATCTCGAAGCGCAACAGAGTCTCTGCGCCTATCTCCCGCGGCTCCAGAACATCGCCGAAGATCGCCCTCTCGTCGTCGCGGAGGTCGGACTGGACAGCCGCAGGCACGGAGAGGAGCGCCAAGCAGAAACGCTCGACGGGCAGTTGCAAGCGATCTTCGAGTCGGGCTGTGCCGGTGCTTTCGTGTATGCATGGACCGACGAGTGGCATCGCGGCGGACACGCGATCGAGGACTGGGACTTCGGTCTCACGCGGCGCGACCGGACGCCGAAGCCTGCGCTCGCGGCCGTCCGCCAAGGGTTTGCTCAAGTCCCCTTCCGACCTGAGATACGCTGGCCGCGCGTATCGGTTGTCGTCTGCGCTTTTAACGCGCGGAGCACGATCCGTGAGTGTCTCGAGGCGCTGCAGCGGGTAGAATATCCCAACTTTGAAGTCATCGTCGTCAACGACGGCTCCACCGATGGAACGGACGCGATCGCGGCCGAGTATCGCGTGCGTCTGATCAGCACGGCGAACCAAGGCCTCAGTAACGCTCGCAACGTCGGACTCGAGGCCGCGACCGGCGAAATCGTTGCATACCTCGACAGCGACGCATTCCCGGATCCTCATTGGCTGCAGTACCTGGCGGCCGCATTTCGCGATTCGCGCTATGCCGGAATCGGCGGGCCGAACCTCGCGCCCCCAGGTCTTGGCATCGAAGCGGACTGCTACGACAACGCACCGGGCGGCCCCGTCCACGTGTTGCTGTCGGACAGTGAGGCGGAACATATTCCAGGCTGCAACATGGCGTTTCGCAGGGAGAATCTGGCAGCTTTAGGCGGCTTCGATCCCAAGCTTCGCGTTGCGGGTGACGACGTCGATATATGTTGGCGATTTCAAGATTGCGGGTGGCGGCTCGGCTTCAGTCCGGGAGCTGTCGTTTGGCACCACCGGCGCACGACGCTGCGCTCGTATTGGAAGCAGCAACGCGGCTACGGCCGCGCGGAGGCGTTGCTAGAAAGAAAGTGGCCGCAAAAGTATAACGCGATCGGCCATCTGACTTGGGGCGGCCGCATCTATTCAAAAGGCACGGTGTATCCGACATTTCGCCGCTATCGCATTTACCA
>JAMXLG010000161.1 GCA_024281135.1 Vulcanimicrobiia bacterium | reverse complement strand
TGGAACTCGCTGTCGTAGTCGTCTTCGAGAATCCAGGCATCATGCGTTTCCGCCCAGTCGAGGAGCTTCAGCCGCCGCTCGAGCGACAGCACGACACCCGTGGGAAGCTGATGCGACGGTGTCACGTATACGAGTTTCGCGCGGCGACGATGAAACGCGTCGACGTCGATGCCGGATTCGTCGACGCTTGCACTGTAGATTCGCATGCCGCTGGCGGTAAATGCCGCGCGCGCATTCGGGTATCCCGGATCTTCCATGATCACCGCATCGCGGCGGCTCAGAAGCGCGTCACCGATCAGGCCGAACGCTGATTGGGCGCCGTTGGTGATAAACACTTGTTCGGGCAAACAAACACCGCCGCGCGTTTGCGCGACGCGGCGCGCGATCGCCTCACGCAGCGGCTCGTATCCTTGGGTGTCCGGATAATCGAAGAGTGAAATATCCGACGCGGCACGCGCGATCGAACGTTTGAATTGCGCGAGCGGAAACACGTCGAGCGCGGGTACGCACGGCCGGAACGGCCGTGTGACGCTGCTGTTGCGTGCCAGCTCTCGGACGTCGAGGTACACGCGCGCTTCGGACGTCGGAACGAACGAGCGAGAAGTGCGCCCGTTCTTCTGCGCGCGCGTCACATCGTTGCTCACGAACGTGCCCACGCCACGAACGGTAACCAGATATCCCTCGGCATGCAACTGTCCGAGGGCGTCGACGATTGTATTTCGTGAAACGCCGAGCTCCGATTGTAAGTCGCGGCTCGAACTGATGCGTTCGCCGGCGGCGAGGCTGCCCTCCAAAATCGCCTCGCGCAATCCGGAGGCGACCTGGCGGTGCAGCGGAACCGTCGATTCGCGGTCCAAAACGATCAACGCCATAGTGGACCTCTCGTTCTGTCGTCTTGTGGCTCTTTCCTAGGGCCACTCCCCGCGCTATCGTGTCGATACGATGAAGCATCCTGTGATGCGCGATGGAGCGCGCGATTTTGACTTTTTGTTTGGAACCTGGCGTGTCGACCATCGCCGCCTTCGAGAACCGCTAAGCGGATCGAATGCCTGGTACGCGTTCGAAACGTCGGCCGTCGCTCGCCCGCTGTGGGGTGGCAAAGGCAACGTCGACGAGTTATACGGCGAGACACCCACGGGCGCGTTCGAAGGCATGACCCTGCGCTTGTACGACCACGATACCGGCTTATGGAGCCTGTATTGGGCAACACCGGCGCGAGGTCTGATCACCGTACCGAACGTCGGCACATTTGATGAAAGCGGTGTCGGCGATTTCTTCAGCAACGAAGAGTTCAACGGCCGCGCGATCATCTGCCGCTACCGTTGGACGAAAGAGTGGAACGCGGGATGCCGTTGGGAACAGGCCTTTTCCGGTGACGACGGCGCTACGTGGGAGACAAACTGGATCATGGAGTTCACGCGACGGTGATTTCAACCACGACGTTCCCCTCCGTCGAACTGCGCTGCTACCGGATGAAACCTGCGCGCCGGGACGATTTGATCTCACTCTTTGAGGCGCAGTTTATCGAATCGCAAGAATCGTGCGGAATGGTGCCGATCGGACACTTTCGCGATCTCGACGATGCAGACGCCTTCGTGTGGCTGCGGGGCTTTCGACGCTTTGAAGATCGAGCCGCCGCGCTGCATGCGTTTTACAACGAATCCGATGCGTGGAAAAAGAACCGAGACGCGGCAAACGATACACTGATCGATTCAGACGACGTACTGCTTCTTCGCCCGGCGCGTGAAAATAGGGGCTTCGATTTGCACGGTGCCGTGCGGCCGTCACGCGATGAAGCCGACGTGTCCGCGCGTTTCGTGTGGATCGCTGCAGTTATGCTCGACGCCCCGGCGAGCGAGGCAACGATCACGGCATTTGAATCGCTCGCTCCGCCAAACGTCGGCTACTTCGTTTCCGAAGAGCGCGCGAATGAGTTTCCGCGATTGCCGGTGCGCGAGGGAGAGCATGCGTTCGTCGCATGCGGGGTGTGCGATACGCTCGATGCACTACAAGAATCCCGCGAGGCCATCGAAACACGGTTCTTGCCTTCCATTGTCGAACGTCCACTCTCAGCGCATCATTTCCGCCTGCGCCCTGCACGGCGCTCCCTGTTGCGATAAAGGACCACGGACGTGAACAGCCATCATTTTGACGTCACCATGCGCTGGACGGGCAATCTCGGCACCGGAACGAGCGGCTATCGCGCGTACGGCCGCGACCATCAAATCTCGGCAACCGACAAGCTCCATGCAATCGAAGGATCGTCGGATCGCGCGTTCCGAGGCGATGCAGCGCGCTACAATCCCGAAGAACTTCTCATCGCTGCGCTTTCGAGTTGCCACATGCTCGCGTATCTGCATCTCTGCGCCGACGCCGGCGTGGTCGTAACGGGATACGAAGACGCGGCATCGGGAACGATGAAGCTAAACCGCGACGGAAGCGGGCAATTCACCGACGTGCTGCTCTCTCCCGTCGTCACGCTGGAAGATTCTGCGCAAGCCGACATTGCGAACGAGTTACATCATAAAGCGCACGAGTTATGCTTCATCGCACGTTCGGTGAATTTTTCCGTACGATGCGAGCCGTCGGTTCGCGTTGCGTCGGTAAGCTAGCGATGGAGATTCGCCGCGCAACGCTCGACGATGCCGAACTGCTGCTTCCCCTCGTTCGCGGCTATCGCGAATTCTACAAACAATCTCACGATCCGGACGGTGAACGCGCATTTATCAGCAATCATCTCGCAAACGGCTCGAGCGTCGTTTTTCTTGCCTTTGACGATGCCGGAACGGCGGTCGGATTCGCACAGCTCTTTCAAACCTTCAGCACGGTACATCTCTCCTCGACGATCATCCTCGAGGATCTCTTCGTTTCACCGCAGGCACGCGGAGGCGGCGCGGCGTCCGCCCTTCTCGAAGCGGCGAACCGCTACGCGCGCGAGCATGGCGCTTCTCAAATGTTCTTGGAAACGGCAATGGACAATACCATCGCGCAACGCGTGTACGAACGAAACGGTTGGACGCGCGAAGCGCACTTTTACAAGTACAACGCGCCGCTACGTCGCGACTAACCAGGATACGCTTGCAGGCGCAGACGGCTCGAGGTTTTCAAGGAAAAACGAAACGAGCGCATCGACCGGCTTGCGCTCTAAATTGCGCGCAACAAGATAGTATCCGTTGTCTGTGGTGACGCTAAGCTTTCCGAGCCGAACGAACTGCCCTGTCGCAAGCAAATCGTCGTGAATGCCTTCCCAGAAGAGCGCGATTCCCTCGCCACGTTCCATTGATTGCGTCAGCATGACGTGACTCGGGAAACGCTGGAGCTGGGCCAGAGCAGGCGTTCCTTCAAAATGGGCAAGCCACCGGCGCCAAGTCAGTCCCGGAAAGCGCCCGCTATCAAGATCGAGTAACGGGAGGTCGAGCAGCGGATCGATCGACGACAAATTCCGCAACGCGGGATGTGCCTCGACGTAGTCTTTCGACGCTACCGGAAAAGCGCGCTCTTGATAGAGGAGCGCGCTCGCGTAATTTGCCCATTTTCCGTCGCCGAATCGAATCGAGAGATCGACGTCCGGCGTATCGAATTCGACGTACGTCCACGTCGTGGGGGTCACGATGCGCACCTCTGTATCTTTCAACGAGGCGCGCAATTCCGAGTAGCGCGGCATCAGCCAGGCGCAGCCGACATCGAAGCTACACGCAATGGTTACCAGCGCGCCGGCGCTTTCGCGCTGCACGCGCTCGATGGTGCGGGCGATGTCGTCGAAGCCATTGCGAACGGATTCCGCGATCGCTTGGCCTTCCTGGGTCACGAAGACGTGGCGGCCACGGCGCTCAAACAGGCGTAATCCGCTCCATTGCTCGACTTGCGCAATGTGGCGACTGACCGCAGAGGCGGCGACGTCGAGTTCACGCGCCGCCTGCGAAAAGTTGCCGAACCGGACAGCGGCTTCTACAGCCGCGAGTGCATTGAGAGAAGGTAGGTCACGGCGTAAGGGCATGCTTTGAAAATTACATGAATTTTCACGTTTTGTCATTTCATTTTTGGTAATCTTGACCGTTCGAACCCCTTGGTTTACAAAAACCAGAAACAATGAGCGAATTAAATCACGCTAGTGCAGCTGGCGGACGAGGAAGTCGGCAACGGCCTGATATCGGGCGACCAAGTCTCTAAACATCTGATTTTCGTGCGTTTCATTGGGAAAAACCAGCGTTTCCACGTGTACGCTGCGGTCGCGCAGTCGCGTGACGATGTCGACGCCCTCGGCGAAGGGCACGTTTCGGTCGTCGTCACCTTGCGAGACCAATACCGGTGAGCGCCAAGTGTCGATCGCCGCGATCGGCGACGAATCATATGCAACTTTACGTTGTGCGGGCGTGCCGAGCGGCTTCCCGCCGTTACCGATATCGAAGATCGCGGCCCAATTGTGCACGCCGGCAATATCGGCGCCCGCCTTGAAGATATCGGAGTTGCGCGCCAGCGCTAGCGCTGTCAGAAGCCCGCCGTAGGAAAGGCCGTAAATTCCGATGCGATTCGCGTCGACGTCGGGACGTTTTTGGAGCATGCGCGCACCCGCAACCACATCTTGATACTCGGATGCACCCAGCCAACCGATCTTCTTCGCTTGCCGGAAATCGTGGCCGTACATGATTCCGCTGCGATAGTTGATCGAGAGCACGACGAATCCGCGGTTGACGAGATACTGGTTCGATTCATAAAGATACGTGTAGGCATCCATGTAATGGAAACCGGCCAGCATTTGACGAACCG
>JAMXLG010000160.1 GCA_024281135.1 Vulcanimicrobiia bacterium | reverse complement strand
ATGAATTGCGTCCGCAACAAGGCCAAGGTGGGGTCGAAGATCCTCGCGTCACGTTCGTGGAACCGGTCGGGCTCTACGTGATGGCGTACACGGCGTGGGGACCGAAAGGGCCGCGCATCGCGCTTGCTATTTCCGAAGATTGTCTGAAGTGGGAGCGCCTTGGGCTCGTCGACTTTCAACCTGATGTAGAAGCGCGCTACAGCGTCATCTTCAATCAGTATCACAATAAGGACGCGGCGTTTCTTCCGAACGCGATTGAAATGCTCGACGGAACGCTGGTGCTTGCCATGATGCATCGCCCGTTGTACGAGACGGAAGAGACGGCGCCGAAAGGCATCCATCTTGCGGTTCCGAGCATCTGGGCGTCGGCGTGCGACCTCGATGCCGTGCAGCGAGACATCCGTAATCTTTGCGTGATGAAGAAGCATGCCTGCGTGATTGGTCCCAAGTATCCATGGGAACGTTTGCGGATCGGTCTTGGAACGCCGCCTCTTGAAACGCACTTAGGGTACTTGAGCTTCTATCACGGCGTCAGCGGAGAAATAGCACGAACCCCGGACCAGCCTAATCGCGTAAACTATGTCGCAGGCGTCCTCATCCTGCTGCGTGAGAACGATAGGCTAATGGAATATCGTTCGTCGGTCCCGGTGCTCATCCCCGAATTGGAAGAAGAAACGAAAGGGGTCGTCGACAACGTCGTCTTTCCGACGGGCGTGGACGATCGCGGCAACGGCGTGCTGGACGTGTACTACGGAATGGCTGATATGTATATCGGCGTCGCACGCGTGCATTTGCCGCAGACGGTTGAGTACGTACCGCGCGAGTTGCTCGAAGTGGAGCGTTTGCAGCGATGAGGCCGGCCCTGATCTTTGCGCTCGTGCTCTTAGGCGCCGTGACGCCGGCACCGGAAGCGCCGCCCGCCGCGCAATTCGACATCACGAAGCTGACCTGCAAAGATCTTCGAGATGCTTCGCCGCTCGATCGCTCCGCCGTTGTGATGTTTTATTGGGGATATGCGGCAGCAAAAGCGAACGCCACGACGTTTAAAACCGGCGTTTTGAAGAATGCGACGGCCGCACTCATGAAGGAGTGCGACGCAAATGAAAGCGAGACGATTCTTTCCGCGATGTCGCGCATTAATCTCAAGGCATTCTAAATGCGCTCGCGAGTCGCTTGGCTGGTCATGATCGTGTCTGTCGTGTCAATGCAAGCGCAAGCGCAAACGATTGCTCCGCCGCATCCGCAAGCTGCGACAAATAACTACAACTACTGTTCGGCCGTTGCCGCGCAACAATCAGGTTGGAGCGGCGGCTCGCAGTCGCAAGGTAACGCCGCGCTGCGCGGCGGCGCGGCCGGCGCGGGCGCCGGTGCGCTGATCGGCGGAATGACCGGCGGCGACGCGGGAACCGGCGCAGCTATCGGCGCGGCATTCGGACTCGTTGCCGGTGAGTCTAGACGCAGAAAGCAGCAGCAACAACAAGAAAAACAGCAGAACTATTACTACAGCGTCCTCAACGCGTGTATGCAGCAATAATAAAAAAGCCCGCCGGATTCGGCGGGCTTTTCGTTAGCACTTGCGGGTTAAGTTGTATTGCCCGCTTAGATGTTTCCCGTCGGATGAGAGTTTCTCGGTGTGATTTCCGTAGTAGGTAAGCGTTGCGGTGAGCCCGCTCAACGCCCAGTTACCCGAGACGCCGTCGCTCGCCTCGATACCGCCGCTCGGATCCATCTTCATCGTGAGGCTTGAATCGCTATCCGATTGCCAATCGCCCGCGAGGCTTTGCGTGTTGCATCCTTTCGGAGCAACGACCGGTGTCGGCGTCGGCAACGGCTTCTCATCTTTACCCGAGAAGTTGTGCGCAAGATCCAAGCACAAGCTTGACGCGTCGTACGGGTTGTTCGGTGTTTCAACGGCGCATGTGAACGTCACCGCGTAGCCTTTTCCTAACGGAAAACAATGCACCGTGCCGGAGGCGGCGCCGGCGGATTGCCCGGTGCCCCCGATGGGTCCGGTCGCAACGTACTCGTGGCTTCCCGGCGCCGATTCCTTGGGGCTCTGCAGATATTTGTTGAGCGCCGCCTGCGCTTTCGTGCCGCACTCATCGAGCGTGCCCGTCGGAATGACGTAACGAATGCCCGTCGCGAGATCGACTGCGGCCGGCGCAACCGCACCGCTCGCGACGATCCCAAATAGAAGAAGAAGCGCGAAGATCGCGCGTCGTTTTACTAATGCCACGAGGCACCACCAGTCAGCGCACCCGCTGTGGCTGCATTGAATGCGGTCGTTAATTTCGTGCAGAGTGCATCTGCCGTATCGGGGTTCGGCGGAACTTGAACGGCGCACGTGAATCCGGCGTGATAGCCGCCGCCGTCGGGGTGACATTCAACGACCGCGGTTGCGGCGATGGACCCCTCGAGGCGTTGCACGCCGACCCACTGGCCGGAACCGTTCCCTGTTTCATTGGCGTCTTGCATGACGCTCGTCAGGGCGTTCTTCGCGCGCGTTTCGCAGTCGCTAAATGGTTTGTTGGGAACGTTGCTCTGCTGGGCGACGACCAGATCGAGTGCGGCACTTGCCGGTAAACTTGCAAGACCGACGTTCAACGCGAACGCGCCGATCAGAAGCGCTCCGCGATAGCGGGACATCATGACGGTAGGTGGACCTCCTGTGACCCGGCCTAGTTAGACGCCCCGCCGCAGCAGTCCCCGTGAGCGGTTGCCGCAGATATTAGAAATCTAATTGACGTGGAACGCCGAGCATGCTACGGTACTATTACAAATCTAATAGATTGGAGCCGGCGTGCCGAGAAAGAAATCCGCTACGCTTACCGATCACGAGTTGCGATTGATGAACGTCTTATGGCGAGAAGGACGCGGAACGGTTGCCGACGTTCTCGCGGGGCTCGAGCCGCCGCCGCTTGCGTACAGCACGGTGCTGACGACGCTGCGCACGTTGGAACAAAAAGGCTACATCGCGCACGATGAAGAGGGTCGCGCGTTTGTCTATCGCTCACTGATTGAACGTCGCGATGCGGCGCGTTCGGCGATCGATCATTTGCTTGGACGTTTCTTCGGAAATTCTGCGGGTGCGCTCGCCGTCGCGCTCCTAGACGAGACGCCGCTGAACAAAGACGAACTCGCGAAGATCGAAGCTCTGGTTTCAAAACGGAAGAAGGGCCGGCGATGATCGTTTCGATTCTCGCAAATGGTCTTTGGCAGGGCCCGATCTTCGTTGCAATCGCCTATGCCTCGGCTCGCCTCTTCGCGCGAGAAAGCGCGTCAACGCGATATGCAATATGGTTTGTCGCGTTGCTTGCAATCGCCATCGTTCCGGTTCTCTCCACGATCTGGCCGCTGCATTGGCCTTCCTTCGATGGTGCACTCGGTTCAGCGCGTCCAGGAACGATACGCTTCACGCCGATCGCAGCAACAACGTTTGCCGGTCGCGCCGCACCGTTCATGACCGCAGCATCGATCTTCTGGTCAAGCGGCGCTGCGCTTGCGCTTGGCCGCTTAGCCGCGAGTTCGATCCTTATCACTCGCATTCGTCGTCGCGCGGTTCGGCTGGGCGGTTACGACGACGTGTTCGTCTCGGACTTGGTGCATGCGCCGATCGCCACAGGCATGATCGCTCCTGTCGTGATCGTGCCGGCAGCAATTCTCGAACGGCTATCTCCACATCAACTTTCGCTGATCTTGGCGCACGAGCGCGCGCATATCGTGCGGGGCGATATCACACTGAATCTGCTGCAGCGAGCGATTGAGGCTGCACTTTTCTTCAATCCTTGCGTCTATGTGATCGGCAGTCATCTCGTCAGGGAACGCGAAGCCGCGTGCGACGATGCAGCGGTTGCAAAGACGGGCGAAGTCGTTGACTACGCCGCGTGCCTCGCTACGGTCGCGCGAGCGATTACGGATCCACGCGCTCCCCTCGTTTCACCGAGCGTCTTCGGGTCGCGTCGCGCGCTCGTGCATCGTATCGAACGTCTAGTCAGCGAACACGTCGTTCGCAGGTACGAAGTGAACTGGTACGCGGTCGGAAGCGCCGTCGCCGTTTTTGTTATCGCTGCCCTTGTGCTGGAGTCGCTCGCTCCGGTGTTCGCCGCTTCGAACACGCCGGGAACGGCGAGCGCATCAAACGTCGTGGCGGTATCGTGCACGAAACCCAACACGGACGTGCAAGTCGCGTACGCCGCTCCGCCCGATTATCCGGAAGGCGCGCATCCGAAGCGTCCCGTGCTCTTGCGCGTCGCGGTTGCTCCCGGCGGAGCCGTGCCGTACGTCAAACTCTTACAATCAAGCGGCGATTGGCGCGCGGACACCGCAGCTGTTGACGCTGCGACACACAGCCGGTACATTCCGGCAGTGCGCGACTGCCGGCCGGTGCAAGGCACGTACGTTTTCCGCGCGGAGTTTGCTCCTAATCCCTAACCGCCGGCAATCGCTCCCACAATCAACAACGGTTCGCTTCCTGATGCAACGGCGTCGGGAAGTGGCGCATCCAACGCCTCGTGCGATAGATCGCGTTCGCATGCGAAGAAACGCACGTGGGAACGGCGGCGCTGCGTGTAATGATCGCGGATCGTTCCACGCAGCATCGGATATTCAGCTTCTATCGCGTCGATCACGCTTCCGGCGGTTGGCTGTTCCGCTGCGATAGTGATTTCGCCGTTAACACTCGCGAGTGCGCGTAAATTCGGCGGAAGCACGACGCGGATCACGACAGCGTCTGAACTTCGACCGAAAGCACCGCGGGTAAGTCGCGTACGATTGCTTTCCACGTATCACCACCGTCGGGTGACATGTAGACTGCGCCGCCCGTCGTTCCAAAATAGACGCCGCATTCATCGAGTTTGTCGACAGCCATCGCGTCACGCAGCACGTTCACGTAGCAGTTTTCCTGTGGCAAACCCTTGGTGAGCGGTTCCCATTCGTCGCCGCCGGTGCGGCTGCGATACACCCGCAGTTTTCCATCGGGTGGAAAGTGGTGCGAGTCACTCGTGATCGGCACGACGTAGATCGTCTCCGGGTCGTGCGTGTGCACGTCGATCGGGAATCCGAAATCCGTCGGAAGATTGCCGCTGATCTCGCGCCACGAATCGCCCGAGTCGTCGCTCCGCATAACGTCCCAATGTTTCTGCATGAAGAGCGTTTGAGGACGCGACGGATGCATCGCAATGCGATGCACGCAGTGTCCGACTTCGGCGTCGGGATCGGGGATGAATTGCGATTGCAATCCGCGATTGATCGGCTTCCACGTCGTCCCGCCGTCATCGGATCGAAACGCGCCTGCGGCGGAGATTGCGGTGTAGATTCGTTGTTCATTCGACGGATCGAGAATGATGGTGTGCAAGCACATCCCACCCGCGCCGGGTTGCCATGACGATCCGGTGCTGTGCGTGCGCAAGCCCGAAAGTTCATTCCACGTCGTTCCGCCGTCGGTCGATTTAAAGAGCGCCGCGTCTTCGATTCCGGCATACACGGTGTCGGGATCGTTGAGCGAGGGCTCGAGGTGCCACACGCGGGCAAATTCCCATGGGTGCGGCGTGCCGTCATACCATTGATGCGTTCCCGGTACGCCGTCGTATTTGAATTCATTGCCGACGGTCTGCCACGTCTTTCCGGCGTCGTCGGAGCGCTGCATCACTTGACCGAACCATGTGCTCGTCTGCGATGCATAGATGCGGTTTGGATCGGCGGGTGATCCCTTGACGTGGTAGATCTCCCAACCGGGAAAGTGTGGTCCCTCAACGCTCCACGTCTGGCGCTTCGCGTCGGAGCTGAGAATGAACGCGCCTTTGCGCGTGCCCACGAGTACCCGTACGCTGCTCATACCGTCGACTAGCCCGCCAGCTTGTCTCGGTCCTTCATTAAGACTCCCTCCCTGAACGGCCGATGGTATCGAGGTGAGCGTTCTCCCCCTCTCGGTCTCCGTCACGTGGGCGATCTCGCAGTACCGCCAGGTGCTGTCGGTTATCGCGTCGCGCACCGAATCGTTGCGCCAAATCGTCAAGACGCCGAAAGAGTCGCCGGAAATTCGGCAGTATCTACGCTCCATCGGAATCGGGCGGAACATCGACGTCTACGCCTAACTGCGCGTAGATGAAGAAAGTCAACGTCAATGAGGTCGAAGAGCTAAGCTGGCGTTCTCCAAAAGGAACGTTCGAAGGGTACGGCAGGCAGATCTCGGAGGCGCTCGGTCGCGATCCCAACTCGACCGATTTCATGAAGCGTCACCCGTTCGACGTCGAACTTCTTCGTATACCTCCGGGGAAGAAGCCGTATCCGCATCACGCGCACAGCAC
>JAMXLG010000159.1 GCA_024281135.1 Vulcanimicrobiia bacterium | reverse complement strand
TCAGCGTGGCGCCCGGCACGAGCAGCAGTTGGGAGAGGGCTAATCCGATAACCGCCGTGATCGAGAGCCCGGCAACGAGCGCTTGCACATCCTGAATCGATCGTTCGCCGCGGACGGCACGATCGGTAATGAGTGCTGAAGTTGGATCGACCACGATAATGTACGCAATCGTCGCGAATCCATTGACCAACCCGCTCGAGAGGACCGCGGTTCGAGCGCCTTGCGGATAGAGCACGCTCGCGTACGCGGCCGCGACGATGCCGATGCCGTAGACGGAGGTAACCAGTACGTTGAGGACCAGGATGTCTTTGGGTATGCGACGGAACGGGAGATCTTGCACGCGCGTGACGATTCCGAATTTTATCTCGGACAACACCGCCGCCATGGTTGCCGGCCGCAAGATTCCCAGCGCCGCTTTCGGTACGTTGCCGTTACGTTCGAGCGAGCGAATAGCCCGCAGATAGAGCATCACGAACGTTGGGACGGCGAGCGTTCCCAAAATAGCGCCGATCGTGCCGGAGAAAACTATCGAACGCAGTTGCCATTCATACGACCCCAACGTCGTGAGGGTAGCGCGATCGGAGAGCGCACCGAGCATCGGCGTGTAAAACATTTGCGCGAAGCGGCTGCCCGTTGCGAAGATGTTGAAGAGCGAAATCGCGGTGGCGACTCTTCCCGAGCGAGCACCGGCCAAGCGCGATGCGTACGCCGCGATTGCTAGCGCCTGGACGACGCAATTCAACCCCATGGCTAAGAGCAGTTGCCAAGGCCAGAGTGCATGATGGACCATCCGGAGCCAGCATACTCTCGAGACTTCCGCAGCCAAAGGGGCGAAGGCCCCGGGAGTTGAGACCTTCGTTCCTCGCGTGAATCGCGGTCATCCGCTACGATAGCGATGGACCATGGATGCGAAGTTGCCGCGCTCCTTCTCGCTCGTGGTATTAGCGGGGGCAACTTCGCTTGCTGCAGCAGCCGCATTAGCGCTCATGCTTATCGGCGTCAACTCGACCTCAATCGCGCTGACGGCGCTTATCGTGGCGCCGCTCGCCCTTTATTTGGCGCTCGAGCGGCCGCTCGACTTTCCGCTCGGCCTCTACATCCTGTTGATCCCGTTCGACAATTTGCTGCAGACGGGATCGATCGGCTCGCTTACCAAGCTGCTCGGAATGGTCACCGGGTCGTTTTTGCTGCTGGCGGTTGCGCGCCGCCGCGGCATTTCGCTCACCAGTCGCCCGGCGATCGTGCTGCTCGCACTGATGCTATGGATGCTGGCAAGTTCGCTTTGGGCGCTGGAGCAAGGCCCGGCGCTCAGCATCATGTCGACGTACGCCGGCTTGATGGTACTTTACATCGTGCTCACGATGATGCCGGTCTCACCGGCGCAGTTTCGCAGGCTTCTATTTTTGGTGGCGGCCGGCGGCGTTGCGGCCGCGATTTACGGCATACATGCGTTTTACGGAGATCCGACGATCGCGCAAGAGAGAGCGGATACGATGCGATTGATCATCTCCGTCGGCAACACACGGATCGATCCGAACGCCTTCTGCGACTCGCTGCTCCTGCCCATCGCCGTCGTCGCAATGTGGGGGCTCCGTAGCCGGCGTCCACTGGCGAAATTAATCTCCGCCGGAGCGGTAGGGCTGCTGGTTCTAGCAATTCTTTACAGCGGCTCGCGTGAGGGCATCACGGCGACGTTTTGCATCGCCGGCTACTATATCTGGCGGTCGCGCCACCGGTTCCAAGTGACCTTGGCGCTCGCGACACTAATCGCCGGGGCCGCAACGGCGCATACCTCGGTTTGGCTTCGATTCGCAACGGCGATGGACACCGGCGGCAGCGGCCGCACTTCAATCTGGGCGGTGGCGGTGGAGGCGGCAAAGCATCGCCTCCTCCAGGGCTACGGCATCGGAAATTTTGGCCAAGCCTTCGATTTGTTCTACCTTGGGGTGCATCAACCGTACCCGTATGGCTGGGAGAGCCCTGCCCATAACTTGGTGCTCCACTATATGGTCGAGCTCGGGGTCGTTGGACTGGCGTTGATCGTCGCTTTCTTCGTGACGCAGTTCCTCTCGTTGCGCGTCATCCCCCGCACCAGCAATCTTTACGACTACCGCATCGCCCTGGAAGCGGCGTTGCTCGCGACCGCTGTGGTCTCGATGACTATCGACCTCTTTACCTATAAGTACGCATGGCTCACGTTCTCGATGATCGCGTTGCTGCGCAACGCCTACGTCTATCAGGCCCGTGCGTCTCAGGCCAACGCGCCGATGCGCGCGACGAGCTCGCCCATGATACCGGCACGATCGCCGCGCCGCGAGAGCGATGCTTTGCCGGCGTCGCCGAGCTTACGCAACGCGGCCTTATCGAGAGAAGCGAGTTGACGTAACGTCGTCGCGAGCGCGGCGGCATCACCGGCGGGCGTGCAGAGCGCCCCGAGCGACGCGCCTTCCTTCACGGCTTCGCCACCCGCAACCACCACCACGGGGCAGCCTACCGAGAGTGAATCGTAAAGCTTCGTCGGGATGCTCTCCTCGATTCCTTTCCGCAACGGAATGATCGACGCGTCGGCAGTATGGATCATCGCCAACGCTTCTGGTCGCGGAACGCTCCCTTTCATGACCACGTTGCGTACGCGTTCGCTGCGCAGGCGCTCGTCAAGACGTCCTCGCTGGGCACCGTCGCCGACGATCTGAATCGTTATGTTCTCGTCCGCAATCAGCGTGGCGGCATCGACCAAAACGTCGACGTCCGTCGTCAAGCCGAGATTTCCCGCGTAAATCGCGGTAAAGCCGTTACGGTGACCATTAGACGGCGCAAGGTTAGGGAAACGCTCGGCGGCGTTGCGGGCGAGCACGAGTCGCGAACTCGGAACGCCGCGTTCGGAGATCTGCGAAATGGCGGTCGGCGTCACCGCGACGACGAGGCTAGCGCGTTTGTAGAGCAGGCGCACCAGCCGTTCGACAGCCCTCACGACGAAGCTGTCTCTCCTCCAGACGCCCATCGCGACCGCAAGATCCGGGAAGACGTCACGCACGTCGACGACCAACTTTGCACGGTGACGCCACGCGGCAACGAGTCCGGGGATGGCGACGGTTATCGGTGGTGAGCTGATCGCGACCAAATCGTATCGCTCGCGGGTGACGATCGAATACGTGCAGGCCGAAAGCGCGGCGGTCAACCAATGCACCAGCCGGCTGGCCGGCATTCCCGGCACCAGCACGGAGAAGAGCCGCACGGTTCGCTTGCGCCCTTCGCATTCGACGCGCATGAATGCGCGGTTACGGCCCTCGAAGCGCCCCCGCGGGAACGAGGGAAAACTCGTCACGACAGTAACGTCGTGGCCCGCCTGCGCCAGCGCGTCGACGAACGATGCCACGCGCGTCGCGCCCGCGCCCGGTTCGGGCGGAAAGAAATGCGTGATAAAAAGGACCTTCAAGTGCGCGCGCCTCCGGCGACGGTATCGCAGCCCGCCAAGCGTTCCGGCAGACTTCGCAGCGCGGCGCCGATGACGCGCGCGCGGCATGTGCCGCTATCGATATAGGCGGTCCAGCGTTGCGCGGCGTTTTCGAACGCCGGCTCGTCGAACATTCGGGCGAGAACGTGCATCTGAGCGATGTGGAACTGGTGGTATTTGAGCGTTGCAATGTGAGGCAGATTCCACCCGCTTAACAGAAGACTATAACGCGTCCACCAGCCGGTATCGAACCGGGGAATCCAGCGCCGCAGCGTATCGACGGAGCCCTCTACGAGCCGGCCGAGTCCACGATCGCCCGCCGCGCGCCACAGTTCCCAAACGCCCCAGAGCGCGAAGATGCAGCCGTTGAGAACGTGCGGCGCATGTTCGTTTGCAATCTCCTCGAAAAAGAGATCCGATCCCGAGCGCCACGCTACGCCGCCCTCGCCGATCGCGGACAAGAACGGCTTCGAAGCGCGCTCGGCAGCATCACCGTAGCCGCACGAAGGCTCGACCGCGTGCGCGCGGAGCAGGACCGAGACCGCCTCTCCTTGTGCCATTGCCGAACACCAACCTCTTCCGGCTCCGTACTTGCGCCAAGGAAACTCAAATCGATAGAGGCCCGGAACCTCGCCCTCGTGCTGGTGGTCGCGCAACCAACTCGCCTGTGCCAAAAAATCCTTGCGCGCCGTGCTGTCGCAGCTTGAATACCAAACGCCGAATCGGTGCAACGCGAACTGAGCGATGCGGATGGGATGATATGCTTTCGTCTGACCGCTCAGCAGCACACCCGAGGTGTCGAATGCGGCATCGCGCCAATCCTCACCATAGACTCCGTGCCCTGGGTCCCACTCGATAAAGTACGGGCCGGTGCCGGCGTTGCGCGTTGCGATGAAGCTGTACGCGCGGCGGTGGGACCACCCGATCGGGAAGCCGAGCGCCAAACGTCGAATCGCCGTCATGCCACCGCGTGCAGAACGGAGATTCCGGACGGACGTCCCAGGATGTAACATTCGAAGCCGTGGCGTTGCCACTCGTCGGCGTCGAAGAAGTTACGGGTGTCGACAAGGCGCGTCCTGCGCATGCGCAACGCCACGTCGGCCGGCCGGATTTGACGAAATATCGTGTGCGGCGTGACCAGCACTAGTGCGTCGGCTCCGTAAACCGCTTCTTCGAGCGAGTGCGAGAGCGATCGATGAAAGCGCGTAACGTGCGGATCGAAAATTGCGGTTTCATAGCCGCGATTGCGCAGGAGCTCGTCGAGCTGGGAGGTCGGGCTTTCGCGCGCATCGTCGACGTCAGCTTTATACGCGGCGCCCAACAACGCGATCTTTCCGGCCGGCAAAGGATCGACGAGTTCGCTGATCCGCCGCGCGATGCGAAACGGCATACGTTCGTTCACCCGGCGCGCGGATTGAATCAATTCGGTTACGATCGGATTTGCGTCCGACAAGAAATGCGGATCCACCGGGATGCAATGCCCACCAACCCCGGGTCCCGGCTGCAAGATGTTCACTCGCGGATGTTTGTTCGCGAGTGCGATGGTCTCCCAAACGTCAACGCCCAGCTCTTCGGCAAAGATCGCCAGCTCATTGGCGAACGCAATGTTGACGTCGCGAAACGTATTTTCGACCACTTTCACGAACTCGGCCACGGTCGTCGACGTGAGCGCAATCTCGCCCTCGCAGAACGACGCGTAAAGGTCGCGCACGATCTCAGCGTCGCGAAGCGTGCGTCCGCCGACGACCCGCGCATTGGTGCGCAGCTCCGCTATGATCGAGCCGGGAATAACGCGTTCGGGGCAGTGCGCGACGTTAAAGTCCGCGATAGACTTCCCGTGGCCGTTCAGGGCGCGCTCCAAGACTCGTTCGGTCGTGCCGGGCGGCACCGTCGACTCTAGAACGATCATCGCCGGCGCTTGAGCAACCTCCGCAACTGCCGATGCCCCGGCCTCCACGTATCGCAGGTCGGGCTTGCCGCTGCTCGTGGGCGTCGGCAAGCACATAATATAGGCGGCGGCGGCCGGAATCTTGTCGACGATATGAAGCCGGCCGGAGTGCAGTGCATCGAGGACCGCTTGCCGGACTGGTTCTTCCGCCGACGGAACGCAGCCGCGTCGCAAGCTGCGCCGCAGTTGGGCGTTTATGTCGTAGCCGTACACTCGGTGGCCACTTTGTGCGAAAAGCGCCGCCGTCGGCAGTCCGATGTAACCTAGGCCGATAACGCTGATATTCATGCTCTCATCCCTCCCGCGTAAGCGCAGCGGCAAGTTTTTGCATCTGCGTCGACGCGTCGTACTGCGCGGCCACGCGCTCGTACGCGCGACGCGCGCGCGCTTCCGCAGCACGCGGATCCAAATAAACGTCGAAAAGCGCCGCGGCAAGCGCACCAGGGTCGCCGGCCTTCACGAGACGCGCGACTCCGACGTCCAGCAGTTCGCCGATGCTCCCCGAGTCGGTCGCGACGACGGGTACGCCGAACGCCATCGCCTCGATCAACGCCGACGGGACGCCTTCCATTTCGCGATCGCCCAGCGCGCGGCTCGAGAGAACGACGGCAGCAAAGCGTCCCGCGCGATACCACTCATGCAGCGTGGCTTGCGGTACGAATCCTGCGAAGGTGACCGCATCGCTCAATCCCAGGCGCGCCGTCGTCAGCTCAAGATCACGTCGAAGCGGGCCGCTGCCGGCAAGCGTGCAATGGATCGGTACGTTCGAGTTCCGTAACGTCGCGATCGCGCGAAGGAGGTCGTCGTGGCCTTTAACTGCGACCAGCGCGGCGGGACAGATGATGCAAAACGGGTTTCGCTCGCGCGTGAAGACCGGCGTTTTCGGCACCAGCGTGCCTAGCCGCAACTCCATGATTCTTCCGTTGAGCGACGGCATGCGCGTCGCGAGATCGGTTGCTCCGCGCGTAGAGATCGTCCGCACGAATGAGACGCTCTTTTCCTTGGCGTCGAAGGCATTGCGCTCGTAAATATCCCAGCGGTGAGCGGTCGAACTCCACGCTACTCGGGCCGTCGTCGCCGCAATCATCGCGACGGTTGCGGGAGTTGACATCCAATAGGCGTGAATGTGGTCCATTGCATTTTCGGTCACCCAGTCGGCCAGGGCCAGCGCCTTGAGCGCCACTACGCAATTTTTTGCTCGGCCGGGGTCGCGCGATGCAGCGACCGTCCTAAAGCTGTCGAGCGCGGCGGCCGGTTCGCGCGCGGCCGCGCGTGCGGCGCGCCGCAGCAGACTCGCGCTGAAGAGCGGCCACGAGAGCGTCTCTACGCGCTCGGGCACGCGATGCCGGGCCGGCGAGGCGGGCGGCCGAACCGGCACGACGACGATGCGCTCAAAATGGCGCTGCAGCTCCTGCAGCTCGGTGTTGAGGTATGCTTCCTGGTCACCGAAAGGATAGCGTGAGGTCACGACGACGAGCCGTCGCGCTCGCTGAGTCACGACGCAGCTCCACAAAGGTCTGCATACATGCGACGATAGGCATCCGCCATACGCTTGATGTCGTACGTGCTGAAAACGTGCCCTTGCGCCCGTTCGGCGATCTGCCGGCGCATTGCAGGATGATTGCGCGCTCGTTCGATCTCCGCCGCGACATGGACCGGTTCAAAACTCGGCGCCAGGAAGCCAAACCGGCCGTCGGCGAGCAGGTTGCGTGCACCCAGCCAGGGCGTGCTTAGGATTGGAACGCCGGCGATCATGGCCTCGAGCAGGGCCAGCGGCATTCCCTCAAACCACGACGTCATGAGAAGAAGATCGACTCCCGGCAACAGCGACGCAACGTCGTCGCGATACCCCAGGAACCGGACTTGCTTGGCGATATTGAGCGCGACCGCAAGACCGCGAAGCACGGTCTCCTCCTCGCCCGCTCCCGCAAAAAACAGCACCGACTGCTTGCGCTCGCATTTCGGCAGCACCGCGAACGAGCGCAACGCCAGCACGTGATTCTTCTGATACTCCATGCGGCCCACCGTCATAATCGCGAATTCGTCGCCTTCGAGCCCAAGTCGCGCCCGCGCGGCAGCCCGATCCGGCGCGGTTCGCGATAGCGTTAGACCGTTGGGAATCAGCACGAGCT
This sequence comes from Vulcanimicrobiia bacterium, assembly GCA_024281135.1. The sequence continues at coordinate 5,173 of JAMXLG010000159.1, read as the reverse complement.
TGCGTCGAGGAAGGCCCTCGTGCTCGACGAGGGCCGCTCCTTGCTCGCGAAAGAAGGTGACGACGCGCGCAGTTACAAGGTGAAGCGACCAATCGGCGACGCGCTCGAACAGCGTTCGCCGAAAATCGCAGGGAGTGTGCTCGGTGTGAACGATCCGTCGAACGCCGGCGAGAAACGCCGCCACCCTGCCCCAATATTTTCCAACGCGGGTGTGCGTGTGCACGATGTCAGGGTTGCAGCGCCGTATCTCGCGAATAAGGTTCCAGAGAAACAGGCGATTTTTACGGTCCTTTCGGCCGGCAGCAACGACGCGGAACGGCAGCGCCTCACATTCGCCTGCGGGCGGTTCATCGATCGTGAGCAACGCCGCCTCAACGTCGGCTGAGGGCAAATATTTGAGCAGCTCCACGACCAAGTATTCGGCACCGTACCACCGGTGAATCGAAGGCAGGATGTGGAGAACGGTTACTTTGCCATTCATGCCGCACGATGGAAGACGAACTCGCAAAGCGTTTGAAAAAGCACCGCAATGTCGAGAAACGGCGACCAATTCTCCACGTATTCCAAATCGTACTCGAGCCGCTCACCCGCGGCCGATGTTTCCACGTTGCGCCTCATGTGAACGTGGGACCAGCCGGTTATTCCTGGTCGCACCAGGTGGCGTTCGTCGTAACGCGGGAGCGTACTGCGGAACAGGTCCACGAAAATCTGGCGTTCCGGCCGCGGCCCAACAAGTGACATTTCGCCGCGCAAGACGTTAAAGAACTGCGGGAGCTCGTCGATGCTAAACCGGCGAATGAAGCCGCCGACCCGCGTCTTGCGCGGATCGTTTTCCGTGGCCCAGCGGGCACCGTCCCGCTCGGCGTCGAGCCGCATCGAACGGAACTTGAAAATCGAGAAGGGCCGGCCGCCCGCCCCCACCCGCTCCTGCTTGAATAGAATCGGCGATCCCGAGTCTATGTACACCGCAATTGCCGCCACTGCCATTACGGGAGCAAAAATCGCTAACGCCACGCACGCGAGAACCACATCCATAATCCGTTTGAGCAACTGGGCGCGTGGCGTGCAGGCTCGAAGGCGCGCGGGAACGATCAGTACTTGGCGACCATCGGTTTGAAGCGAGAGATCGTAGGCGTAGCGGGTTATCTCCGGTGGAGCAAAGGCAAGTCGAATGTGTTCGCGCGCTGCGGCCTCCAAAATGTGACAGAGCACGGACGGCGGGATTATCTCCGTCAAGATCAGCGAGTCGCATCCCCAGGCCCGGGCGCGATCGAACCATTCAATATGCGATAAGTCGGCGTCGCGCGTCAGGTCGACCCGGCCCAACGTCTGCATGACGTCATCGATAACGATCGTCTGCGCCTCGGAAGCGTCCCCGAGCTCGAGGCTTTCCAGCACCTCGGCGACGTGCTCCGTGGTTCCCACGATGGTGATGCGCCGGCTCCCCTTGAACCACTGGCTTTGGCGAATGCGGTGAAACGTCGCGCGCGATGAGCCGACCAGCAGAATGGAGAAGGTCAGCGCGTACAGCAGCGCGATGCGCGAAGTCGAGATCCCCGGATAAATCGTAAAAAGCACGAGCTGCGGGATCGTCCCCAAAATCAAAGCCGCTACGGTGTAGTAAAGCTCGTCCTTCATCGAAAGCGCAAAGGTGCGCCGATACAGACCGAGACGATCGAAGATCAGCACCCACAAGGCCACGTAAAGCACTTCGGCGACGATCAGGTGGCTCACGATGTGCGGTGATTTCCAGTGGTGGAACCCGATCAGCGCGCCAAGTCCCGAAGCGACTACGAACAGCAGCACATCGGTGGCCATCAAAATGATAGTCCAGCGCCGCGGATACGCCTTTGGAACGCGGCGAATGTTCGTCTTCTTAAGCGCAGCAGGCTGCTCGATGATCCGCGCCGTCATGAATGGTTACAATGATACGTGCGCCCGAGTCTAAAATCGGAGAGTCATTAGTCCCGCCCTGGGTGACCGGCGACCGCCAAGGAAACAAGTCCCTATCTCAAAGGTCCCACGAGTTGAGCATTGTCGTCCTTATGGCGCGAGGTCCGTAGCGCGTACGATACTCTTCGAAGCGCTATGTCACAAATGGTGCCGTATAACGGCGCAAATAGCTTAGCCGCCACTGCCCCTCCGCAAGGGCAGACCGGCGAGCCGCACGACTTCGATCGCCTATTCCAGGCGGTCCGTAAACGATGGCGGCTGCTGCTTCTAATCGCCGGAGGATTCGTCGCCTTGGTCGCGGTCGGGACGCTGCTGACGCCCAAGACCTTTACCACGACGGTGCGGCTCCTCGTCGGGAAGCCGGGCACCGACATCGCTCCAGCCGATAACAACACCGCTCTGCCGGTCCTCAACGCCCTCGTGCTCCAGAGCGGAACCGAATCGGCTGAAACGTTGGCCGAGTTGGCTCAACAGAGCGACATCGCGTCGACCGTCATCCAGCAGTTAAACCTTCCCACGACGCCCGGCGCCCTGCTCGGACGCGTCAGCGTCAAGCCCGTCGTCAACACGTCGCTGCTGAATCTCAGCGTCAAATGGCGCAATGCCGACCAATCGGCTGCGATCGCCAATGCGTTTGCAGAGGCGTTCGTAGCTCAAGAACGTGAGTTCGTGCGCTCCGAAGCCGTCGCGGCGCTCGGCTTCCTCGGTCAAGAGCTGCCGGCGGCGCGGACCAAGATGCACGAGGCGGAATCCCAGCTCGCCGACTTTCAGTCCACGCATGGATATTTGGATGCGACCGCTCACGAGCAAGATATCGGCGCGCGTATGGATTTGATCGAGCAGCACATCGATCAGCTCACGGTCGATTCCAAGGAAGCCACGGCGCTTTTGGCCAGCGTCGGCGGCCAGCTAGCCGCTCTGTCAAGCACGGTCGACAGCGCGAAAGATGTCGATCAAAATCCCGTCAGCACGGATCTGCAGGATAAGCTCGCGACCGTGCAGACCCAGCTCGCGGAAGCCCAGCAGAAGTACACGGCCGCTCATCCGACCGTCATCGCGCTGCGTCAGCAGCGTGCCGCCCTCCTCGCGCAGATCGCCTCGCAACCGTCAGCGGTTGTGAGCCGGACGACGGTTGCGCCAAATCCCTTATACCAAACGTTGCAAGAACAAAGCGCGACCTATCGCTCGCGAATCCAGGGCGATGAGGCGCAGTTGCGAGCGCTTGAGACGCAGCGCAAGGCATACCGCCCGACGATGAAAGCGCTGCCGCAGCAAGCCATCGAGTTCGGAACGGTTCAGGAAGAGGCGAAGCGAGCCGCAAACGTCTACAATGCGCTTCAGCAGAAGTATAACGATGCGCTGGTTGCCAAGAGCACGGCGATCAGCGATATCGTCGTCGTCCAACCGGCGTCGGCCGATTCCGCGGTCAAAAGCCCGAGTCTGAAAACCAATCTCGCGGTTGCCGTCCTGCTCGGCCTGCTGCTAGGTCTGGCCGTGGTCTATATTCTCGATCTCATCGAGCGGCGCTCGACCGACCGCGATTTCGCGGCGCTGCTCGGGCTTCCGGTCATTGCGCGCATTCCGAACTCTATCGCGACCAATCCACGCGCGCTTCCTTGGGTGCGCTCGCTAACGCTCGAGGCATTTCTCCACTTGTGCGTCGCCCTCAAGTTGCGAAACAAGGCTCCGCTCAACTCCATTGCGATTTTGAGTGCGCGCCGCGGTGAGGGCAAATCGACCGTCGCCTTCAATCTCGCGAAAAGCTTTGCCGCGCTGCAACCCGGCGTTCTTCTGGTGGATGCCGACCTTCGTCAGCCAACCCTCCATGAAAAAGCCGGCTGCTCGAACACCGTCGGGCTCAACGACGTGCTACACGGCGAAGTCGCGCTCAAAGACGCCGTCCAAGAGATTGCACCCGGGCTCGATCTGCTCGCCAGCCGGGGACCCGAGCCGAATCCGATAGCCCTCCTGCAAGCCACCCTCGAACCGCTTTTGCAGAAAGCCGGCCAAGATTATCGCATGGTCATCGTCGACGGACCCGCGCTCGGCGCCGTTTCCGACGGATTGATAATCGCGGCGCAGGTTGACGGATCGCTCATCGTCGTTAGCGCCGACCGCAGTGACGAACGCGATACGCAGCGCGCGATCGCTCAGCTGGGCCTCATTGGGATACAAAACATTCTCGGCGTCGTCGTGAACCGTGACGGGAGCACGACGGGCGACTATTTCGAATATTACGGCGCGTCGCATCCGGCTCTTACGAAGGACTCCGCATGACCAGCGTCACCGTGGTTATCCCCGCCTTTAACGAAGGCGCGGTTTTCGCCGCGGCGTTGGTTACCATCGCCGATTACTTTGCCAAGCATCGCGGCGGCGGATATCAATTCACGTATCTAATCGTCGACGATGGAAGCACCGACGAGACGAACGAAATCGCCTCGACATTTGCTGGTCAGCGCGGCGACGTCCGCGTCCTGCGCCACGACCGAAATCGCGGGCTGGGCTGCGGGTTGCGCACCGCGGTTGCGGCCATCGACTCGGAGCTTGCGGTGGTTCTAGACGCCGACCTTAGTTACGCGCCGGCAACCGCAATGGAGCTCCTCGAGGCGCTAGATCACGAAAACGCAGACATCGCTCTTGCCTCACCGTACTCGCCCGGCGGCGCGGTCCGCAACGTGCCGTTCGGCCGGCGAATCTTGAGCCGCGAAGCAAATCGCCTGCTTTCACTGGCCACCTGTGGCCGTTACGCCACGCTGACCTGTATGGTGCGCGCCTACCGCGTTGAAGCCCTAAAACGGCTGGAATTTGCGCAGAACCGTATGGACGCGATCGCCGAAATGCTGCTCGACGCTCTTCGCAAGGACATGCGGGTTTTAGAAGTGCCGGCGACGCTTTGCTGGAGTGAAGATCGCCGTGCTGCAGGCGGACGCTTTCGACCTTGGCCCGTCGTTACCCGAATCGTCACGACTTGCCTCATGGCCTGCCGTTATCGGCCTGCCCTGTGGCTCGCGCTTCCCGGACTCTTTCCCGGGCTGTTGCCGTTGAGCGTCGCAATTCTCCTCGCGTTCCACGTCAGGGGATCGACGCTTGCCACCGCGACGATGACCGTCATCGTCGTGCAATACTCGAGCCTGGCGCTTTTCAGCGGACAGCTGGCGACCTTCTTCGGAAGGCGCCTTTATCACCGTTACCACTCAAGCGGAGCAAATTAATGACCATA
>JAMXLG010000158.1 GCA_024281135.1 Vulcanimicrobiia bacterium | reverse complement strand
CGGTTGGTTAACTCGCAACCCGTGTAGCAGTCCTCAGCGCGATCGCGATTTCGGCGACGTCGTCCTCGGAAATCGAGAGTTGGCGCATCGCCGTTTCGTACGCCTCGATCGTTTCTTCGCTCTTGCTCGATGCCGCACGCTCTTCACGCAGCCGTTTGATCTCTTCCGTTACGGCTTGCGCGAGCGCACTGTCTACTTTGATACCGGCGGCCGCAAGTTGCTCGGTACGTTTGCGCAAGGTATCTTCGACGAGCGCAACGCCCGAATGTTTGCCGAAGACGAAGCTCGTTTCACCGCCGACGAGTTCGGTCGGCACCGCTTCGTAAATGCGACGGTCGATCAGTACGCCGTGCGTGTGAATTCCGGATTCGTGCGCGAAGACTTTTGCCCCGATGATCGGCTCGTGCTGCTGCATCGGAATCCCGCTGACGCGCTCCATGAACCGCGCGAGTTCGCGTAGCTTGTGGTACTTGAATCCAGGAATCTCCACGCCGTAAAGCACGCGCATTGCGACGGCGTATTCATGCAGCTTCACGTTGCCGGCGCGTTCTCCGTAGCCGTTCGCCGTGACGGAAACCACCTTGAATCCGCAAGAGGTCGCGGTGATCGCATTGATCGTTCCCAATCCGTAGTCGTTGTGGAGATGGGCGACGACCGGAATGCCTTTCGGTAAGCCGTTGATGATGCGCGTACCATACCAACGCATCGCCTCGGGTGTTAAAACGCCCACGGTATCGGGCCATGCAGGCCGCGTTCCGCCCGCTTCGATTCCGGCTTTGAAGTACTGGATGAAGTAGTCGACGTCACCGCGGCTTCCGTCTTCGGCACCGAACTCGATGCGTTCGACGCCGCTATCACGCGCGTGTTTGATCGCGTCGCACTGCAGGCGGATGTTCGCGTTCCGGTAAAACTCGAGCGGGAGTTCGAGCCATTCCGATTCGTCCCGGCCTTCGAAACGGAGCAGCGTCTTGCCGATCTTGTATTTCAAGTGAAGATCGCTGCCGCTCGTAAAAATGAAGAATGTCACGGCCGAGGGATCGATGCCAACTTCGCGTAGCGTGGCGACGGTTACGTCGATATCCTTACGATTACTGCGACACATGACCACGATCTCGGTATCGCCGAGTTCACCGCGACGCTTCGCATCCATCACGAGTTGCAGCGTGCGGCGGTCGCCTTCGGAAGCAGCCGGAAATCCGACGCTCATGATATGCACGCCGACATCCGAGAGCATCTTCGCGATTTCCAGCTTTTGTTGCGGCGTATAGCACACGCCGGGCATCTGTTCGCCGTCGCGCAGCGTCTCGTCGTAAATCCGCAACTCTGAAGGATCGGGGAACGCAACGTTCCTCGTGAATTCCTTGGGATCGCGAATCAGGCGTTCAATCGGTTCGCGCAGTTCCATATCAGAAGACTCCTAGAGATGAGTGACCGGCTAAAGATTGGTGACCGGCTCCTCGCGAGGGACGAGGCCGGCGTCGACGGCTGCACTGGAATGAGCATTCCGCGTATAGACGCGCAACTCCGCGATGTCGCGCGGGAAGACCAGTTCGAGCGTCCAGTCGAAGGCGACGCGGATTTTCCGGTCGAGGCTCGGAAGGCGAAGCAAATAGTACGATCGCCAGAGGAACCAAGCCAAGAATCCGGTGAGAACGAAATCGCCGGGCAACTGCGCCACCGCTTTCCGGCCGCCGAGCGACGCCATCATTCCAAGTGAACTGAAGCGGAACGGTTTCGTCTCCCGTCCCTTAAGCACCGCAGTGAGATTGTCCGCGAGAACCGGACCTTCCCGAATTGCATGCTGCGCCGTTAATGCATACGTTCCGCCGGTTCCGTCTGGGATCGAGGCACAATCGCCGAGCGCCCATACTCCCGCGAAACCTGGAACGCGAAAATCTTGATTTACAACGATCGCACCACGTTTGGTGCGGGGCAACGGCGTCGACGCGACCGTCGGCGATGGATTGACTCCGGCGCTCCAAACGATCGTGCGGGTTTCGATGCGCATGCCGCTCGCGAGCGTTAGACCCTGATCGTCGGCGCTTGCAACACCGTCGCCGGTGATGATTTCGACGCCGCGCTTGCGCAGCAGATTTGCAGAATACTCTCCCATCTTCGCCGGCAGACCGGCAAGCAGCGACGGACCGCCCTCAACGAGTACGACACGCACATCTTTGAGTGTCACGCGCGGATAGAACCGCACGACGCCGCGAAACAGTTCGACGAGTTCGCCGGTCGCTTCGACGCCGGTGAAACCTCCGCCGACAACGACGATAGTTAGTAGACGACGCCGTTCCTCGACGTCATCGATCGAATCCGCTAGCTCAAGCAGCCACACGAACCGATTTCGCAAAATGCCGGCGTCTTCGAGCGTTTTTAAAGCGAAGGCGCGTTCAGCGACGCCGGGCAAACCGAACGTCGACGTCGTTGCCCCAAGCGCGATCACGACATGATCGTATGGAACGCGTTCCTGCGCGCCGGTGAGCGTATGCTGGACGTCTACAAACGACGCACCCACATCAAGCGATTGAACATCGGCGAGAATGAAACGCGTGCGGCGCAGTTGCGAGCGGATCGGGGTAACGACATCACGCACCTCGAGTTCGCCCGAGGACACTTCCGGCAACATCGGCGTGAAGAGGGAAAAGTTCTCGCGGCTGATCAGCACGATGTCGGCTTCCCGTTCACGCAACCGAGCTTCCAGCCGCCGCGCGACCGTCAAACCGCCGAAGCCGCCGCCGAGGATTACGATGCGGGGAGGACGCGTCGAACCATCCATATGAAGAGCCTTCTGTGATTCAAGAACCCGATCCCATCGAACCGGAAAACACACCCCGAGAGAACACGGCCGAACAGAATAACGCTTCACAAAACCGGCGGCGAGGCGGAATTGGCGCAATCGTCGCTACGCTTGCCGTTTTAGCGACGAAATTCGCCATCGTGCTCAAGATTCTCGCCCCGAGCTGGACGTTTTTGGTCTCGCTCTTCGTCTACGTTGCGTTCTTTGGATGGCGTTTGGGCCTCGTCATTCTCCTTGTGCTCGCCGCGCACGAACTCGGGCACTACTTTGCCTACCGCGGGTATGGCCTTCAAGCGCGTCTCCCGGTCTTCGTGCCGTTCTTCGGTGCGTACACACAAGGCGCGCTCGCGCCCGATCTCGAGCAAGATGCATATATCGCGCTTGCGGGACCGCTCACCGGACTTGCGCTTGCCGCGGCATGCTACGGCGTCGGCATTGCAACGGGCGACCACTTCTGGCTTGCGTGCGCGGCGATTTCCGCGTTCTTGAATCTCTTCAACATGATCCCGGTGCTGCCGTTCGACGGCGGCCGTATCATCGGAGCGGTGTGGCCGCCACTGTGGATCGTGGGCGCCATCGTATTTATCGCCGCCGCCGTGTGGCTCCACGTACCGATCGTGCTGGTCGTGATCATCGCGCTGCTGGGTGTGCCGGCGATGCTCGCATCGTTGCGAGGCAACGCCGATCCTCGTGCTGCAACGATGACCAACGCCGCTCGCGCACGTGTGAGTTTTTGGTACATTGCCACCTCGCTCGCTTTGATCGTCCTCGTCGGCCAAGCGCACGCGGGGATGCCGTCGAATAACGGATTATGAGCGAAGGGTCGACCCCCGATTTTGCGATGCAGCGGGCCGTCGAAATTCTGGCCGGCATCTACGCGCGTCAACAACAGTCGAATGACGTTCCACCGCCACCGGTCGATAAACCGATCGTCCTATTCAGCGAAACGATCGCCTTCGACGTGACGCGCACGCAGCGGCGGGACGTCGAACGGACACTCGGCATTGCGTTCTCCTATCCCACACGCGGATGGCACACCTACTGTGTCCGTGGTCCTGATGGTAATCGTCTCTTCGCAAGCTTGTTCTACAGCGAGAATGCATTGATTGCAGCCGAATTGTATCTCCCGAAAGTCGATCGCGCACCGAAGTTGGAGCCGCGCGATCTGACCTTCCGATTCGTCCCCGGCGAAATCGCAGTCGGCAAACCGATCACGGCGTTGCCCGAACATTTCGGACGCATCTCGGCGCTCGCAGAGGTATTCGGTGCGTACAAAGAGATGTTCGAAGCGCGATTTCCGGGCGGATCGGCATACGCGATGGGTAATGACGGAACGCTCGAGCGATTGGCGATTTACGCGCTACGCCAAACAGAAAAGTAAGTGAAGGCGGCGCAGCGCATCTGCGCGATCGCGGCGGCGGTGCTCGTCGCAACGGCACTGCTCGCGTTGCATCCCGCGGGTGAACCCGGTGTTGCTCTCCGCGACTTCGAAGCGTACTATTCCGCAGGATTGACGTGGCTTGCGCACGGTGATCCGTATTCTCTCGCGATCTGGAACGCGCAGTCGCAGATCCCCGGCGTTGTTGCGTCACGTCACGAAGTACTGCCGTTCGTCGGGCTTCCGTCGACGCTTCCGTTCTGGGCGCTCTTCTCGCAAATGCCGTACCAGACCGCCACGCTCGTGTGGATTTTGTTGCTCCTTGGCGCGCTCATCACGATCGTGATCGCTTCGGCCACGCTCTTGCGACTAAGCGCGATAGATGCGACATTGACCGCGATTGCGGCACTGTCGTTCGTCCCGATTACGAGCGACTTCGGCTTGGGTCAGGCGGCGTTGCCGGCATACGCCTTTGCGGTGTTTGCTCTCACGACGCCGCCGCTGCTCGCATCCGTCGCCGTCGCACTGAGCGCACTGCAGCCCAACGTCGCGCTTGGCCTTGGTGTCTTGCTCGAATCGCCGCGCAGCACACTTGCGCTGATTTCCGGAGCGATCATTGTCTATGTAGCCGGGACCGTTGCAGATGGACCGATGTGGCCGCTTCACTACGTCTCGATCGTAACCGCGCATGCGCAAGCCGAACGATTCGCTACAATCCAGTACACGCCGGCGGCAGTGCTCTATGGATTTGGTTTGTCACAACCCATTGCGCAAGCCGGAAGTTGGCTGATCGCGCTCCTCGCACTGATCGTCGCGATCGCAGGCGTCGTACGTGTGCGCGATACTGCGCAGCGCTTCGCGATACTCTGCTGCGCGATACCATTCGTCACCGGCTTCTTCCACGAACACGATTTCGTCGCGCTCTTCGTTCCCGCACTGTTCGCGCTCGCCTACGCGCGCAACTCCGCACTTAGCGCGTTTGCGACGGTGCTCGTCGGCGTGAACTGGCTCGACTTCGCGCAGCAGCCGCAGGCGGCCCCGCAAGACATCACGCTCGCCGCCGGACTCTTCCTCGCAGCAGTCGGCTTTGCACCAAAATTCCACCATCTCGCCTCGGCGGCCGCATCGATTGCCGTCGTTGCGCTCGGCGTCTGGATCGGACACATGCACCCGCTGCCGATTTGGCCCAACGATATGCAAGGTGCGGCCGCCGGCGCAACGATCGCCGAGGTGTGGAAAAACGAACAGCTGCAGACGGGACTCTTATTTCCCTATGCTGCAGCTGCGATGCTCCGATGTTTCGCACTGCTGGGCAGCGCGTTACTCTTCTACCTCGTGCTAAATGTCGACGTCCATCATGTTGTCGAACGGCGTGACGCCGTTGGGATGAAAGTTCTTTAGGTCTTTGTTGTACACGTAAATATCTTCGCGTTCGCTCGTCACGATCACGGGAACATCTTGCACGAACTCCCGAACGAAGGCTTTGACGTCTTGGTTGCGCTGCGGCTGTTCGTATTGACGGTAGAGAGAATCCATTGATGCCTGGGCCGCTTGGTTACACCACCGGGGATCGTTCTGCCCGTTCGGCGGGAATGCGTCGCAGCCGTAAATCTGCGAATAGTCTCCGATCGCTTCGTTTTGCCACGCGAAGAAAATTATGTCCCATTTGTTGCTGTAGACGATGCCGCCTTGTTGCAGCGGAGCGAACATCAGCGCGATCGGGTAATGGCGAACGCTCAACCCGACGCCCAGTCTTTGCCAATTCGCGCGGATCAACTCGATCATGTTATCCGTATCCGGCGACCCGGTATTGGTCGCGACATCAAGGACCAAACGTGCACCGTTCTTTGAACGAATGCCGTCGCTGCCGCGGACCCAACCGTCGTTGTCGAGCAGATCGTTCGCCTTTGCCAAATCGAACGGCGTGACGGGATAGCCGGAGACGGAGTACGGAGCGCTGGCCGGCGTTGGGACATCAGAGAGAATTCCGACATCATGGCCGATCTTATGCTTGAGTTCGGGTCGGTTGATTCCATAACGCAATGCCTGGCGAACGATAGGGTCCTTGAGCGCCGGTCTTTGCAGATTGAAATCGAGGTGATTCCAGTAGTAGCTCGGCTGCCGAAGAGTCGCGAGCCCCGTGATGCTTTGCACGCGAGCCAAGTAACTGCCGGGCACGAGATGCCACATGTCGACATCGTGCGTCTGCAATTCGGACACCATCGTGTTGCGATCCGGAATGATCTTGAAGACGACCTTGTCGAGTTTCGGGCGTCCGCGGAAATAGAGCGGATTTGCAACGAGAATCACGTCCTGCGTACGATCCCAACGGTCGACCTTAAACGGTCCGATTCCGACCGGCTTCTCGTTGTACGGAATGTTGTTGATGTTCGGATATTTCGCGAGGAGATGCTTCGGAAGTATGCATGGGTTCGCGCCCGCCGTCGAAAAGAAGACTTCGATAAACGGCGAGTACGGCTTTTTCAAATGGTATACGACGGTGTACTTGTCCGGTTCGTCAATCTTTGTGATTTGATCCCACCCCTGACGACCGACTTCGTTGTTCGCAGGGTTCAGCACGACTTTCGTGGAGAACACGACGTCGTCCGCATCGAACGGCGCACCGTCTGCCCACTTGACGCCTTTGCGTAGGTGATAGGTAATCGTCAAACCGTCTTTGCTCACGCCCCCGTTCGCTTGGGTCGGAACTTCCGTCGCCAACTCCGGATACGCCCGATTGTGAGCGTCCCATTTGACGAGCCATGCCATCGTCATCTGCGAGATAAATCCCACATCGGCGACTTGACCGAGGTGCGGATTGAGCGTGTTGATATCGCCGGCGTCGGCGAAGGTCAGCACATGCGGCTTCGTCCATGAATTTACTTGGCCTGCTTCACCGGTTTGCGATACCTTCGAGCATCCCGATGCAAGAAGCGCGAGTGCTAGTGCGGTGCCCCAGAGTCGTTTCAAATCGAGTACTCCCAAGAATTCCAATATGGTGAGATGACCGGCGAGGGTGTGAATCCTTTCAGGTCACTATTGTAGATGTAAACGGGTCTGGCGAAATAGACGACGATGGTAGGAACATCAAGCGCCATTTGCTGCTGAATGATAGCGTACTGCGGTTTGCGTTTCGCTTCATCCACCGTTGCGAGCGCCGCACGCTCAGCCGCGTCAACCTTATCGTTCTTCCAAAAAAGTGTGTTCTGACCGGTTGGTCCGAAATTCCAACTTGAGTAGAGCGAACTGTCATCGGGATCCGCCGCGGCAACCCAGGCATAAAAGGCAACGTCGTAGTGGCCGCCTTCGAGCACGCCGGCATTCCCGTTTTGGAACATCTGCGCCGTCGAATAGTTCTTGACGTTAGCCTGCACGCCGACGTCGCGCCAGGCGCGTTGAAGCAGTGCCTGTGCCGCTCGTCCCGCAGTGGACTCCGTCTGCGTGCTAAAGGTCAACTCCAATCGCTGCCCGTTCTTCACGCGAACGCCGTCCGGGCCCACTTTCCATCCGTCCGCATCGAGGATCTGCTTTGCCTTCTCGGGATCATAAGGATAGTGCTGGATGGCGCTCGTGTTTGCCCACGAAATCATGGGATGTTGATCTGTTTCTGCGAACGTTGCGGATCCGTGAAAGACCTTGTCGATGATTTCCTGGCGGTTCGTCGCATAGGCCAGAGCTCTTCGCACGTTCACGTCGGAAAGGATCGAATTTCGGAGGTTAAAGTCGAGGTGGCCAAATTGATATGCGAAGGGACGAACGGCGTTGAACCCGTTTTTAGGGTCCGCCGCGAGCGCTTGATATCTTGGCCAATTCAAACCGCTGCCGCGCGCAATCATATCGATATTGTGCGTTTGTAGCTGAGTCTCCATCGTATTCTCATCGGGTTCGAAATAATAATCGATCTCGTTGAGTTTTGGCCTGCCTCGGAAGTAATTCGGATTTGCGGCGAGCCGCACCATGGTCCCGCGCTGCCACTCGATTACTTTGAATGGACCGCTACCAATCGGCATTGAGTTATACGCAGCATTGTTGATTGAGGTTGGGCCCGCGAGATAACTCGCCAGCAAATGCTCGGGTAAAATCGGCGCGTTCCCGTTTAATCCCCAAAGTTGCTGTAGAAATGGGGCGTACACGCGTTTCATATGGATGACTGCGACGTAGGGATCGCTGCAGTCAATGTCTTTTATGTCGCGATAGCCGTCTGTCGTCGAAATGTTCGTATGCGGGTTGATCACGACTTGCCAAGTGAACCGCAGATCTTTGCACGTAAGGGGCTGCCCGTCTTGCCACTTGATATTGCGACGCAATCTATATTTCAGCGTCAGACCATCTTTGCTCACGTCGCCGTTAGCCAGCGTCGGAACTTCCGTCAACGCATCAGGCACGGGTTTGGCGTGGTCGTCATAAACGACCGCGTATGAAAAGATGAAGGTAGAGAGGTTTCCGGTAACGGCGTTCGCGCCGACCACCGGATTCAACGTGGTGATGTCTTGATTCTCGGCAATCCGCAAGACACCCGGACGTGTCCATGGATGACGAGTACCTGCGGTTTGTTGATTGCCGACTTTCGTACACCCGGCCGCGGCAACAGCGATCAGTCCAGCGGCTACCGCCGCGCGCACACACTTGTTCAGACCGAACCTCCCTCTTCGCCTTGCGAAGCTTTCATCGTGTCGGGATCGATATCGTGACGTTCGTAAAACTCGCGAAACGCTTGCGGAGCGATCTCTGACGGTTTGATCTCGCTGCGTCCTCCCCAGAACACGTTGGTATAACCGAAATCGATACCCGCTTCCCTCAGATGTTCATCAATTGCAGCTTTATGAGCCAGCACCCGGTCCTTTTCCATGCCGTGAGCAACCGCCATGATATTCACGTTGCGGAACTCAGGTCCGCCTTCACGCCAATACGCATGTGTGATGACATAGTGACGGCCGACTTCGCGCCCTGCTTCCATCTCACGTCCTTGCGGAACGGCCCAATGGAAGAGCGCGTTGTAACGCGTGACGCGCTCGTTGTTGGCAGTCGGTTTCACGTGTTCCAAAAACGTCGAGAATCGGCCGATCACTCGGCGCGCATTCAACTGACGTCCGATTTGCGAAAACTCTTCGAGCGATACGCCGGCTTCTTTGGCACGCGCCGCCCACAGGTCGCGCCTGATTTCTTCCGGTTCGAACTCTCGTTTGAGCGCGGTCAGCACGCGCCACTCTAAATCGCTCAGGTGTACGATTGCCGTGTCCTTCGGCTGCGCCATTTCTTCAGCGCGCGCGCCAGGCTCGAGACCGCGGCGCCGCACGTGACCTACGCCGAGCGCGAACACGACCTTGGCGGGCATGAGCCGGAAGGATTCCGCACCGGTTTGCTTCGCGAGAAAATCGGCGTGTTTGCGCAGCGAGTATCCCTGCGGCACTTTGACCGTCGTCCAAAGACGGTACGAACTGCCCGGCGTTACTGCGTCCGTCGAGCGGATCACGATGTGACCCGAGAACGGATCATCCTTATACATGTAGTCGAACGCCGCATCGAGACGGTCGTTTGGAATCTGCCAGGCGCAGAGGGCGCCTTGCGCTAGATTGGTGGACATCAGGGTCTGCCGCACGCGGCGGATCGTGCCGGCGCGCAGCATCGCGACGGCCCGCTCGATGACGGTATCGACCGGAACACCACTCTGCTCGGCGATTGCGCCGAAGGGGTCCTCTTGGAAGCCGGTCAGGCGGTCTTCGGAGACCGCGAGGATAGCCGCATTGACGGGATCGGAGATTGCCGCAGGAACGGTGGGATGATCGGGAGCCATACGCCGATTTTAGACGATGGCTCCCAACCTCCGTTATTGCTTAGAGCTTGAGATCGCTCGCGCCGAGGGCGAACGTGTAGCGTTCCTCGGCAATACGCTCTGCATAGAGCGCGTTGACATAGGTGCTCGATGCGGTCGCGAAGAGCGACTGCGCGGTCACGATGTCCGTGACGGTCGCCGCGCCGACTTTGTACCGCGCTTGCGTCGCCTGCACGTTGACGACCGAGCTCCTCAAACCCGCTTGCGCCTGGACGAACGCGGCTCGCGCCGAGATGACTTGCGAGAGCGCCGTGCGCACATCCGCTTCGACTGTGAGTTTCGTCGAGATCAATGCAGCGTTGGCTTGATCGAGCTGCGACGCCGCAGTGGCGACGTTGAAGTTCGTCAACCCTTGGTCGTAAATCGGAATCGAGATCGTCGCGCCGAGTTGACCTGACCCGCTGAACGGCAGCGTACCGTTCGGACCAGAGGCGAGAATGCGGCCCGTGCCCGACGATCCGTTCGCCTCAATCAGCGGAAAGCGCGCGAGCTTCGCAAAGCGCAGATTCTCTTGCGACGATTCGATCGTGTGAATCGCTGCGAGATAATCGGGGCGCAGATTCAACGCTTCCTGGAGCGCTTGTGAGTACGTAAGGGTCTTCACTTGCGGCGGTGACGATGACAACCGCTGCGGTTGAACCGCCGTATCCGCATCGAGGCCGAGCGTCGTTGCGAACGTTGCTTGCGCACCGATTGCAGCGCTTTGCGCGGCAACGAGCGCACCGCGAGCATTGGCGGTTTGGGATTGCGCGGCCGCAAGATCCGAACGCGCAGCTGCGCCGGCGCGAATCTGTGCCGAGATCGCATTCTCTTGCGTCTCGAATTGGCGAACTACGAGCGCGTCGGCATCGACGGTCGCGTCGGCCTGAAGCACGCCGTAATACGCATTGGCAACGTTGAACGCGAGCGTTTGCAGTTGACGAACGAGCGTATCGCGACCGGCAATATCGGCTTCCTTTGCCGTGCGAATGCCGGCAATGACGCGTCCGCCGTCATAGATCAACTGCGTGACCGTGGCCCGCACGCTTTCATTTGTAACCATCGCGCCGCCGGTGTTGCCGGTGCCTGTGCCGCCGGTGCCCGTGCCGCCGGAACCCGATGCGCCGCCGGATTGACCGTACGTGCGCGTGATCGAACCGTCGACGGTGAGGCTCGGATACAGTGCGCCCTGTTCCGATCCGTACCGCGCGTAGATTGCACGGTACTGCGCGCGCTCGGATGCAAACGCAGGCGATTGCGCGACCGAGATGTCAACTGCTTGGGAGAGTGACACCGTCGTCGGAACACCCGCGCGTTGTCGCTGCGCGGAAACGTCCGGTGCCGGCGACCCGTACGCCGGATAAGGAATCGGCGTGCTCGACGTGGTCGGCACCGGCATCGGTGACGGCGCCGTAACCGGCGTTTGCGGTTGCTGCGCGCTCACTTGCATGGGCGCAGCCGGAGCCAGCACGAGCGCAGCTGCGAGCGTTCGCGCAAGAATGTTGACCGGACGACTCACTGCGATTTTCCGCCGTTCGGTCCGGTACTCGGTGTTGCTCCGTTGATCGCAACGACGCTGCCGTCTTTGAGCGCATCAGGACGCGTCGTGATGACCTTCGTGCCTGCCTGCACCTGCGGCGAAACCACTTCGGAGAGCGTGTCGGTCTGAATGCCGAGGCGTACCGGTACTTGCTTCGCCTTGTTGTCTTCGCCGACCACGTAAACCGCGTTGCCGTTTTCGGTCTGGGCAACAGCGGTACGCGGAACAACGATCGCGTTGTTGCGCGCTTCCTTCGTAATGGTCGCCGTCACCAGCATACCGCCACGAAGCAGATCGCCCGGATTCTCCATTTGAATACGCGCGAGGTACGAGAGCGTTCCTGTCGTCGGAACGGCGTTCACCGTGCTGATGTTCGCGGAGAACGTCTTGCCCGGAAGTGAACTCGACGTGAAGCGCACGCCGGTTCCTGGACGCACGTACGAAAGATCTTCGTCCGGAACGTTGATGTTGACCCACACAGTGTCGATACGCGAGATTGCGAGGACACCTTGTTGCGGGCTCGCAAACGCGCCCGGATCCAGCAGCCGTTGCGTGATCACGCCCGTGTACGGCGCATAGAGCGTCGTTTGCGCGATCTGCGTGCGCAGCGTGTTCGCGTTCGCCGTGGCTGCTTGCGCCGCAGCTTGTTGCGCCTTCATATTCTGCGTGCTCACCGTATTATTGCGGATTCCGATCTGCGCGTTTTGCAGTGCGTTTTGCGCCTGTACGTAGGCGGCACGCGCCGACTCGAGTTGCGCTTGCGAAACGTAGCCCTGTTTAAAGAGCTGCTGGTCTTGTTCGTAGACGAGCTTCGCGTTGTTTAGCGCAGCCTGTGCCGTTGTGATCGCAGCCTGATTCTGCTGTATCTGTACGGGCAAACCGACTTGCATACCCGTAGCGGTCTCGCTCTGCTGCGATGCTTGAGCCTCCGCTTGCGCGAGTTGCGCCCGCAGGGTCGAATCGTCGATCTTCGCCAGCACTTGTCCCGAGGTGACGTGATCGCCGACGTTCACCAAGATGTCCCTGACCGTTCCGCTTTGCTGAAACGCAAGCGTCGACTGCTGCAAAGGAGCGATCTGACCGTCGAGTGAGATGTATGTAGCTATGTCTCGCCGCTGTGCAGTTGCGACGTCGACGTTGAGCGGCATCGGTCCGCGTTGCTGGCCTCCGCCCTTGCCGCATCCGCTCAAAAGGATCGCTGCGATCGTGGCCACGACCGCCGCACGCTGGTATTGCATCATTCTCCTACTATCCAACAAAAGGCCGCGTCTGTTCCATCAGGGAGTGATCAGACGTTCACTATACGGCCGCAAAGCGGAATTTGATTCATACCTTGCCCCGTAAAGCTGAAAACCGCCTGACCACACACATCAAGTCCAGAAACTCCCTAGGAGCGCGTGGGGTTTCCTCGTATTCTCCCCCCGCATGAGCGCGAAACTGGACATTGGCCGCTCGTATAGTCTTCAAACCCGCGTCGAGGAGTGGATGACCGCTGATAAAGCGGGCAACAAGGGAGTGGAAGCGCTCTCAACCTCGATGCTGGTTCAATTGGTCGAAAACGCGGCTATCGCGTGTTTGGAACCAATACTCGGATCGGACCTTGTGTCGCTCGGAACTCATATAGACGTCGAGCATCACAAACCGGTTCCGGTAGGCTTCATCGTTCGAACTGAAGTGGAAATCGTCATGGTTGACGGTCCGCGCGTCAGTTTTGCCGTCCAGGTCTTCGACGAACAAGAGGCAGTAGCGGAGGGAACCCATGAGCGATATCTGATCGAACGCTCTAAGTTCCTTGCCAGACTCGAGGAAAAGCTAGCGTAACGCTAGCGCGAAAGAAAGCTGCAACTTGCTCGGCTCATACTGCAGGGGGGGCAATCGTGCTCCCGAACAGATTAAGAAGGATTGTCTTGGGGGGAACCCATGCCCTTAGCCCGAGTGGCTGGCGCACGGGTTTTCGGCGCGGAAGCGCGGCCAAGGCAAACTAAGTTCTAGAACTTACTAGGAGGAAACATTGAAGCGACTGAGCACCGGAGTCCTTGCCGCGGTTTTGGCCGTCGGCTTCGGACTTAACGCGGTCGCAGCCCCTGTCGGCGCCTCGCATGGAAACATTGGAACCAACGCGATCGCGCAAGCGGGTGGCTCGACCTCGGCTCCGCCGGCGAACTTCGGTTCTCCGCCGTCGGGGCAAATCCCGATTCTCTTCAACGACCACCACGTCTATGCAAAGCCCGACATCCTCAAGCAGGGTCGCGTCCTTGCCGCGCTCGTCCGCGGCGGTACGGTTCTGATCCCGCTTCGTTCGATGTTCGAGCAAATGGGCGCGACCGTCTCGTACGACGCGGCCAACAAGACGGTGGACGTTAGCAAACCCGGCGCCGACGTGAAGGTCACGGTCGGTAAGCCGGAGGTCATCATCAACGGCGAAACGCGTCCGCTCGACGTGCCTCCGATGATGTATCAGGGCCACGTTCTCGTTCCGATTCGTGTCATTTCGGAAGGTATGGGAGCCTACGTGCAGTGGGTGCCCGACAAGCAAGTCGTCGTCGTGCGCTATCTGCCCCCGACGCCGCCGCCGTCGCCCACGCCGGCTCCGACTGAGACGCCGACCGTTGCGCCGACGCCGACCCCGACACCGGTTCCGAAAAAGTACCAAGACCACTTCGTGGTTGGCGACTACATCTTCTCACCGAAGGTGTACGACGAGTTCAACGCTGGTTCCAGCCAGAACAACATCAACGGTTTCCCGTACGCGATCCGCGGTGGTGCAGAGTTCGATCTCTTCAACATCCCGTGGATGCTCGAGGGTGACTATCGTCAATTCAACTACCCGCACTTCTGCAACGGCCCCGGCTCGGGCGATCCGCGCTGCTTAGTCACCACGATCGGTGTTACCGGGCAGACATTCGTACCGCAGTTCACGGTCCGTAACTATGACTTCGACGTCCGCCTCGGTGTGCGCGTTCTCCAACCGCGCATCTACATCGGCGTCGGATATCTGTGGCAGAGCAACAACGCAGGTTATCCGCATCTGAGCAACGTCGGATTCGGCCTAGAAAAATTGCCGGATCTCGATCAACCGTTCTCAGTGTACGGCAGCATCTGGTACTACCCGAACGTGAAGGGCAACTTCACGGATCCGGGCACCGGTATCGGTTACCAACTCGCGTACAACATTCTGAAGACTCAACTCGGCTTCACGTACGCGTTCATTGGCAGCCCGCTGTTCGTGGAAGCCGGCGTCTTGGGCTCGGCGGATAGAACGAAGACCAACGCTCCAAGCCCCAGATCTGATATGGGCATTTACGCCGGTATCGGACTGAAGTTCTAAGCATAGTTCAACGCCAAACAAAAACGGCTCCGCGAAAGCGGGGCCGTTTTTTGTATGTATTTGCTGCGATTTAGGCGTGCGTCAACGGTAACGGCGACGGCGACGATGCACCCGGTGAGCCGCTGGTCACCGGCGCCGGCGTTTCAACCGGCGATGGTTTCACGCATGGGGGGACGATTACTTCGACCTTGGGCTGTCCGGGTCTCGGTGAAGGTGTCGGTGTCGGAGTTGGTGTTGGAGCGGGCGTTGGTGTCGGCGTTGGAGCCGGCGCGCCGCGTTTACCTGACGGAGTCGGTGTTTCGGTCGGCAACGGCGTCGGACACAGTTCTGCATTGGCAAAATAGTGTTCCGTGAACCCCTTCTTGGCTTCCGTCTTTTCGAGTTTGCCGAAATACGTGCTCGCGAATGTGGGGCTCGTCAGGACGTGCATGTATTGCCATGCCTTGTCCTGATAATTCTTGATGTAAATCTTTCTGTAGACTCTAATCGCGAGGTAGTAGCTGCGCGCGAGTTGCGGATCGCCCGGGTACTTGTGCGCCCACGCTTGCATCGCTTCGTCGGCGAGGTTCACTTTATTGATGAGATTCGAATCGGTGGTGTAATCGCCCGCGCGAATGTATTCATCGTGAAAGGTGTTGTTGATGCCGAGATAGCTCATCTTCATCCGGCCGAAGTATTCGTCTCCGGGCGCGGAATGTTGATATCGCTCGCATTGATCGTGAGCGTATTTGCCCTTTATGGTGGAGCAAGCGTCTTTTGGGGCGTCGGTCTTTGCCGGTGTCGGCGTGGCGGCGGTTGCGCCCCCATAGCCGGCACTTCCGAGCGCAACCGCGGCGGCAGTCGCAATGGTAAGTAACGTGCGCTTCAACGTAGCCTCTAGTCTCCTAAGATGGGTTTCCGCTGCACGCGGAAACCCTGCGGCAGTAGCTTTACGGGCCCTATTCGCTTTAGGGAACGCTGGTCCCATCGAGAATGTCGCAGCCACATTTCGTAGAAGCGATGGGCGTGACGAGAACTTTACGCGTCGCCGCGCTGCAACTCGCGGCGCACGACCGCTCCGATTTCGAATCCGCTGCACAATCGTTCCGTTCGTCGGTCGTCAGCGCGGCACGCGAGCGCGATCTGATCGTCCTTCCCGAAGCGACCCTTCCCGCATATGTCCTCGGCGACGATCGCGTCGACGATGCTGCCGTCACGCTGGCGATCGATGACCTCCGTACGATCGCGCGAGACGCATCGTGCGTCATCGTGGCGGGCGCAGCAATTCGGCGAGCAGGCAAGCTCTATAACAGCGCGGTCGTGATCGATGCAGATGGAACGATTGCCGGAAGCGCCGAGAAGATCTTTCTCTGGCATTTCGATCGAAAGTGGTTTGCGCCGGGCGAACGGATTGCGCCGGTCAACACGCGTGCCGGACGCCTCGGCGTCTTGATTTGCGCCGATGGACGTATGCCGGGTATCGCTCAAACGCTCGTCGACCGCGGCGCAGAACTTCTCGTCATGCCCACGGCGTGGGTTACTTCGGGGCGCGATCCGAATGCGCTCGAAAATATTCAAGCCGATCTTCTCGCGCGCGTGCGCGCGTTCGAAAACGGCGTTGCATTCGTTGCCGCCAACAAGTGCGGCGTCGAGATGCAGATGGTTGCGTACTGCGGGAAATCGCAAATCATCGACCATACCGGAGAGGTCGTCGCAATTGCGTCGCAGCACGAGCCGGGACTGCTCGACGCGTCCATCGCCATCGGCACCGGAAGCCCGCAACGCGTTTCATTGCCGGCATTCGAAGCAAAGACGCCGCCAACGACCGCATCGCGCGTCGCATTTTCACTCGACCGCGCATCGGACGTTGCGCGACGGCTCGATATTCTCGATGCGCAAGAATTTCTCGCGCCGGATAGCGATGAAACGATCGACGCTGCGATCGCCTTCGATCCGGGCGCGCTCGTGCGCTATCGCGCGGCCGGCTACCGTCGTATTGCGCTCTTCGCATCGCGAACGCATCCGTGGCTCGAACGCATCGCTCGCGCGCGTGCCGCGGAGCTGCGGATGTACGTGATCGTTTTCGATCGCGAACGCGATCGCGCATACGCGATCGATCCGGACGGTACCGTCGTTGCGGGTACCTACGATGGGTTCCGGATTGCAAGTGTCGCGATGGATTTTCGTCGCACGAGCGAGACGATGGTCGCCCCGGGGACCGATGTCGAAGCCGGTCTCGCGGCAGTTGCTTCGATTGCCCAGGCAGAGGAACCGGTGTGAGTTCTCCGTCGAAGGTGTTCGAGGAAGCTACGGAGCGCGCCGAAGAGGTCGGACGCGGTGAACGTTTGATTCCGCTCGTCGCCGCGATTATCGCAGTGCTTGCAGCGCTCGGGACGATGGTCTCGCACCACCGCTCGATCGAAGCCATTACGATGAAGAACAACGCGATACTCACGACCGCGAAAGCTTCGGATCAGAACACGGCCTACCTGACCAAACGCGTGCGCGTCGCCGTGTATTCCACCCTGCTTCTCGCTGACGCAATAAAAGATCCGAAGGGTAAGGCGAACACGCAAAAAGCGCTCGATCACGAACAGGCCTCTTCGGTCGCTGTGCTTCAGGAAGCGCAGCGCTTAGAAAAGCGCGCTGCCCAGGAGCAAGAAGAATCCGAACAACTGATGTCCTCGTTCGTGACGCTCGAAGTCGGCACGACCCTCTTCGAAGTCTCGATCGTCCTCGCGTCGATTTCGGCGCTAACGAAGTCGCGCGCATTGCTGTGGGTTGCGATGGGACTATCCGCAATCGGCGTCGTGCTGCTTCTCGTGGGGTACTTTCCGCAGCATTGATTCGTCGCATACTCTCTGCGCTGCTGATTGCAGCGGCGCTCGGTGCGGCACCGCATCGAACTCCCGCCCGTAAAGCCGTCGCATCGCTTACACTTCCGACGCTTCCGCTTCTTCCCGGCAGCGTCGTGCCGATCGACGTGCAAGGGCTCACGCCGCCATACGACGTCGACATACTTGGCCCAGGCCGCGTCAATGCCGGCGAATATTGGGTTCCGAGCACCGTTGACAGCGGCGCGACCGTGGTTGCCGCCGGTCCGCGCGCGCTTGCCATGCGCTCCGTCACGTTCGCGCCGCCGCCCGATCCGCGACGGCCGTTCGTCGCGGTTGCGACGTACGACGACGGCGTCGTCATCCATGACGCGGCTGCACCGTTCGCGATGCATTCGATTCTTGGCGTCGGCGGTGCACCGAGCGACGTGGCAATCGATCCAGCGGGCTCGATTGCGGCAGCCGCGACCAATGGTACGATGGCGGCGATTGCGACGCTGCAACCATGGCGCGTCGCGACCTACTCCGCCGTTCCGTTCACCGACGAACTTGCTTTCGATCCGTCGACCCATGCGCTCTACGCGAGCAACCGCGACGTGAACGGCGCCGGAGCAGTCACGCGCATTGCGCCGGACGGAACGATTCGGCAACGCGTCATCGGCTTAACGGCGGAAGGAATCGCCGTTGATCCTCGACGGCGCCGAATCTACGTTGCGAACGTGAACGACGGGACGATCTCCATCATCGATGCGGACTCGCTCGTCGAGCTTCGCCGGTTCAATGCCGTGCCGCGCGTTTTTTCCCTCGCCCTCAGCGACGACGGTTCGCGTTTGTACGCCGTATCGAATCAAAGTATTACCTCGCCGTTCGGGGCTGCCGGCTCGGCGATTGCAATCGACGTTTCCCGCGACGTTCCGCGTATTTTCGCACGCAGCAGGACGCTGACGTTCCCGGTTGGCGTCGCGCTCGACGAGCAGCATCAACACGTTCTCGTCACGGACGAACACGATGACGACGTGTACGTCCTCAATTCACGCACGCTTGCAGCGGTTCACGCGCCGGTGCCGACATGCCGCACACCGTGGAAGCCGCATATCGACGAGGGCCGGCTCTACGTTCCATGCGCGCGCTCAAATGACGTCGACGTCTTTGACACGTCGACGCTGAAACGGATCGCCGGAGCTCCCTTTGCAACGGGCGGTTATCCGCTCGCCGTCGCGGTATGGCACCCGGCGCTCGACGTCAAACGTTAGAACTTTGTGATAGCCGCAGCCGTTTTAGCCGCGCTCCCTCTGCGCCTTATGCCGGAGGCGCCGTTTCCGCATGTGATCTCCTCTCCGCGCATCGCGGAACGCGTAACGCCCGGGGTGGAATACGCGCAGTACAGTATGGCAACCGAGCTTGGACCGATGGTCGTGCACGTGCTTGCCCTAGCGCCCAATCATCCCGATATCCGAATCGACGCGGTGCTCGCGCGTGACGCGCTGACGTCGGGCGGAGAGACCGTCTCGTCGATGGCGGAGCGTACGGGAGCAATCGCCGGAATTAACGGCGACTACTTTGACATCGGCGCAACGAATCAACCGACGAACATCGTCGTGCGCAATCGCACGCTTTTGCGTACCCCCCGAAAGCGCTATGCGCTGTTCATTACCGATCGAGGTCCGCAGATTGCTGAGACGAGCTTTACGGGTCAGCTGCAGATCGGCGATCGCAGTTTTTCAATCGATGCGGTAAACGAAATGTTACCACCGCACGGCGGTATTTCGTTGCTAACGCCGCAGTACGGACCGGTCGCGCCGAACGGAAGCATCACGCTTCTCGCGCTTCGGCCGGTGAGCGGGACGGCGCCGTTTACCAATTACACGGTAACCGGTCAGGTCGACAATCTCTCGCGACAGCCTGCCGGATATTACGTTGCGATCGGACCAACGGCGATCACGCAAACCGGCGTCCCGAATCCCGGAGATATCCTCATCGCGACCGGCGATCTCGATCCCATCCCGTTAAATAGCGTGCAAGCCGCAGTCGGCGGCGGACCGCTCATCCTCGAAGACGGAGAGTGGATCGACGATCTCGACGGACCGCGCGGCGGCTCGTATTCGATGCGCGCGCCGCAAAGCGGCGCTGCAATTACGCCCGACGGCACACTGTTGCTGATCGAAGTGGATGGCCGTCAGCCGGATGAATCGGTGGGCGTCACACCGCCGGAGTTTTCTGCACTGATGCGCGCGTTCGGCGCAACGCGCGGGATGGAATTTGACAGCGGCGGTTCGTCCGAGATGTCGGTGCGCATTCCGGGAGATGACGCAGCGACGCTGGTCAACTCACCGTCGGATGGAAAAGAACGTCCGATCTCCGACGGCGTTTTTATCTACAGCGACGCACCGGTGACGGGCGCATCGCAAATTGTTGCGCAACCGCAAGTGCTTCGCGCGCTTACGGGAGCTCGCATTCCGGTGCGCTTGGCGGCGATCGACGCGGCGAGCCATCCGGTATCGAGGCCGGGCGATTTCCGCGTACGAATCGAGCCGGCATCGCTCGGCACGTATGCCGATGGAACGTTTGTCGCGCGCACTGCCGGCTCGGGCGAACTCGTCGTGCACAGCGGCGACCTGGTTTCCCGCATTCCGATTGACGTTGTCGACGACCCGGCGCGCATCGTCGTTCTTCCGCGCGAACCTATGGTCGATAAATACGGCCGCATTGCGCTCGAAGCGCACGCCTACGACGCCGCCGGGTACGAACTCGCACTGCCGCAGCGATTGCCATGGCGCACGACCACGGGAAATGTCGACGGCTTCGGAACATTCAATGCCGGTTCGCAAGATGCGATCGTCTCGCTTCTCCTCGGCGACCACCTCGCGAATGCGCGTGTGAGCGTCGGCTTTCGAGACGTCGCCATTCCGTTTACCGGCCGCGCGCATTTCATGACCGCGCCCAAAGGCGGCGACGGCGGGACGACCAGCGGATGCGGCGGATGCGTCGAGTTGCGATACGCACTCGGAAAAAGCGAGCGTGCGGCTTATGCGGTCTCCGACACGGCTCTTCCGCCCCGCTCGGCCGGTGTCGCCTTCGACGTTCGGGACGACGGCAGCGGCGCGCGTTTGAAAGT
Organism: Vulcanimicrobiia bacterium; assembly: GCA_024281135.1. The sequence goes on along the minus strand of JAMXLG010000158.1, from coordinate 7,962 downwards.
CGCGCTTCACAACGCGATCAACGAGGAGGTTCTTCTCCCCGCAACCGTTCTCGACTCCCACGGCTGGCGACACGTCATCGTTACGTTTCCGCCCTCGCTCGCGCAACCGGCCCGTTTGACCGCGATTTACGTTATCGGAGCCGCGCCGGGCGAAGAGCATTCGGGATCGATTGTCATCAAAGATGTGAAGGCGGTCGTAGGCGGCTCGGAGTAGTCGCGCCTCATGGAGTTCGAAGACCTCGGGCGGCGGGCGCTCGATACCGCCGCCGCTCGTGGTGCGTACTACGCGGACGTCCGGTTCGAATCGGTGCAAACCGAACGCATTGAAGTGCGCAACGCCGTCGTTGCCTCGCTTGCCGATTCACGCAGCATCGGGTACGGAATTCGCGCACTCGTGGACGGCGCGTGGGGATTTGCCGCGTCGGCCGACCTCACGCAAGCGGGAATTGATGCAGCGGCCGCACGCGCGGTAACAATCGCCCGCGCGAGCGCTTCGATCGCGCGGCGCCCGATCGGCGAAGTGCCGGCTGCAGCGTACGTCGATCGATTCGAAACGCCGGTCGTACGCGACCCGCGCACCGTTCCGCTCGGCGATCGGGTTGCGCTGTTACTCGCGGCCGAGAAAGCTCTGCACTCGACGAAATCGATCGGCGTCGGGCGCGCATGGCTCGACCTCTGGAATACGCACAAGTTCTTCTTCAGTTCGATCGGATCGGCGATCGAACAACACATCGTGCAAACCGGAAGCGGCATTCAGGCTTTGGCTGTAGGTGAAGGCGACGTGCAAGCACGCACGTTTCCAGGCGATATCGGACTCTATAAATCAGGCGGATGGGAGATCGTCGAGGAAGCGCAACTGATCGAGAATGCGGCGCGCATCGGCGAAGAGGCGACAGCGCTGCTCGCCGCGCCGCAGTGCCCGAGCGGAACGTTCGACATCATCTTGGGCGGCTCGCAAATGTCGCTGCAGATACACGAATCGTGCGGCCATCCCGCGGAACTCGATCGCGTCATGGGATGGGAAGCGAATTTCTCCGGCACGAGTTTTCTCGAAATCGATCAGCTCGGCAAGCTCAAGTACGGCTCAGATATCGTCACGATCGTGATCGACAACACGCTGCCCGCCGGCATGGCAACGTGCGGATACGACGACGAAGGTACGAAGTCAGGCGTCTCGGACATCATCCGAGGCGGCATGCTCGCCGGCTACGAAATGAGCAACGACACGGCTCGCGCGATCGGACGCACGAGTAACGCATGCGTGCGCGCGCAGAGTTGGGAGTTCGTTCCCATGATCCGCATGTGCAATCTCAACCTACTTCCCGGCAACGTGCCATTCGAGCACCTTTTCGATGACGTGCGCGACGGTATTTACATGGAGAGCAACCGCTCGTGGTCGATCGACGACCGCCGTCTCAACTTTCAATTCGGCTGCGAGGTCGCGTGGGAAGTCAAGAACGGCAAACGCGGACGTATGCTGAAAAATCCGACGTACGGCGGCTTGACGCCGCAGTTCTGGAATGCGTGCGATGCGATTGCCGACGAGCGGTCGTGGAACGCATGGGGCACGCCGAATTGCGGCAAAGGCGAGCCGATGCAAACCGGACGTACGACGCAGGCGGCGGCTCCGGCGCGCTTCCGCGACATCGCGGTAGGAGTCGGATATCGTGGATAAGGGGCAGCGCGAGGCGATCGCTAAACGCGCGCTTGCGTTTTCAAACTCCGATCAAACCGAAGTCATCGTCAGCGCATCAAACAGCGCATTGACACGGTTCACGCATGGCGTCTCGAATCAAAATGTCGATGCCATGGACGTCAACGTTTCCGTTCGCGCGATTACCGCTGGGCGTACCGGCGTCACCGCCGGCAATCGCACGAGCGACGCAGATCTCGAAGAGCTCGTTCGCCGCGCGATCGACATGGCCGCCTTTGCTCCGGCCGATCCGCTGCAACCCTCGCTTCCGCGCGGAGGCGCTGTTGCTGTTCCCGACGGCGCGTACGACGACCCGACAGCCCGCGCCGATGCCTTTGCGCGTGCGCAAATCTGCGATGCGATCCTCGACGAAGCGGACACGGCGGGCTATTGGTGCGCCGGATATGCTTCAACATCGAATTCAGGTATCACGATTGCGAATACGTCCGGAGCGCTCGCTTCGTTCGACGGCACCGACGCGCAAGCAAACGTGAAGATGATTGCGCCCGATTCGAGCGGATTCGCCGAACACTATTCGACGCGAGCCGGCGCGGTCGATGGACGCGACGTCGGCCGTCGCGCGATGCACAAAGCGCGCGAATCCGCTACACCTCGATCGGTGGATCCGGGAGAGTGGACGGTTATTCTCGAGGCCCCTGCATTTGGGGAGCTGCTCACCTATCTGATCGGGCACTTTTCGGCGCAATCGTTCGATGAAGGCTCGTCGTTTTGCAGCGACGGGCTGGACCGCTCGTATTTCGACGATTCAGTGACGATCCATGACGATTATGCGCATCCGCTGGCGCCGGGGATGCCGTTTGATTTCGAAGCGCAGCCGAAAGAGCGTCTTGCGCTCATCGACGGCGGCGTCGTGCGCAACATCGTCACCGACAGTTATTATGCGAAAAAGTTGAATCGCCCGAATACCGGTCACGCGCTCCCCGCACCCAATGCATGGGGTCCGCAGGCCCTCAACATCGTCGTCTCTCCCGGAGCGAAATCGACCGACGAGCTGATCTCAGAGACTACGCAGGGTCTTTTGATCTCGCGTTTCTGGTACATCCGCACGGTCGATCAGAAGAAAACGATCGTAACCGGCATGACGCGCGACGGAACGTTCCTCATCGAACACGGGCGCATCACCGGCGGCGTGCGTAACCTGCGATTCAACCAAAGTATCGTCGATGCGTTAGGCGCGGTGTCGTTTTCGAAAGATCAACACAGGACTGGACAGTATTCATATTCGCTGGTCGTCCCCACAGCAAAGATCGAGCGTTTCAACTTTACCAGCACGACAGAATTCTAAGGCATGCACCTTCTTCTAGCCGTTTTGTTGCATCTTCCCACGATCCTGATGTATCACCAGGTGGATCCTCATGCGCCGAGCGGTGCAATCGGACGAGCACTTACCGTTTCACCGTCGCAGTTGAGCGATGAACTCGACTATCTCTCGAGCCGCCATTTGCGTGCCGTGAGCGTTGACGACTATCTCACCGCGATGCGCACGAAGCGCCCGACGCAAGACATGGTCATCTTTACCTTCGACGACGGCTACGCTGACCAGTACACGCAAGCGTTTCCGATCCTCGTGCATCATCATGCGCACGCGACCTTCTTCGTGACGACGGGGAATGTCGGCACGCGCAATCATATGACGTGGGCACAGATCCGCGAAATGGCCCGAAACGGTATGTCGATTGGTGGCCACAACGTCGAACACGTCGATCTCGCATCGCTTACCGCGAACGCGCAGAAGGCCCAGATCGACGGTTGCCTCACGGCCTTGCGCGAACGCGCCGGCATATCCGCAGATACCTACGCTTATCCGGGCGGTACGTTCAATCGCGCCACGATAGCGATTCTCGCGAAGGAACCCATCGAACTCGCTTTTACAACCGATCCGTCGCATCGTATCGGCATCGAGCCGCGGCTCGAAATACCGCGACTACGAATCAAAGACGTCACCACGATCGCCGCATTTCAAAAGTTCTTCGGTGTTCCCCTAGCCGGCGCTACTCCGTAGCGCGCGGCTAATCGTTGCGCGAAGGTTGCCTTCTTCCAACTCGATCAATCCGCGTACGGTTCGTCCTCCCGGCGTTGCGACGGCGGTCTTCAGTTGAGCGGGGTGTTCGTTCCCGCGCAGCAGCAACGCCGCTGAACCGAGCACGGTCTGCGCGACCATTTCACGCGCTTGCGCGTACGGAATGCCGAGCGCGATTGCAGCGTCGATCATAGCCTCGATCACGACGAAGACGTACGCCGGCCCGCATCCGCTAATCGCCGTTACCGCATCCATCTGGGACTCATTCATCACGATCGTGCGTCCGAGCGAAGAAAACAGCAACTGCGCCGTTTCGAGTGCGCGTTCGCACGTCTGCGCATCGCGCGCGACGATCGTCATCGCCTCGGCCGCGCGGGCCGGGGTGTTGGGCATCGCACGAACGACTCGCGCTCGTCCGTGCGACCACGATCGCAACTGTTCGATCCCGATCGATGCAGCCGTCGAGATCAGCACGTGTTCTCCGGTGAGCGAATCGGCAATCGAGCGCAGAACGAACTCGACGTCGCGCGGTTTCGTGCACACAAGCACAACGTCACTTTCGCGCACGAGCGACGGGTTGCGTTCGCGCGTTTGCCGCGTCGTGCTTTCGATGGCGCTCACCGAAGCGCTCGCTCGCAACCCTTCGGCGATCGCGCCGCCGAGCGTTCCATGACCGATAATCCCGACTCGCATACCTTACTCCGAATAAAAAACGAAGCCGCTCCGGCTGGAGCGGCTTCGTCCGTATCTTGCAACGACGCGTGCGCTACCGAACCGGCATCTCCTGATGCGGCTGCGGGCTCGGAAGCGTCACGACATACGTCATAGTTCGAATCATGCTACACGGTTCGCGGCTCACGCGTCAAGATCGCGCCCACGACCACAAGGACGATCGACAAGAGCACGATCCGCCAATCGGGCACCGAAACGACCCGCACTGCAGGGTATGTGAAGACGTTCGGCTGCAACTCAATACCGCCGAGCGACACACGGGCACCGTCGCGAACAACGCCGATACCGTTCTTTACTCCGACCTCATTGTCGTTTTCGACGTCGAACAAAACGGCTGGAGACGCGGCTCCGAGCGATGGCAGTCGTGCGGCTTGATCGGCGCTAAAAAGCACGGTTTTCACGACGCGGTGAGCCGCCGGAACGGCAAACGAATCGTACGGCACAGTCATCCCCGCGATCGACTGCTCGTTCTGCATGAGTAAAACCGGCGAAAGAAACGTGTTCCCCGTCGGCTGCGTCACCGTGAGATGTGCGCCGCGAGCGTCCGAAACATTGACCGCGACAACAGAACGCGGCACCGATTGGAGCAAGAATGGTCCAACATAACGACGACCGCCAATGGGCTGCTCGCGTCCGCCGCGCACGAGTAGGACCTCGGATTGCGTCGCGCTCGTCGGTGAGGCGATCGGAAAGACGAGCGAACCGCCCAGCTCATCGACGCGAATCGTCGCACCGGGTGCAGCCACGAGCACTTGCGAGTCCGGTCCGAGCAATCCCGACGCGATGGTTGCAAAGCCCGCAATGACGCACCCCGTGATCGCAACCGCGAAACCTACGCGCGAGCGTTGCGACCGCATCGAACGCAGCGTTTTCGGCAAAGGCAAGAGCGCAACGACGACGAGCGCTGCGAGCAGCACGTTGAACCAGCCGTAGTGATAGAGATCGTTGCCCGGAACAAAGAGTTCGACCAACGCGCACGCAACGAGCACCGCGCCGGCGATGATGCTGACGATCACGAATTGAGATACGGTTTGACGGCGTCTTGCATCTGCGAGAGCGTCAATGCGCCATCGAAGCCTTTCATCACCGTTCCGTCACGTCCGATCACGACCGTCGTGGGCATGCCGAGCGCCGCGTAGAGGCGGCCGTATCGCTGCTGATCGTCGATCCAAATCGGAAAGCGAATGCCGAGCGACTGCGCAAATGCGCGCGCTCGTTCCGGCGATTCACCTTCGTTCACCCCGACGACGACCAAGCCCGCCGGCCCGAATTGTTGCGAGAGCCGCTGCAAATCCGGCATCTCGGCGCGGCATGGAGGGCACCACGAGGCCCACAGGTTCATCAAAACGATATGCCCGTGATACTTTTGGAGCGAGACCGATGCACCGCGATCGTCGAGCAATGTGAACACGGGCGCCGCTGTTCCGACCATTGCGGACGGCCCGGACGCGTGCGATGAGTCGGAGCGAAAAAACGGGATGATGACGATTGCCGCGAGCACCAACACGGCTGCGATGAGCAGCCAACGCAGTTGACGGCTCACCAGTCACCCATCCGGTCTTCGTCGACGTCACCTTCGAACGCAATCGTTCCGGCGGGCATGACGGCGGCGTAGATAGGAACGCCGCGGAAGCGAACCTCCCGCTTACGCGCCGCGTCGTCGCCGGACTCAAACAAGCGGCAGTAGCGCGAGAGAACATCCGGACTGCAGCGCGCGAGTTTCGGCGAAACGTTGTAGATTTGGACGAATCGCTCGAAAGCGCGTTCGAAGCTTTCTGCCGCGAAATTCGACCCCAGGCGCACCTCGCGCCGCACGTGTTCCAGGTGACCATCCTCCTACGGACGAAACCGCGACCGCGTGTCCGCCCACATTCTCGACGGCAAGGCGCTGGCCGCCGATCTGCGCACGGAACTGGTCGCACGTACGAGTGCGCTACGCGAGCTCGGGATTCATCCCAAACTCGTGATCGTTTTCGTCGGAGAAAACGAGTCGAGCGTCGCCTACGTGCGAAACTTGGTGAAAACCGGAGAGCGCGTCGGCGTTTCCGTCGAGGTCGACCGCCTGCCGGAGCATGCGTCGGCCGCGGAAGTGAGAGAAAGGTTGGAACGGCTGCGCGACAACCCGACGGTCCACGGCGTCATGTTACAGCAGCCGTTGCCGGTCCATCTCTCGATCCGCGAGATCGCGGACGCTATTCCGGTTCACAAAGACGTCGACGGTACGCACCCCGTAAACCAGGGTCATCTTGCCTTCGGCAGTGGAACGGAGTTTGTCCCGGCGACGCCCGCCGCGGTAATGCTGTTGCTCGAGCGCAGCCCGCACTGGCCGCTGCGCGGACGCCGCGCTGTGATGATCGGACGGTCGATCGTCGTGGGCGCACCCGTCGCGATGTTGATGCTTGCACAAGACGCAACGGTAACGGTACTGCATAAGGAAAGTGTGAGTTTGCAGCCGTTCGTCAAGATGGCTGAAATCGTTGTCGTTGCAACAGGCGTGCCGGGGCTCATAGGCGGGAACGACATCGCACCCGGCGCGACCGTCATCGACGTCGGCACGACCGTCGTAAACGAGAAGCTAATGGGCGACGTCGACTATCAATCGGCGGTCGAAGTCGCCGGCGCCATCACACCGGTTCCGGGCGGCGTCGGCCCGGTAACGAATGTCGCGTTACTTCGCAACGTCGTGAAGTCTGCCGAACATTTGACACACGCGATTCTGCGATAATCGGATACAGAACCACGGATTGGCTGCGCTACTCTGTTCGTGCACTGCATCAACAGAAACGGAGAGCACGTTCGAATGCCAGCAAAGAAGCCCAACTTTTTGATCCTTTGGGGCGACGATATCGGGATTTGGAACATCAGCAAGTTTAGCAACGGCATGATGGGCTACCGGACGCCGAACATCGATCGCGTCGCGAACGAAGGCGGCTTATTCACGGACTATTATTCACAGCAAAGTTGCACCGCGGGTCGTGCATGCTTCATCGCGGGACAAAATCCGATCCGCACCGGACTAACGAAGGTCGGCATGCCCGGCGCAACAGTCGGTCTTCAACCGGAAGACCCAACGATTGCGGAACTCCTCAAACCACTTGGGTATGCGACGGGACAGTTCGGAAAGAACCATTTGGGTGATCGCAACGAGTTTCTGCCAACAGTGCACGGCTTTGACGTGTTCTTCGGCAACCTCTATCACCTCAACGCCGAAGAAGAGCCGGAGTTACCCGACTACCCCAAGGACCCGGAATTCAAGAAACGGTTTGGACCTCGTGGCGTCCTCGACTGCAAAGCAACGAACAAAGACGATCCGTCGGAAGATCCACGCTGGGGACGCGTCGGAAAGCAAACAATCGTCGATACGGGTCCGCTGACCAAGAAACGCATGGAGACGATCGACGAAGAAATAACCGCACGCGCAATCGCGTGGCTGGAAGAGCAGGCAAAAGCCGATCAGCCGTTCTTCCTTTGGTACAACTCGACGGCGATGCACTTC
>JAMXLG010000157.1 GCA_024281135.1 Vulcanimicrobiia bacterium | reverse complement strand
CTGCGTTCGGTTGATGCAATGAAGCGAAGCATCACGTACTTCTCGCTTGTCGTGGCTCGTTCGCCTGATCGTGCGGCCGGATACGCGGGTCTCGCTGATGCATACACGATGCTCGTCGACTTCGAGCGCCCTTGCGCGCCTTGCGATGCGTGGGGTTCGGCCGCTGAGCGCAATGTGCGTAGGGCTTTGGCGCTCGATCCCTCGTCGGCAGAGGCGCATGTTTCCGCGGGCATGATCGCTCGCGTTTTCCACGGTGACGACGAGACCGCTGCGAACGAATTCCGCACCGCACTTTCGATCGATCCGAACGATGCGCTCGCGCACGAGTGGTATGGAAATCTCCTGGTTGCGCGCGGCGCGCTTGAAGACGCGCGGCGCGAACTCGAGATCGCGGCGGCGCAACAACCGGTAGCGACGGCCACGTACGCGTGGCTCGCGCGCGCTGATTACTACACTCGCCGCTACGCTGAAGCCGAACGATACGCGCGTGAGGCGTTGGAACTGCAGCCGTCACGGCTGGAAACGCACATCATTCTGGGCCTCGTCGAAGAAGCGCGTGGTGAGTACCATAGCGCGCTCTTGCAGTTCGATGCCGTCGCTCGCCTCGGAGCGCAGCTCGACGCGAGCGTGCTGCGTGCGAGCGTGATCGGCGCGATGGGTGAACGCGGTAAGGCCATAGCGATGTTACGGCGGATTCAAAGCCGCGCTGCCGGAGATCCGTACGCCTCCCGCGACATGGTCCTCGCTTATGTGGCGGCAAAGGACGAGCGGGATGCCCGTGCATCGCTCGCACACGTGCGATATGCATCGCCGCTGGATCGCCGACTTTTCACGCAGGATCCGCATATCGCGGCACTGCAACCGGAACCCGCCGACGGCCGGTCGAATTGAGAGCAACCATGGAACGAGTCATCATCATTGGATCCGGCCCTGCCGGACTCACCGCCGCCGTCTATGCCGCGCGAGCAAATCTTAACCCGCTCGTGCTTGCAGGCGGTCTCTACGGCGGCCAGCTGATGTTGACGACCGAAGTCGAGAACTATCCGGGTTTTCCCGACGGCATCATGGGTCCGGATATGATGATGAAATTCCGCGAGCAGGCCGAGCGTTTCGGCGCGCGGATCGAGAACGTCGATGCCACGTCGGTGGACTTTTTGAAGAAGCCGTTCGTCGTGCGTACCGCGGATGAAGAGTATCAGGCGAAAACGGTGATCGTCGCGACCGGCGCCAGCGCGCGGTGGCTCAATATTCCCGGCGAAGAAAAGTTTCGCGGACGCGGCGTGTCGACGTGCGCGACGTGCGACGGTGCGTTCTTCCGCGGAAAGCACATCGTCGTCGTCGGCGGCGGTGACTCCGCAATGGAAGAAGCGCTCTTCCTGACGCGGTTCGGAAGCAAAGTGACGGTGATCCATCGTCGCGAGAGCTTGCGCGCGAGCAAGATCATGGCCGCGCGAGCACTCTCACACGAAAAGATCGATTTCATCTGGAACACGGTCGTCGAAGAAGTGCTGGGTGATACCGTGATGAACGGACTCTTACTGCGCAACTTGATCGATGGTTCCACGAAGAAATTTGATGCCGACGCGCTCTTTATTGCGATCGGCCATACGCCGAATACCGAGATCTTCGAAGGCCAGCTTGATCTCGACGAAAACGGCTACATCGTTTCGTCCGACGGCGTGCGTACCAATATCGACGGTGTCTTCGTCGCCGGCGACGTGAACGATCTGCGCTACAAACAGGCGGTCACGGCAGCGGGCGCCGGATGCAAAGCCGCGATGGATGCTGAGAAGTATCTGGAAGCGCTAGAGTTTGCGGTTGAGGAAGCTGTAATACACTAATACAATCGGGAACCATTCGGCACGGTGAACTGCGGCCGGATGAGGACGACGTTCCCCTCCTCGTCGTTCATGCCGAGCACGAGCACTTCGCTCGTTAAGCCGGCGATGCGTTTCGGCGGAAAGTTCACGACGGCGCAGACTTGCGAACCGGGAAGGTCTTCGGCGCGATGACGCACGGTGATCTGCGCGGACGACATCTTTTCGCCGATCTCCGGTCCGAAATCGATGCGAAGTTTGTAGGCGGGCTTTCGCGCGGCTTCGAGCGGTTGCGCGTCGAGGACGGTACCCGCGCGAACGTCGACCTTGAGGAAATCATCGAAGGCGATCATGCGACCGCATTCGCGAGTGCGTCGTCGATCTCCGTGAACTTGAACGTGTAGCCTTCGTCTTGCGTGCGTTGCGGAATCACGCGCTGTCCCGTCAGCAACATATCTGCGCCTTCGCCGAGCATGAGGCGCAACGCGAACGTCGGCGTTGGCAGAACCGTCGGACGATGGACTGCCCGTCCGAGCGCGTGCGTGAAGTCGGCGTTCGTAACGGGATGAGGCGCCGTGGCATTCAACACGCCGGTTATTCCGTCGATTGCCTTGAGATACACGCCGGCCACATCATCGACGTGGACCCATGAAACCCATTGACGGCCATCGCCGACGATGCCGCCTGCCCCGAGCTTGAACGGCGCAAGCATCGCTCCGAGCGCGCCACCGTCGCCGAGTGCAATTCCCGTTCGCACGATCGAAACACGCATTCCGAGTGTTTCCGCTCGCTGCGCTTCGCGTTCCCAAGCGATGCAGACCCGAGCGAGAAAGTCGTCCCCGGGCGGGCTCGCTTCGGTGAACGTCGCTGTTTCGCTCGTGCCGTAAAAACCGATTGCCGAAGCGGAAATGTACGCAGTCGGATGAGCCGGAAACGTGCCGAGTGCTTCGAGGAAGCGTTGCGGCAGTTCCGTTCGGCTGTAGAGGATGTTGTGCTTGACCGTCGGGTTCCAGCGTTGCGCGAGCGGCTCGCCGGCCAGGTTGACGATCGCATCGCACGACGCGAGGTTACGCGCTGCGAGCTCCGGATCGCGCAACGAATCCTCGATTACTTCGTCGCCCCGCTCGCGAAGCGTGTTTGTTAGGTGGCGGCCTATGAACCCCGTTGCCCCGAGAATTCCAACTCGCATGACCCGATGATTGCCTCCAGCTCGTCGATCGATTTCGGAATCGCGGACGTGAGATTCTCATTCCCCGACTCCGTGACCAACAAATCATCTTCAATCCGAACGCCGATGCCGCGAAAACGTTCGTCGCAGTCTGTATCCCGCTGCACGTAGATGCCCGGCTCGACGGTGGTCACCATGCCGGGCTCAAGCATGATTGGAGTATCCGTCAGATTGCGGTATCGCCCGACATCGTGCACGTCCATGCCGAGCCAATGCCCGGTTCCGTGCATGTAATACTCGCGGTACGTTTCACGTTCGAGATTTTCATCGACGCTACCATGCAAGAGGCCGATGTCGATGAGACCCTCGGTGATGACCCGCACGGCTGCGTGATGAAACGCGCGCTGCGGCTTCCCGGGCTGCACGGCGTTGATGGATGCGTACTGCGCGGCGAGTACGATTTCGTAAATAGCGCGCTGTTCGGCCGTGAAGCGCCCGTTCACCGGCCACGTCCGCGTAACGTCGGTCGCGTAATAGTCGTATTCGCACGCCGCGTCGATCAGCAGTAGCGCTCCGTCTACCAGTTTGTCTCGGTTGTCGGTGTAGTGGAGAATCGTCGCGTTGTCGCCACTGGCGACGATGGACTCATAAGCAGCACGTTGCGCGCCGGCTCGACGAAATTCGTATTCGAGCACCGCTTCGATTTCGTATTCGTAGAGCCCCGGCCGCGTCGCGCGCATTGCCGCGATATGGCCCTGTGCCGTAATCTCCGCGCTGCGGCGCATCAGGTCGATCTCGTGCGCGCTCTTGATTTGGCGTAACGCGTGAAGTGCGGGTGAGGGATCGGCAATGGTGTCGGGCGCAAATCCCGAGCGGCGAGTCATTGCGCGTGCGGTCGCGAGCGCTGCGCGCACGGACGAATCGGTTCGTTCGTTTCCAAGTGCGTAGTAGAGCGTCTCCACGTTGCACAGATACTTCGGCAAATGTTCCGAAAGCGAGTCGATCGGATACGCGATATCGAGGCCAAGCTTCTCCGCCGCTGCCACTACGCCGAGGCGGTGCCCATTCCAAATTTCCAACGCGCGGTCGCGGTCGCGCAAGAACAGCACCATTTGGTGCTCCTTCTGCTCGGGCGCGAGCACCAGAACCGCATCGGGTTCATCAAAGCCGGTGAGGTAAAAGAAGTCGGAGTTTTGCCGGAATTCGTACTCGGTATCGTGATTTCGCAGAACCGTCGTTGCCGAGGGAATCACGGCGACGCCGCCGTGAAAGGCGGCAAGCGCCTCTTCGCGGCGCGCCTGATAAATGGTCATCGTCGACTCGCGTTCGCTAGTGCGCTCGAGATTTCATCGAGCGCGTGCGCCGTTCTCCCCGCAGCCGCTGAAATTGCGGCGTTGTTGCCGCTCGTGATTGCGCCGCTCAGATCGGGGAAGGCGACCGCCGCGTAGCCGTTGCGCCCGTAAAAAAGCTTGTTGAGGCGATGGATTACGGCAATTTCTTGGTTGCCGTCTCCGCCGTGACGGTCAATGGCGGCCGCGCTTGCCGAAAAACGGTTGATTGCAGACCGCACAGGCGTCAAATCGGTGCCATGATCCTGTGCGGCGGCTATTGCCGCTAACTCGGTGCGCATACGCGCGACGTACGGTGTGAAACTGTAGCCGACGCTCCCGCTCGCTAGACGCATTGTCGTCAACGCAACGAGTTGCGCAACGGCGCGATGATTGACGAAACCGGGGTCGGCTTGCGTCGTCGCATATTTGAGATCGTCGAATCCGGAGTGATAAACGCCGAAGACTCCGCCGAACCCATACT
>JAMXLG010000156.1 GCA_024281135.1 Vulcanimicrobiia bacterium | reverse complement strand
ATATGTGGGACGACTTCCGGCCTTACGTGTACGAAACGCAAGATTACGGCGCCCACTGGACGGCCGTAACCGCGGGCCTTCCGAGCAATCAATACGCCTTTGCCATTCGGCAGGATCCCAATGCGGCAAACTTGCTCTTCCTCGGAACGAAGAGCACGGTATACTACAGCATCGACGGCGGCGCCGCGTGGCAGCCGCTCGCGCTCAACTTGCCGAAGGTGCAAGTGCGCGATCTTGCAATCGATACTCGCCAGGGTGCGGTAGTTGCGGCGACGCACGGCCGCGCATTTTGGGTGCTCGACAATCTCGCGCTTCTCGAACAGCTTGCGCGCGGCGCGACTGCAGCGAACGGCGCGCCGCAGGTTTTTGGGCCGCAAACGGCTTGGCTGACGCATGTCTACGGCGCGAGCGCGTTCCCCGCGCAAGCAGCGGGTGAGAACCCGCCGTTCGGCGCGACGGTGTTCTTCAACGTTCCCGCATCGTACAACGGCAAGACGCCCGTGACGCTCACCTTTAGCGACCCGTCGGGGGCTGCGGTGCGGACGTTCGCGCTGCATCTCAAAACCAAACCGCAACCGACGCCGGCGGCCCCGCTTTTTGCATCGACCGCCACGACCCGTCGCGCAGTGTTCGAGGCGACCGGCATTAGCGCCGGCCCCAACCGCTTCCGGTGGGACCTGCGCTATCCCGACGCTACCGAAGTGACCGGCTTCAATCCGCCGATTGCTGCCGGCGGCGAAGAAGATGAGGTGAGCGGTCCGGTCGTGCTTCCCGGCCGGTATACGGTAACGCTCGACTACGGCGGCAGCGTGACGCGCGCGTCATTCGACGTCGCCCTAGATCCGCGCATACACGTCGAACCCGATGCGCTTGCAGCGCGGTTTGCTCTCGAGCAACGGATCTACGCGGCGCTCGATACCCTAGATCGCAAGGCCAACGCCGCGTTGGCGCTTCGCGGCCGGGCAGGCTCGAACGCGGCGCTCGACGATGCGATCGGCGAGGTCGTCCAGCTCAAGATCACTTCCAGCGAAGGCAGTCTGCTCTACGAAACGAAGCTGCGCGACCGGCTCGCCTACCTCGCGGCCGACGTCGACATGGCGTACGAGCGGCCTACGGCGGCGCAGTACGCGGTATTCGACGAACTCGACGCGAAAGCGGTTGCCGCAGAAGCGAAGCTGACGACCGCAATGGCGCTCGTCAGGTAGTTCGGCGGGTTTCCCCTGGCCGCGATGGAAGTGAAAACGCACATGCGGGACGGCGCCGACGATTCACGAGATCTCCTTTCGGATCGACTTGCCACGATTGCAATCTACTGGCTTCCGATCGCGGTTCTGGTGGCGAGTGGCTTCTTCGCCCTTACTAACGCGTGGCGGACCGCAATATGGGCGATTGCCTTAATAACGATGGGCGTCGGGTGCGTCTACAACGCCTTGCGATGCGGGCGCGTACACTGCTATGCAACCGGGCCGTTCTTTTTACTCATGGCCGGCGTTGCGATCTTATACGGGCTCGGGGTTGTGTCATTGGGTCCGCGCGGCTGGAACACGATCGGCCTAGTCACTTTAGTCGGCGGCGTCGCGTTCTACTACTTACCGGAGCTTTTCTTTGGAAAGTATCGAACGCGGCCGTAATAGCGACGGCATTGCAGAAATGAGAACGTTCTGATGCGACGAGATGCCGCGGCGGTTGGTGCGGCGACGGCCGCTACCGGCTCCGCAGTGACCGCGGCGGTTGCCGCGGCATGCTGCGTCGGACCGTCGATTGCGCCGTTGATGCTTCCCGTGCTTGGAGCGGGCGGCCTAATCGCGATCGCCGCGTTGCGCCCCTACATGATTTGGCTCGAGGTCTTCACAGCGCTCCTCCTCGCATTCAGCTATTGGCAAGTCTACCGTCGCCGCGCCGTCTGCGTACAAACCAACGCATCGCCGATACCCACAAGTCTCCGTGTTGCTCGCATCGCGACCTGGGTTGCGACTGGACTGTGGCTGCTATCGCTGCTCTACGCCCTCTATGGGGTGACGCACGAGTGAACCGGTTGACCCGCCATACGTTCCTAGGCGGCTGGGGCGCGGCGATCGCACTTTGCGGTTGCTCTCGAAGCGCCACAGCTGGTTCCGGTTACCAAGTCTTGCGCGACGACGCTGAACCGCTCCGGACTGCTTTCGATCGAGCAGTTAATAGCGTACGCATCGTCGTGCTGGTCAGCCCAACTTGACCGTACTGTCTTCGAGGGTCTCTCGAAGTCCAACAAGATGTCCTCGCGAAAATCTCCGTTAAGGATCTGGCTGCCTTCTTCGTCTGGGTTCCGGAGTTGGGAGCGCGCGAGTCCGACGTCAAATACGGAATGGGCCTGATCACCGATCCTCGCGCGAGCAACTACTGGGATCCGCACGAAACGCTCGGCAATGCGTACTCCCGAATCTTAGGAATCGAAGGCGGCCCAGTGTGGGATGTCTACTTCCTTTATGCAAAGGGCGCGCGCTGGGATGGATCAGCGCCGCCGAAGCCGGCCTTCTGGATGCATCAGCTTGCCGTAACGAGCGCGCCACGGCTCGATCCGACAATCTTCAGGCAACACGTCGAGCAGTTGCTGGCACAATAGTATTCGATTCACCGCCAAAATGCTATCGTGAAAGTCTAATGATAGGCTCTCAATTTCGGAATCGCTAGCGCGTCGACTCCGGAAGCGGAGAGCACGATGGCGTCGATCTCTCCTTGCGCGTTACGCTCGAACGTCATGTTGCGCGGGCCCATCGTGAAAACATCGGGCTGCGCGGGCTCGAGAGTTTGCACGGACGCGAGATCGTGTGCGATGAAAAGCTTTCCACCGTTACCGTAGACACGAAACCCCAGGTTCAATTCGCCGCTAAAGTACGTTCCGGAATACTCGGCGATCAACGCGGGCGTCAACGCGGGGGGCGTCAGTCTTTTCAACGCCTCTTTCGGCCCATGGCCGACGGTCAGCCACAACCCCGAATCTTGCATTTCGATCTCTAACGGCTGGGGAGCGCCGACCGCTTGCAGATGCGTCGCATCGAGTGGTTTCAAAGCAAACATGAGACCCTGCACCCGCGCTTCTACCTCGTCGCGGTCCAGCGTCAACCTCCAGACCGTACCGTCGGGCTCGACGTAGGTTCCGAGAACCTTCGCTGTTTCTTCCGCACTGAGTTTGACTGCTGCGATGGGTACTTTTGGAACCGGCGACGGCGTCGTGCCAGGCGCGGCATAACGGTCGAGGGCGTTCAATCCGATCTGCGCGGCGCTAAACGGCGCGTTCTGGCTATTACACAGCGTAACGACTCCGAGCCGCAGCTGCGGCAGCCACGCGACGAACGATTCGTAGCCTCCATACTCGCCGGTGTGATCGAACATAATGTACCCGTGCCGCGCGCCGATCCCCAAACCAAATGCGTACGCCACCTCAGCGCCGTCGTTGAGCTGTCCCGGAGCACGCGCCAACGCCGCTACGTTGTCTGGGCGTTCGCCCAAGCGATTATGCTCTAGGTTCATTAACCACAGCAGCATGTCGCCGACGGTAGTGCGAACGCCACCGTCGCCGAGCGGTTCGAGCGCGCTAGGATCGATCCGGTACCGGCCATCGTCGGCGTCGTACCCGACGGCGCGATTGGGCAACGGCAATAGATGGTCGGCACCGTATGACGTGTGGCGCATGCCGAGCGGAAGAAAAATTTCGTCACGAGCGAACTGCTGCAGAGATTTTCCCGACGCGCGAGCGACGACGAGGCCGAGCAGCGCATAGCCCGAATTGCTATACTCAAAGCGCTCTCCGGGGCGAAAGTTGAGCGCCTTCTGCGCGGCGACGAGCGATAGAAAATCGGCTTGACTCACCGGCAATGTCGAAGAAATGCCTTGCAGATCGAGCAGTCCCCAATAATCGCGAACGCCGCTGGTATGATGAATGAGGTCGGCAATCGTCACCGAGCCATAGACGTTTGCGGGCAGTTCGGGAATCCACTTCGTCACCGGATCGCTCAAGTGGACGATGCCGCGATCGACGAGCAGTGCGATGCAAAACGCAGTGAATTGCTTTGAATCGGAAGCGATGTAAAAGGCGCTGTTCGTCGTTAAAGGCACGCCGTAGTCGAGATCCGCGTAGCCGCGGGCGCCTTCGTATACGATGGCACCGTCGTGAGCTACGCCTAGCGCGCACCCGGGCGAATAGCCGTTGACCGCGCTGGCGAGCAGCAACATCAGCATCTTGATCATCACGAGACCTCAGCCGCCTGCGAACCGACGGCGATAGTAGCTGGGCACCGTGCCGAAGCGGCGCGTAAAAGCGCGGCGAAATGCATCGTCGCTGCCATAACCAACGGACGCCGCGAGCTCCTCGATCGCCGAGTCTTCGTTGGCGAGCAGCCAGCGCGCGTGATCGAGGCGCAGCGCTTCAACGAAGTCCGCGGGCGTCGCATTGAACGTAGCTTTGAACTTACGCGCGAAATGGCGCGGGCTTAAGTTCGCGCGCTCGGCCAGCGTTTCAACCGAGAGATCGCCGTTGAGGTGCTCGAGCATCCAAGAGACCGTGTCGGAAAGTTTGCCGCCGCCTGACTCTTGCAAACGCAACGGCTCTGAGTATTGCAACTGTCCGCCGGAGCGCTTTACGTAAACCACCAAATGGCGCGCAACCTTGAGTGCGACCGAATTCCCAAGGTCTTCCTCGATCATGGCGAGCGCGAGATCGATGCCGGCGGTAATGCCGGCCGAGGTGTAAAAGCGGCCACTCTTGACGTATATCGCGTTGGCGTCGAGTTTGATCTGCGGCCAGCGCGCGCGCACATCCGCCTCCCACGCCCAATGCGTCGTGGCTTCGAGTCCGTCAAGCAGCCCTGCTTCGGCGAGCGCGTAGATGCCGGTGCAAACGGAAGTCACGCGGCGAATGCGCCGCGCGCGCCGGCTTAACCAGGTTGCAATCTCGGCGCGCAGCGACGTATTTAATCGAACGCCGGCACCGCCGGGCACGATGATGGTATCGAGCGGCGGCGCTTCCGCAAGCGATGCGTTGGGGATCAATCTTAAGCCGGACGCCATCGTAACCGGTTGCTTGCGCGGCGCAAGCACTACGAGTTCGTACGGTGGAGCACGCTTCTCAACAACGGCGTTTGCGTCGGCAAAAGCGTCGAGGGGGCCTACCACGTCGAGCGCCTGCGCGCGGTCGTAGACGATCATCCCAATCCGGCGGTTCATAGCTCCAGCCTAGCGCGCCGCGACCGTGTCCGCAATGCCGCTTTTCCGGCCATTTCGGACATACC
>JAMXLG010000155.1 GCA_024281135.1 Vulcanimicrobiia bacterium | reverse complement strand
ATGATATTGATCCGGTGTTCGCGCCACGTAGCGGCGGTTGCGGCCGAGGTGATCGTGATGCCGCGCTCTTGCTCCTGGACCATCCAGTCCATGGTCGCCGCGCCGTCATGCACTTCACCGATCTTGTGGACGCGTCCGGTGTAGAACAGGATACGTTCGGTGCACGTCGTCTTACCGGCATCGATGTGTGCTGCGATGCCGATATTACGCGTCTTCTCGAGTGAAAACTCTCTGGTTGCCAACTTAAAAAATCTCGGGGATTGGAATTACCAACGGTAGTGGGCGAAAGCCTTATTGGCTTCAGCCATCTTGTGTGTGTCTTCGCGCTTCTTGATCGTCGCCCCGGTGTTGTTGGATGCATCCATCAGCTCGCCGGCGAGCTTCTCTTCGAACGAGCGGCCGCCGCGAGCGCGCGCGTAGCCGATCAGCCAGCGCATCGCCATCGCCTGACGGCGGTCCGGACGGACTTCCATCGGAACCTGGTACGTCGCGCCACCAACGCGGCGCGGACGCACTTCTACAAGCGGCATCGCATTCGAAAGCGCTTGCTGGAACACTTCGTACGGATCCCGACCAGTCTTCTCGGCGATAATGTCGAGCGCGCCGTACGTGACCTGTTCGGCCGTCGACTTCTTGCCGTCGAGCATCACCTTGTTGATGAAGCGCGACAGAATCTTCGAGTTGTACTTCGGATCGGGCAGAATCTGCCGCTTGGGTGCCGGACCTTTACGAGGCATATCTCTCTAGTGTTCCTTTTACTACTTCTTCGTTACACGCTTGGCGCCGTATTTCGAGCGGCCTTGCTTGCGGTTTGCCGTACCGGCGGTGTCGAGCGTCCCACGGATGATGTGATAGCGCACGCCCGGGAGATCCTTGACACGACCTCCGCGCACGAGCACCACGGAGTGCTCTTGCAGGTTGTGGCCGATGCCGGGGATGTAAGCCGTGACCTCTTCACCATTGGTCAAGCGGACACGGGCGACTTTGCGGAGGGCCGAGTTCGGCTTCTTGGGGGTCACCGTCTTCACTTGCGTGCAGACGCCGCGACGCTGCGGATTGCCCTTGACTTCGAACGACCGCGTCGGAAGATCCGGGTGGCCCGGCTTCGGTCCGGTGAGGATCACGCGGAACGCGCGGGTCTTGACCTTCTTCTCCGTCTTCGCCCGGCCCTTACGGACCAGCTGGTTAATGGTAGGCAAAAAGTTCTCCCAAATCTACGCTTTTACAACACACACAAAGTCGGCCGCACCGACGGGTGGGCCTGAACTACGGCAGTATAGCAGGGAGGATGGGACGCGTCAATGCGAGTTTTGGCCGCTCGCCGGCGCCATAGAATCGGAGAGAAGCTTGAGTTCTACGTTCATATCGCCCTGCTCGCCGGACCGCTGCGTCTCGACGGCGACCTTGATGTAGTCGGGCACGTCCAGACCGGCATCATACAGAAGCGTGCCCTCGGTCTTTGCATCGAACCCGCCACCCTTTTCGGTTCGGTCGATCGCGATGGTAAGCACGCTACCGTCGGTCTTGGTCACGGCAAAGTTGTTGTCGACTTGCACGTTTTTATCGTGAATCTGGGGCGAAGTATGCCAGTGACCCGTCGAATCGACGCGCGACGGCTCATAGAAGTAGCGTCCGAGGTACATAAGGAGCACGGTCTCCGTGCTCGTGGCTCCGACATTCTGATCGCACACGACATCTTGTGTGCGCCCGTACACTGCGCAGCGGATCGTCTGGAGCGGGTGAAGCGCGCGATCGACGTTCTGAGTGACGTCGAGGACGAGTCCCCCATCAGGCGTTGCGTTCACGACGTCGACACGAACGGTCCCGGTCCCGCCGGTGGTTCCGGCTCCCCCGTTTTCACTGACTATTCCGTATCCGTTCGTACTTGGAGCGCCAAAAAACCCGCGCGCATCCATCGAGTAGTGGTAAACCACGGTGCGAAGGGGCTTATCCGCGCGAGCGACGAGCGGCGAAAGCGCCAAGACCAAGGCGAAAATCGGAAACGCGGGCCTCATCGGTCCCCCACTTACGCGAGAGCGCGCCTGCTCCCTTGGGCATTAAGTCCTGCTAGCAAAACGAACCAGCGAGGAATGTTGAGCACGATCGGGCTTCTTTTCGTTGCGGTGTGCCTGAGCTGTAGCGGAACTGTGGGCAAGACGGCTGAGGTACCGCTAGCATCACGTGCGTTCATAGATTCCGTCGGTGTGAATCTGCACATGACGTATCGTGGAACGCCGTACGACGTGGACTTTTCCAAGTGGGCGCCGATGCTGAAAGCATCCGGCATTACCCACGTGCGCGAGGGCGTGTGCTCTAGTAATGTGTCGTGGTGCCGCAACGTCTATGTCCCGCGGCTGAACGAATTAGCTGTGGCGGGGATCAGTGCAGAGCTGTCCACGTCGCTCGAGGATCGCGCGCAGTACGATGCATCGTACGTTCGAACGATGGGACTCAAGAACGTCGATGCGTTCGAAGGGCCGAACGAGTGCGACAGTGGCGTGTTTTGTCCAACTGATTGGAAGAGCGTTGAAGGCGCTTGGCAGAAAACGCTCTACGCATTGCGCACTCCAGCCATCGCCATCATCGGGCCGTCGATGATCAGTCAATCGGGATATTCTTCGCTTGGGAATCTCTCGGTGTTCATGGATGTCGGTAACATCCACGATTACACAGGCCAGGAGCCGCCCGAAGCACTCAACGGAGGACCCACGGAACATCTCGAGTGGGCAGGCGCGATGAGCGGCGGCAAGCCGGTTTGGGTAACGGAGATGGGCTACGCCACAAATTCCAGCGGCGTCCCGGCGTCCGTGGCGGCACACTACATCACACGGGCGCTTTTCGAAGATCTGCGCGTCGGCGTCATGCGCACATACATCTATCAACTCTTCGATTACGGTACCGACGGCGGTGCGACCATGGGTCTTCTCACCGCCGACTACACTCCGAAGCCCGCGTGGACGCAGTTGAAGCAACTTCTAGCGTTCTTTAAAGATGCCGGCTCTTCGCCGCGCACGCCGCTGACCTATCAGATCCAAAAGGACTCGCGCGGCACGCTGCATCACGTATTGTTTCAGCGTTCCGATGGAACGTACGTGCTCGTGATGTGGCTTGCCGGGTCGCTCTACGACACGAAGCACCAATCGACGTTGGGCATCAAGAGCGAGATGGTGCGCGTGGTACTACCGAGCACGGTGACTTCTGCGATACAGACGCATTTCATGGATGATGGAACGACGCAGTCTTCGTCGCCAATTCCGCCTTCGAACGGAACGGTATCGGTGACGGTGACGAGCGTCGTGTCAGCGCTGACGTTTAAGACGTAGCGGCGCTACCGCCACTTCGCGGAACCCGAATCAAGACGGTACTCGCCCAGATCACCCAAATGGCGAATGGAAGCAGGCCGAGAACGAGCGTGCCTATTCCGCCGACCGCCATGAAGCCGCTCGTCGAAAAGATCGAAAGCGTTGATATTGCGCTACCAAGAGTCGCTAAATACCCCAGGTACGTAAGCGCCGCCGGAAGACTTTTATGTCGGCGTCCGCTGTGCGAAGCGGCAAACAGCACGACGGCGCTCGGAATAAAGATCATCGCGCCGAAGGCATTGAACGTGTCGTAGAGCATTGCGATAACTTGCGGGCTACGATCGGTTGACGGACGCATGCCGAGCACGACTTGCGTAGTCGCTATAATAATGACGATCGCTGCGGCAACGACGCCACCGGCGAGCATGTAGGTCGGCAAACCGTCGTCCAATTGCGGCACGAGACGCAAATACGCGCGCAATTGAATGAGCCACCACAGAAAAAATGCGACGGATGGAAATGTCAGCCACGCCGCTAGCATCCACATGGAATGATGCGCGTCGATGAACGCGCCGACCGTGGCTGCAGGGCTATCGGGCGGCGGCGGCGTTCCGGGAAGAAATGCGGCGACGATGACGATGATAATGAACGCTATTCCCGACCATCCGGCAGAGCGTTCCACAGCGACGTTGTACATGCTCGGCACCTCCTAGGTCTCCGTTTTCTGCGCTACACTACAATTCTCTCAAACCCCACGAGGAGCACTGCCGTGGACACGACCGTTACCCGAAAGTATGTGGACTGCAGCAAATTCCCGAGCGAGATCGATTGTACCCTATACATCTCGGGAAAACCGGACGAGGTCCTAAGAGCCGCAGTAGAACACGCGGTATCGACGCACGGGCATCAGGATACTCCGGAACTGCGTGAACAGCTCGTCACCATGATGGAGGACGAAACCTAAGCCCTTTTTCGATCTCTTCTTTCGTATAGCCGCGGTGACGCAACGTTTCGATGAAATGCGAGACCGCGTCACTTAGCGCGCTCAAACGCGCGCGTCGATCGGCGGCCGGCGTCTTCGCCGCGACGCGCGTGCCGCGCCTGCCTTCGCTCACGAGCCAACCGGCCTGCTGCAAATCTGCGTACGCGCGCGCGACGGTGTTCGGCGCGACACCGAGGTCGCCGGCAAGTTGACGCACCGTCGGAAGAATTGCATCCGGCGGAAGTTCGCCCCGTTCGATCGCCGCACGAATTTGTTCAAAAATCTGTTGGTATGGGGCCGCCTCCAGATTGGGATCGACGGCGATGAGCGCGTCGGACGTCATTTACACCGTCGTCGCCTTGACACGCATTCGTTCGACGAAGTACCTGGCGATCGCCCAGATTCCGAATCCAAAGAACAAGATCCACGATGCGGTTTCAACGCCGCTTACCCATGGCGGACCGCCCCGCAGTTCCGGCTTGCTCATCGCAATAAACACGTAGCCGGACGCGTATGCGAGCGCGAGCAATCCGCTCACGCGGCTCCATCGCAAGCGGGTGTCGACGTAGAGTTCGATGTCGGGGTCGTCGCCGGCAAGCAATGCTGCCATCTGCGACGTACGCGCTGCAACCACGACGATCGTTATGCACGCCGCCGCAACGATTATCGCCGGCACGCGTAGGTTCGGGTACCCGGTCAGCGTGAGTGCAAGTAGTGAGATGAGCAGCGCGCCCACGTACCAGAGCACGGGAACCGACGACGTTGCCGAGCGCGGTTGCAACGACGCGGCCCGCCGCTCGCTGCGATTGCGCATGCTCAAATAAATTTGGGACATGACGATCGCAAGGTCGGCGCAGAGCAGGGCGTATCCGATCACCGGACTGAGCGCGCGAACGATAACGAGTATCCCGAAGAGGATCGCCGACAAGCCGGCGACGCGCCACGCCCAATCGTTACCGCTTTCGAGTTCTTTCCTCCGAGCGACGACGGGGGCGAAGCGATCTTTTAGAAGCGCATCGTGCATCTCCAAGTAAAAGAAACGCGAACATGAACTAAACGCCTCACCCCTCCAGAGGATAAACAAGCCGAAGAGCGTGAGAAAACTGCCGACATACCAACGCTCGAATTCAACGTACCAATGCACGACCTGCTGCCTCCCGTTTGTATTACAAGACTAATACAAAGACAGGTTTTGTGTCAAGCAGTTAGAACAAAACGGCCCAACGATGAAGGATCGTCTCGATGTCTTGGACGGGTTGCGCGGCGTCGCTGTTTTGCTCGTCGTCTGGTACCACGTGTGGGAAATCTCGTGGTTGTCCGCACCGTTTCCATGGATGCAGTTCATTCCTGAAACGGGCTTCATCGGCGTTCCTCTCTTCTTCTTTTTGAGCGGGTTCGTCATTTCGTACCCGTTCATACGCGCGCAAGCTGCGCATCAGCCAATGCCGACGTGGCCGCACTTCGCCTACCGGCGTTTCATCAAAATCGTACCGTCGTACGTGCTCTCGATCGTTATTGCGTACGCGATCGGATATGCTGCAACGGTGCGATGGGGCAATACGCCGCCAGTGCGAGAGATCGTTACGCACCTGTTGTTCATTCACACGTGGTGGCAAGAAACGTACGGATCGATCAACGGCGTGCTGTGGACGCTCGCAGTCGAGGTTGAGTTCTATCTCCTCTTTCCGTTGATATGGTTTTGCTTTAGGCGCGTTCCTTGGATTACCGCCATCGCAATGGCAACGATCGCCGTCCTGTGGCGCTCGTGGGCAGCCCACTGCTGCTTTGCGACGACGTTTCCGCAGCTGGCGGAGAACGTACCGGGATATCTCGATATTTTCGCAACCGGAATAGTGTGCGCGCTGCTCTTTGTGCGCTACGGGCATCGCGTGCGCCAGTGGCGTGGAGCTCCAGCGATGACGCTCGTTGCGCTCGCCGGATGGGCCGGACTTGCTTGGTTGTTGATCGGAATCTTCAACTACCGGATGGAACCACAGTGGGAAGTTGCAGGGCAGCTCTATACGCGCGTGCTCTACGGCGTTGCATTCGGAACGATCGCATTCGGTTCACTCTGCGCGCCGCGCTGGTGGCAGTTGCTCCTTGCAAATCCCCCTCTACGTTTTCTCGCTGCGATTTCATACAATCTGTATCTGTACCATCAACTGGTCGCGCGGGAGATGGTGGCCTTACACATTCCGCCCTATCACGGCGATCCGCACTTCGATCCAACGTGGCAAGTGAATTACACCATCCTTGCCTTCGTCGTGACCATCGTGCAAGCGACGATCGTAACCTACTTCTTCGAGCGCCCGCTATTGCGCATGCCCGAGCCCCGTCTCATTCGTCACGCTGCGGGGCACTCGGTATGACGTGCGCCGGAATGAACGCGGAGCAGGCCTAGTCGAAGCCGTTGTCGCGGCAGCTGTTGCGAGCATTGCAATCGCCGCGATTCTTTCCGCGCTCGTGACCGCAACGCATCGCTTCGGCGCGAAGCCTATCGACGAAGCGCTTCGCGCATGCGTGCAACGCGAGCTTCGCGTCGCGGTCGACGTGCTGAAGTATGAAGGCGGTGCGATCGCGCCGGCGACCGTTGCGACGTCGGCCCCGCTTCCCGGTGGTTCGCCGCTGCCGATTCATCTCTCGATTTCGACGAGCGCTGTCGCCGCAGGCGGATATACCGTGACCGTTACGGCGAGCGCGGACGGAACGAATGAGAGCGCCACGATGACGACCGGCGTGCCTCAACCCATTCCGCTGCCTTCGGCACGCATTGTCTCACCTTCGAACGGAGCCGCGCCGATCTGATGCTGATTCGCGCAATGGTGCTTATCGTGTTCGTTGCGGTTCTCAGTGAAACAATCGTCTATGGTGCAGCGGCCCTCGCACGGATGACGTTCCATGCGCGCGAACACGCTGCCGTACGCGCCGCGTTCTCAGACGCCGTTCGATCCGCCCAAAGCGCAGCCGCAGGCGGCCCGATCCCACAGCCGTCGGCAACCTGCGCGTATGCGACGAGCGCGGGCTGCGCGATCACGGTGCGCACAACGATCTCGGTTCCGACACCGGTACCTGGAAGCACCCCGTCAAGTTGTCCGAACGGCGAGTGCACGGTTTACACGCAAAATAACTCCCACGTTGCCGAATCGCGAGCAAGCTACGCGGTCACCGCGCAAGTGCTTGCGAGCAACGGAGACGTGATGATGACACGCGGTGGAATCGTGGCATTCCGGACGTTTGCAACTCCGCCATACGCGGCGCTCATCGGATCGCTTGACGCTACGCTCGACGCAATTACAAACGGCGGCGTTAGCGATGATGCGGGAAGCGCATCAACTGCTAACTCAACCTTGATTCATGTCGAGTACCAACAGAGCGGCGCACCAGCGACGCCTGTTCCCGCGGACGTATGGCGGGCGCTCGAAGAGCACCCCGCCACCGCCGCACCGTCATGGGATACTTAGGGTGTGCTTGCGAGTTGCGAGCCGAAGAAGCGCTCCGTCAAATCAGCAACGAACGGCAAGCGCACTTCCTTGCCTTGGAACGCGGTGATCCACGTATAGAGCCATGCAACAAGGAAGAGTATTCCGACGATCATCGAGATGAGCGCGATGATTCCAATGAGCGGCCAGAGATGCGCCATTGAAAGAATCGTATCAACGACACCAACAACGATGTTCCATCCGACGCACACTGCGAAGAGCGTGATCGACTGGCATGCGGCCCATTTCACGAATTTGTTGGTGCCGCCGCCGACCAGCATGATGATGCCACCGATAACGCTGAGAAGATAGGCTAGACCCGCCGCTACATTCGGTTCCAATCCGTACGGCGTGTCCTTGGGCGATTGGCTGACCATGGTGCCCCTTTCGTTAACCTGCGTAGCAAAATGGGGAAGATGGGTCGCTTGTCTCGCGTCGACGACGTTGATTCCTGCTACTTTGGTCGCTATGAACTAGGAGAACCGGCGGATTGCACTTGCGATCTCTTCCGGCGTCTCAACCGGAAGATTATGACCGGCATCACGCAGCTGGACGAAGAGCGCTCCGCCGATCGCGGCTGCGCAGTCCCGACGTATGCGTTGGGGCAAAGCAAGCGGGTCCTTGGCGCCTGCGATAACGAGCGTCGGCACGTCGATTTCAGCGAGCCGTTCCGCAAAATCGATCCCGCGGCCACGATCGTACCAGCCGATCCAATGTTCGTGTTGCGCAATGAGCGCATCATCGACAATGCGCATCATGCTCTCCGGTGCCGGCTCGCGCGCCATTGCCGCGCGCTGGAATAGCTCTATGCGTTCACGCGATCCGTACGCAGCAAGCGTCATCGCACGATGTTTCTCCGGAAACCGCACGGCCTTCGCCGTGCCCGGTGCGACGAGAATGAGACGCTCTAGATTCGCGGGGCGTTCCGCCGCAATGTATTGCGCGAGCTTCCCACCCATCGAATGCGCAACGAGCGTCACCGGCTCGTCGATGGACGCGAGCGCAACGCGTAAATCACCCGCGTATCCCTCGAGATCATGGCCCTCTGCCGGGCGATCCGACAATCCGCAACCGCGAAAATCAAGCAGCCGAACCGAACACTCGCGCATGTCGAGGCGCTCGACGACGTCATACCACATGCGCCGCGACGAGATCCATCCATGCGCAAAGAGAATCGCGCGCGACCCGTCGCCGCGACGTTCGAGGCACAGTGAAATGTCGCCGTTGCGAACGAACGCATGCATGGAGTGTTCCATCGACGCTCGAAACTGCGGCGAATCGTGCCGCGCCGCCTTCTTCTCTACCTGAGCCTTTTCTACGTCGTCCTCGCATGGGCGTTGAATACGATCCTTGCGAAACAAGCGGTGGCGCAGATAAATCCGCTCGCCTTTACATTCCTGCGCTTCATCGCGATGACGCCGCTCGCGTTTCTCCTCGTGCGGCTCGCGGGCGGCCGCGTTCACGTCAACCGCAA
>JAMXLG010000154.1 GCA_024281135.1 Vulcanimicrobiia bacterium | reverse complement strand
TCGCCCGAAAACGTGGCCGTGCTGCAACTTGATTCGCACTTTGCACGAATCACGTCGTCTACTCCCATCGAACGAGCAACACCCAACCTCGATCCAACGCACGGTGTATGGGTCAACGGCAAGTTCTTCTACATTGCGAATTCAGGATGGAATGAAATTGACGATTCCGGCAACCTCAAACGCGGTATGCATCGGACGTCCGCCTATATCATGGAATACGAAAAGCCCGCACCTTTCGATGCGGGCTCTTAAGTCGATGCGATCCTTCGACAGGCTCAGGATGACACGGGCGGTTGGTTATTGGCTGGAGCCGTTGCCGTTGATGTCGTTGAGGTGGGCGATGCGATCGTCGATGTATTGGACGGCGCGAGCCAGCTGCGCATCTTTGGTCGGATCGCCGAAGCGCGGCTTCTGATTCTCTTCAACTACGATGTCGGGCGTGATGCCGAGGTGGTTGATGTCGCGGTTGTGCGGCGTAAGATATCGCGCGGTCGTGATCTTCACGGCCGATCCGTCGCCGAGTGGGAAGATCGTTTGCACGACGCCCTTGCCGAACGTCTTCGTGCCGACGATCTCACCGACACCGCTATCTTGAATGGCACCGGACGTGATCTCCGACGCCGAAGCGGTGTGCCCGTTTACGAGCACGACGAGCGGAACGGGAGTAATCGCTGTGTCGTTCGCTTCGAGCGTTGTGATGCTCGACGCTCGCGACTCGACAGAAACGATCGGACCGGACGAGATGAACTTCGAGCTCACTCCAACGGCTGATTCGAGATAGCCGCCGCCGTTGTCGCGCAGGTCGAGGACGTATGCACGCGCGCCGCGCTTTTGCAAACGATCGAGCGCGGTGTTCAGCTCGTCGGCGGTGTCTTTACCGAACACCGTCAGTGCAACGTAGCCGATGTTTCCAGGAAGCATCTTATCGAAAACGCTCAACTGATGGATCTGCGCACGCGTGATCGTGATCGGCGCCATCGTTTTTCCGGAGCGCTCGATGCCGATCGTCACCTTCGTGCCTTCTTTTCCGCGAAGATGCGCGCTCGCGCGATCGATACTCCAACCCTTGGTCGACTGCCCGTCGATCGTCACGATCAAATCGTCTTGCTCGATACCGGCCTTGTCCGCGGGACCGTCCGGCACAACGTTGCTGACCGTGATGTACTTCGTGTTGTCGTCGGCTTGAATGACGATACCGGTTCCGCCGAAGTTGCCGCCGTCGAGTCCGCTATTGAGTTCGGCGTACTCTTTCGGATCCAAAAAGACGGTATAGCGATCGTTGACCGACTTCATCATACCGTCGATCGCCGCATAACTTAAATCATGCGAGTTGACCGACGCGCCGGCTTGATGCTGCGCGCGCTCGACGGCAAGGTCGATTGAACGAACGTTCGACTGCGTCGAGTCGCTCGCGTGAAGCGCCGGGACGGTGCCGTTGACATGCTTTTCTTTGAGCGTCTTGTTCAACGTGTCTTGAACGGAATTCAAGACCGTTTGCGGGTCGACGCGCTTATAGAATTCCGTCGTCAAGTCGTTGTAACTGACCGCGATGCGATTTGCATCGGCGGCAGCCAGATGCGACGTATCGGCGAACGCGGCCGGAAGGTGGACGAGCGGTGCGGCTATGAGCGCCGCCAGGATCACATAGGAAAGTCGTTTCATCCGTACTCTATTGCTGAGCGAGTTGTTTTAGCGTCGCCTTGGCAACTGAAAGCTGCTTGTCGGCCGGGGTGTCGATGAGCGCCGGGTCCGCCGTTTGGTTGACGACGATGTCCGGCATGATGCCCTTGTGCTGAATGTCACGACCAAGCGGCGTTACATAACGGGCCGTCGTGATTTTGAGCGCGCCTGCATCGGGCATCGGATAGATGCTTTGCACCACACCTTTTCCGAATGTTTTCGTGCCGACGAGCTTCGCGAGATGGTAGTCCTGTAACGCGCCCGACGTAATCTCGGATGCGCTGGCGGTGTATTTGTTGACGAGAATGACGAGCGGCTGCAAATTACCGATCGCCGTTCCGAGAGCGTCCTCTTCGGAACGATTGCCTTGACGGTCGATCGTCGCCACGATGGTGCCGTGCGGAATGAAGTAACTCGAGATCTTCACCGCAGCATCGAGCAGACCGCCGCCATTGTTGCGCAGGTCCAAAATGTATCCCTTGGCGCCATGCGCTCGCCCGTCTAGTAGAGCCTTGCGCACTTCGTCGGCAGACGTTGTGCCGAAATCGGATAGGCGGATATAGTCATAGCCGCCTTCCATCTTGGCGCGCACGGTCGGAACGTGAATGACTTCGCGCGTGATCGAGAACGAGTGCTCGCCGTTCTTGTTGTAGGCATGCGTGCGCAAAATGACGCTGCTGCCCTCGGGGCCGCGGATCAATTGCTCTACGCGATCCAGCGTCATGCCTTTGACCGGCTTGCCGTTGACCGCGTCGACGACCTCACCGGGCTTCATGCCCGCGCGCGCAGCCGGAAGACCTTCAATCGGCTGCACGAGCACCTGGCCGTCTTTCAGCTGATAGATGTAGACGCCGATGCCGCCGAAGTTGCCGCCGCTCAGCGACTCCTGTAATCCTTGAATCTCTTTCGGAGAGAGATAGACGGTGTACGGATCGTTGACGGAATCCATCACGCCGCGAAGCGCGGTTTCCGTGAGGTCCGTCGATGCGTTCGCTCCCAAGTGCGACGCATAATGCGACTGCGCGAACCCAAGAATCTGCGCGACGTTGTCCGTCTGCGGCAGCGTCACGTTCGAAACGTGCTTATCTTTCAGATAGTCGTCAATCGCTTTCGTTTCGCCGTGCGCCGGCGTTTGCGGATCGACCGGTTTATAATACGACGTTTCGAGTTTGTTGACGGCGACGTCAAGCAACTGCG
>JAMXLG010000153.1 GCA_024281135.1 Vulcanimicrobiia bacterium | reverse complement strand
ATAATACGCTCAATCTTCACGACGTCACACGCGACGAGTTCTTCCGCTACTTAAAAGAACATCGTCCGGAGATGATCGCGCAATACGCCGATCTCTATCGCGGCAAATACGCGCCGCGCGCCATTTCGGAGGCCATCGATGCGCGCGTGCACGCTGCCTACGATAAAACCCCGCAACCCCACATCGAACGCATCGTGCCTGAGGTGCCGATGCAACTCAGCTTAATCTAACTAGTCGCTGAGATCCTCGATCTCTACGACCGTCGTATCGATCTCTGCGACGACGGCCGGCTTTTCGTTGATTGCATCGAACACCGCTGCAGTAACAAATCCATAAGCAACGTGTGGGATCAGGCCGGACGCCCAGCCGGTGAAACCCCACTTCCGTACATCGGTCGCGCCGCTTCGAGCTGCGGGCACATCGCTAGCAGCCATTGCCGCAGCGCCCAGCGCGATCGCCGTGAGCGTCAACGGCGCGCGCGGAACCCACGTTCGCAAGGCGCCGTAGAGAACGCCGACTCCCACGCCGACGGTGTATCCGGTGAGGGCACCAAGAGCGCTTGCGCGGTTATCGTTTTCGATCGGTATCCCGACGCGCGCAGACATTCGCTTCACGACTTCAGCCGGTAAGCTGCTGGAACTCCGCGCGCGCAACGCCATATCGGCATAACTCGTAACATCAAGTGCCATCGTTCCGACTGCGCCCGCGATGGCACCCTGTATCATAGTGCTCATGAGCCAATCCTACCCGAAAACGGCAGCGCGCCTTCCACTCTCGGCGCTGCTATCTGCGGCGCTGGTTGCGTTCACCGTCGAACTGGACAACGAATTCGAGCATCGCGTCCCGCACCGCACGGCGAAACGGCGCGGTGACGGTCCTTGGCTCGCATCGATGGCAATGTACCTCAACTGCATGCAGTTCGTTCCCGACGACGGGATCTCGACTGAGGACCTTGTTTCGCGCGCACGCACCCGCACAAACTTTCACGGCATGGCTCGCTGGGGATACATCGCCGTTAACGACGGAACGGTCTACGCAACGGAAAAGGGACGTCTCGCGCGCGATGCATGGGCACCACTCTTTCGCGAGATCGAAGAGCGATGGAGCAAGCGCTTCGGCCCTGCGGAAATCGACGAACTTCGGAGCCGCCTTGCTGCGGTCGTTACGAGCATCGATCGTCCTCTGCCCGATTGTTTACCGATTCTCGGACATGGACTCTCGTGCATCGATCGCTTACAAGGAAGCACACACGTTGCAAGCAACGAACGACGCCTTGCGCCGCTGCTGGCTCAGGTACTTCTCGCGTTTGCCGTAGCATTCGAGCGCGACAGCGAGTTGTCGATCGCGCTTCAGGCGGACATCGTGCGCGTACTTACTGAATCAGGAACACGCGTTCGCGACGTGCCGATGCTCGCCGGTGTGTCAAAAGAGGCCGTTGCGATGGCGCTCGGGTTTCTCGAGAAACGAGGTTACGTCACGATCGCGTCACCAACCGGTGGCGCAAAGAGCGCATTACTCACGCAACGTGGTGTTGGCGCACAAAAAGACTACGCGGAACGAGTAGCGTCTGTGGAAGATCGTTTTCGCCGGAAGTTTGGCGCCGAGGTAGACGCAATTCGCGGATTGCTCGAGCCGATTGTCGGCAACGCAACGCGCACGGGATCGCGGCTCTTTTCGGGCCTGGAGCCCTACGCCAACGGATGGCGGGCCGACGTGCGGGCGCCCTCGATACTGCCGCACTTTCCGATGGTGCTGCATCGCGGGGGGTATCCCGACGGAAGCTAATCGGCTACCGCTTCTCTCCCGCAACCTCTCCGAGCACGCGGCGGGTTGCGGTTAAGACCTCTTCAGAGAGCTTTGGAGCACCCTTCGCGAGAGCGCGCGCGATGACGATCGCACCGATTTCTGACGCGACAATCGCAAGCGCGCGCTCGCGCTGCGATGCTTTCAACGGCGATTTGCCGAGCGCCGGTTCAAACGCTGCAATCGTTCGCTTCAGTCCGTCTGCGAGAACGCAACTCGTTGCTTTATCCTGACGCGCCAACTCGCTTGCCGAGGCCGAAATCGCGCATCCCCGCGCAATTTGATCGCGATGAGCTTTCGACAAATAGGCATCGAGGTACGAAGCTATGGCATCGGAACTTTCTTCGGCCCGGTTCCATGCGGATTCAAATGAACGTTCCAGCCAATCCTTGAGTGCTTCGGCCGCAAGTTCTTCTTTCGATGAGAACTGCGCGTAGAGCGCCCCGTGCGTTAGGCCGGCCTCCTTGCTGATCTCCGCTACGCCTACGCCGTCGATCCCGCGCTCGCGAAACAGCTTGCCTGCAGCGCGCACAAGAGCCTCGCGATTCTTTGCCGCTTGCTCCTTTGTAACTTTCACTATCCGAGTGTAGCAACTTCGCAGCGAAGATGCAATAATTGTGGTCGCCACTATTGCATTCCAGGCGCCGGAGTCTTATGATTGTGACCGTCATGAATAACTTTGATACCGTCGCACTCGTCACCGGCGCAAACCGCGGGATCGGACGCACCTTTGTGGAGCAGCTCGCCGCTGCGGGCGCGAAACGTATTTATGCGGCCGCCCGCGACACGGCGTCATTAGATCCGCTTTTGCGCGATCTGTCCGGCACGGTGGTTCCGCTG
This sequence comes from Vulcanimicrobiia bacterium, assembly GCA_024281135.1. The sequence goes on along the minus strand of JAMXLG010000153.1, from coordinate 1,457 downwards.
CGTCTCGACGTTACCGACAACGCTTCTATCGCTGCCGCCGCCACGGTCGCAAACGACGTGAACCTGCTCGTCAACAACGCAGGCGTCGCCTTGAGCCGTGGACCGATTACGGGCCAAGCAAATCTGGACCGCGCACGTGACGAAATGAACGTGAACTACTTCGGGCTTCTTGAGATGACGCGCGCATTCGAACCCATTCTTGCCAAGAACGCGCCCTCCGCACTTGTGAACGTACTCTCCATCTTGAGTCTCGTCAGCTTCCCGAATGTCGCTACTTACAGCGCATCGAAATCAGCCGCTCTCGCCGCGACGCGCGCGATCCGCGCAGAGTTGCAACCAAAAGACATTCGTGTCATTGCCGTTATGCCGGGATACGTCGACACCGACATGACGCGTGCGTTGGCACAGCCGAAGATCACGACGGTCGACGTCGTTAGCGCAGCACTACATGCAATCGAAAACGGCGACGAGGACGTTTACCCGGGCGAACAAGCGCAGAACCTCGTCACAGCGTTCTTCAACGACCATAAGGCGCTCGAAAGAACATTGGCAGGAGTATGAGCATGATTCCACTGGCAGCGTTAGCTCTGTCGTCCGCACTCGCCGTGAGCAGCGGCGAGCCCGTCAACGTGACCTCGTGCTCTTCCCAGGTCACCAACGCCGGACAAATCGGAGCAAGTCCGATCCTCACGATCGGCTTCACGAATACCTCGTCGAGGACGATCTCATCGATCGTGTTCGGGATCAGTGACGGTCACAACGCTGAAGTGCCGCTCACGGACGCCGGTACATTCAACGGCGGCGCCTCGGTGCACCACACGTTCAACTCACCGGTGTCGAGTGTTTTCGGGACGAAATGCGTCGTGAGATCGGTCACGTTCGCCGACGGCGGCCGTTGGGTAGCCGGCGCAGACACTCCGCGTTAATCGATGAACGCGAACGACGCTATCGGTTAGCCACGCAACGCGCAGAGGGACGCCGGCGTCGTGAATATCTTCGCCGGCAACGTCCCTGCCGGTTCCGTAGTTGATCTCAGCAAACGGGTTCTTACTGACGTTGAGAGCTACCATCAACCGGCTCCCCTTCGAAATTCGTTTGCTGAAGAACGATGTTTCTCGGATCGGCACGACCGCCGCACGTCCGGGTTGGAGCAGCTGACGGCGGCTCTTGTCCCATGCAAAGCTTGCACGCTGCAACGCATACGAGAGCTGCATGAGTTTTCCATCGGGAAGCATTTCGTAGAGCACCAGGCCGATATCAACGTCGCGCTTGTTGATGATAACGTCGACATCGGCATCGAATCCGGTAATGTCCGTCGTTTGCGCAAACGGCTTGCTCGCGAAGACGAATCCGTTCGAAATATTCGGCGTTTTTCCAATGATTGGATCGGGATACGAGTCGTTGTTCGCCGTCTTCCGGTCAGCGAAGTCAACCTTCTGCACGAGCGACGTCCGCGG
>JAMXLG010000152.1 GCA_024281135.1 Vulcanimicrobiia bacterium | reverse complement strand
CGTCACGGTCTATGCTGTCCGAGCGCCCGAGGCTATCCAAGCGGCCAATTCGGCCGGTGCGAAGCGCTGAACGAATGCAAGAGCTTTTTCCGCAACTTCTTGCCAGCCGCGGTCGATCGTCAAGGAGTGCCCGCGTTCTGCGATCTCCAGATACTCCGTGACATCGTCATTGTGTTTTTCTTCAATTTCGAACGATGCTTGAGCGATTGGCGGTGGTGTCGTGCGATCCTCGGATCCCACGATAATGAGCAGCGGGCCGCGATCCTCGTTAGATTCCACTTTTGCTTCGGTCCATGGATTTAGATTTGCCAAGGCCGACTGAAACACCGGAGCGGCGCCGCCCGGAACGGAAAATCGATCGTATAACGCCTTTGCTTCTTCTTCATCCACCGCGTTAGCAAAAGCGTAACGGAATTGATCGTAGGTGAGCGCAACGGCACGATCGTGATTCGCCGGGTTACTGAGGACCGGCAACGCAGACCGCAGCGTGGAAATCGGAAGCGAAAGACCTCCGCGAAACGGCGCAGGTGAGATCGCAACCGTAGCTGCGCTCAGTCCACGCCCGGCTAAAATCTCCGATAACAAACCGCCAAAACAGTGCCCCACAATCACCGGCGTCTTCTTGATGCTTAAAATGATTTGTTCGTAGTAATCCGCGATGCGCCCGATACTTTTGCCCGCAAGACGCTCCGGGTGCGCTCGCGCTTCTTCGACCGTTACAGGATCGCCGGGCCAACCCGGCGTCAGCGCCACAAACCCCGCATCTTCGAAGAGTTTTGCCCACGAGTCCCAACTCGATGCTAACAGCCAAAGCCCATGAACAAAGACGACAGGCTGCAGCCCGGTTGCATTAGCGCGTTCGACTTGCATTTTCTCGCGCTCGCCTATAGTCTCCATGGGCGGATTGTGAATCAGGGCTTTCGGCTGGTCTAGTGAGTAAAAGTTAACAGTCGTCGCGCTATGCGCTTTCCTCCACCGAGTACGCGTCGATGCCGCTTGCCGAGAAGTAGTAGATCATGATGACCCAATAGAGAGCGTAAGAAACGATCGGTAGAAAAAACGCAAAGGCAAGCCCAACGATCCTCATGTAAACGGCAAAGTTGAGCCTCTGAACTGCGACCGCAGCGGCTTTCGAGACGTTGCCCCTGTGCGCGTCCGAAGCAATCAAATGATCGGCGATGAGTTTGCCGATGACGGTACCGGCTAGCAAGGTAACCGAATACAGGACCGCGCAGCCGGCAAAGTCGGATAGCTGCCGACAACGTTTGTGACGTAGGGCACGAAAGCGGTAACGGCCAGCAGCATGACGTTGAGCACGATGGTCCGGTGATCGACGACGTGGAGCCCGCGAAAAACCGTGCCGTGCGATCTCCAGTAATTGATGATGACACCGAAACTCAAGAGAAATGCCAGAAGCTTCGGCCATTGAGAAACGAGACCGATGGTGAGTGCGGTGTTGTTCTGATTCGCGACGGCCGGCACAGCAAAGTTCAAAATTAACAGCGTTGCGGAAAACGCGAAAATGCCATCGGTGAACTGGCTTAAGCGCTGAGGGCTCATAAAGTGCAACCTCCACGGCGGCCCCCGATTAAGAGCCGACGCAGATTCCCGGTACAGCGATTTTTTGAAAAAGATGCGGAGCCGCGACGGTGCTGGACGGATACCGTTCGAGCTTTGCCCTAAAGTCGGGGTTGCTGAAGGCGTTTCGGAAGGCGTCAACCGATTCCCACACGGCGTACAGAAAAACACCGCTTCCGGCTATTCCGCGATGCAGTTGCGCCGAAATGAACCCCGGCCGGCTCTTGAAATAGGTGGCATCGTTCCCACCGATACTCTCTCGTACAGAGTCATCCACTGCTTCGCGGTCGGCGTAGTTAGGTACGCGAAAGGAAAATTAATCAGTGAATCGTTACTCTTTGCGGTCCGGTGCGCTCGCCGCCCTGGCCGCCACGTCCGTCCTTCTCCCGCTCACATCGTACGCCGCCGATTTCTCCGAAAAAACTGTCCTCAAAAGCACCCTTTCGGTAGATGCCACAAAACACACCGTAACACTGCCGCTCTATCGCGGAACGCACAACGGTACAACGGTCTGGTATATCATCACCGATGCATCGGATGCAGGTACAGCGAGGAGGCTAAACGTCGTATATTCACCGAACCTCGCGAACATAGGCGAGGGCGCATTGCAACACGTTACGAAGCGCGGTGACAGCTACATCTTTGAAGGCGCGCCCACGTTCTCGAGCCACCGCACGTACGTTGCGAGCAAGACCGGATTTCCGCCTACGAGCGCAACACCTGGGAGCATCGGCGATGCGAACTATTCGCCGTTTGTACGCGCCCAAGGTGTACCAGGCGTTTTGAACGCACCGATCGTGGCATCGGGTGACGACAATTTCGACGTCACGAGCCACACCAATACGGAAGATCGCGTCGTTGCCATCGATCCAAAAGCCAAAACCGTGACCCTGGTGTTGGCGCGAGGTTTTGTCGATGGCAAACCCGTCAACTATCTCAGCACGGAAGCTTCGGATCCCGTTGCCGCTGCCGTCGAACGCGCGACATACGCCCCAAAGTTAAAGCACGCCAATGCTACAGCCGTGATTCCAATCGGCGTGGTGGTCGATGGTCCCCGTAATCCAGATAACGGTCAAGGTCTTGCATTTCTTGCACTTGACACGCCGCTGGAAAAAGCTGCGACGCCGTCCGACGTCGCTTCGATCGGCTCTCCGTTCAATGTGCTTTCGCTCGCGCCGAATCCGGCGAATCTCTACGCGCCGAACGGCTATTCTCCGCTGTGGGACGTGCGTGTACTACCGAAGGGGCGAGCGACGCAGATCAAAGACTTCGCAACGTTCGCAGCTTTGGGGCCGAAGCCAGCAGGTTTTGTGGTGAACTGCCCCGTCGTCGCATTCGAATAGAACCAGAGGAATCGCCACACCTCGATCAACGCAGCTAGAGTTTATGACCGGAGAGAGTGGTTCGGGCCGACCCTGCACTGGCTGTCAAATTTTTAAGAGGCAAGGTCCTCAACGCGACGCCGATAACGCTTGCCCCACGCCAACATTTCGGCGATCACGGGCTTGAGCGTGCGGCCGAATGGTGTTATCCGGTACTCAACGTGGGGCGGGATAACGGGATAGACGATTCGCTCCAGCAAGCCGTCGGCCTCAAGTTCGCGCAGCTGTAGCGTTAGCATCCGCTGTGTGACGTTCGGGATCTCACGCCTCAACTCGTTAAAGCGCCTCGGCGACTCCAGCAAGTAATAGAGAACGACCGACTTCCATTTTCCTCCGACCACCTCAGCGGCGATGCTCACCGAGCAGCGCTCCAGTTCGACCTTACGCATCGTTACAGTATCCTTTTTGACACTACACCACAAATATGTGCGTACTTACTAAGATGACGCCGTGATGCCATACTACCACACATGCAACAGATTGTCGTAACGAAGGCATCCGGCGAGCCGCGGCTCATCTCGCGCGACGCGGACGAACCGGTTCCGCAAGCAAACGAGATCGTCGTTGACGTGCGCAGCATCTCACTCAACCGCGGCGAGGTCTCGCGCGCCTTTTTCCGAGCTGAAGACGGATGGACGCCGGGGTGGGACTTTGCCGGCATTGTCGTTCGCGGCGCTGCCGATGGAAGCGGACCACGTTCCGGTGAACGGGTCGTTGGCTTCAAAGACGACGGAGCGTGGGCTGAACGCGTCACCGTGCGAAGCTCCGGCGTGGCCGTAATCCACGACGCGCTTTCATTTGATGTCGCCGCAACACTGCCGGTCGCCGGATTAACGGCGCTCTATGCGTTGGACGTGGCGAACGTTTACGAAGGCAGCGAGGTTCTGATCACCGGAGCTACCGGCGGCGTCGGACAATTCGCCGTGCAACTCGCGTTGCTGCGCGGCGCATCGGTCACGGCCGCGGTATTTCGCAACGATCTTGCTCCGCCGCAGGGAACGCCGCCCAACCGTTTTCGGACGATTCGGTTAAACGAAGAAAACTTCGCGAGCTTGCGCAAACGCTCTTACAACGCGGTCATTGAGACGGTGGGCGGAGACGTCTTTACTGCCGCGCTCGAGTCACTCGCACACGGTGGCACGTTGGTGACGCTCGGCGCAACCCGCGACGCAAGGGCGACGTTCGATATCCGCTCCTTCTTCAATATCGGACGTGCGAAAATCTATGGCTTTATGATCTTTGATGAGGTAGAAAAGCGACCGATCGCGCATGGACTCGAGCAACTCATGCAGCTCATCGCGGATGGTAAACTCACCGTTCCTTTGGCGCATCGTGGAAACATCAGCGACATCGACGTCGTCGCCCGCCAACTCCTTGACTCCCGGATTCCCGGAAAGGCCGTGTTAACACTAGCATGAAATACAAGATTGCTGTTATCGCGTTCGCACTCATAAGTGCGCTTCCCGCGTTCGCGAACGCCGCACAACAAGACGAAGCGCTGGCACCTGTGCGCGCGTTCGCCCAGCACTTCAATGCCGGCGACACTGCGTTTCCGAGCGACGCGTTCACCGACCAATGCACGGTGCTCGATGAATTCTCACCCTACATTTGGGATCACAGCCCCGCGGTCGGCGACGTGCACACGTGGTGGGCTTCCCTCGTCGGCACAAATGACGCAGCTCGACGGTCTCGCTTTCTGGCGTCGAAAGAGCACGTTACGTTCGATGCCCCGACGAGCTTCCGGGTGAAAGGCAACCTCGCATACGTTTCGATGCCGGCAACGCTCATCTACACGGCCAACGGTTTGGTCCATAAACAAACGGCGATGTTCATTACGACCGAAGAGAACCGTCCCGAAGGCTGGCGTATTCGCGCACATGCGTGGGCGATTATCGCAGATACCTGATCTTCAGCGATTCTTCACGATCGTCCGGTAAATTGCCAGGCCGGGAGGTCGGAAATCGTGGGCTACGCGTACGTTCATGGATATGACCGCCGCGAGGTCATTCGGCTAAAGGATCAAGCCGCGGCGCTTACTGAT
>JAMXLG010000151.1 GCA_024281135.1 Vulcanimicrobiia bacterium | reverse complement strand
TGCAGAAGGGACGCTGCCTCCGACCTTGCTCCTCACAACCTTCGAGGACCCCGTTGCGCTCGTTGCCGGATTAAAGGCCGGAGCCCGGGGCTATCTGCTTAAAGGCGTGAGCCCGGATGTCCTCATCGAGGCGATCGAAACCGTTGCCGCCGGGCGCACCTACCTCTACGCGAGCACGATGACGAGTGCGGGAGTGCAATCAACCGACGACGCGGAGCTGACGCCGCGCGAGCGCGACGTGCTGGCGCTGCTTACGAGCGGCGTGTCGAATCGGGAAATCGCCAATGCGCTTTCGCTGAGCGAAGGGACCGTGCGCAATCACGTCTCGAGCATCATCCTGAAACTCGGCGTGAAAGACCGGACCGGAGCGGCACTCCAGGCGCTCACACGCAAGCTGGTCTGACTAACTCTTAATTTTATAGTTGACAACGACAGCGCTGCGGGGTAGGATTCTCTTAAATCGTTAGTTGGTGAAAGCGAGCCGCCTGAATGCTCCGTTTGCTGCCCTATCTGCCCCTCATCCTCAGCATTGCCCTCAGTTTGACCGGCTGCATCCCCGCGGTTGCGAGCGATTACACCTATGGCCGTCAGACCGGGTGGGGTTGCATCGAACGCAACGAGCACGGCGCGGACTGGCGTGGGCGCGACCTCCACGGTCAAAGCCTCACACGAATCGACTTGAGCAACGGGAAGCTCGCGGGTCTGAATCTCCGCGACGCCCATCTGGAGTGCGTTGAACTCGACGGAGCCGATCTTACGAACGCCGATTTCCGCGGAAGCGACATGACCGGTGTCTCGTTTCACGACGCCAACCTGACCGGCGCGAAATTCGGCGACGGACGCTTCACCGGTGTCGATTTCACCGGAACGACGCTTGCAACAGTCGGAGATCCGCGCGCGCTTTTTTCGAAGTGCGTCGGATGCGACGTTGCCGGTGTCAATCTGCGCGGGCGCGACTTGAGCGGAGTCCGGCTCATCGGCGTGAACTTTAGCGACGCCGATTTGCGCAATGTGAACTTCGCCAATGCGCGGCTGGTCGGTGTAAACTTCAGCGACGCGCGGTTTGCCGGCGCGAATTTCAGCAACGCGACACTCGTGGGCTGCAATATGCGCGGCGCCGACTTGCGCAGTAGCAACTTCTGGGCTGCAAATAGTACGGGTCTCAATCTCGGCGACGCACGCTTGCCGTAAGACGCGAAACATCGCACAATCGTAGCGCGTACACGGGATGTGAGACACGTCATCGCATCCCTGATCTGCTTTCTTGCACTGAGCGCTGCCGCGTCCGCCGCAGTTCTTGCTCCCGGCGTCTACGAACGCGGCTCTCATGCGATGTACGTCGGCATCGAACACGAACTACCCGATCCCGCAGGTAACGACTTTTTCGACCCGCAGACACAAGAGACGGGAACCTTGCAAAGCGCCGACGGGCTGCACTTACGCACAGGCATTCGCGAAGAGCGGCGCACCATCGTTACGTCGCAGGGTCGCCTCGGTGTGTCCCTCTATTATGCCGGCGCACAACCGCGCGCAACGATACTGCTCATTCACGGCAACGATCCCGAGACGCGCGAAATGGGATTCATCATTCCGTTCTTCGCGTGCAACGGCCTGAACGTGATCAGTTACGATCAGCGCGGAACCGGTGAGTCAACCGGCAATTGGTTTTTGAATGGTCCCGTTCAACGCGCAAACGATGCGAATGCCATCTATGACGCGTTCCGCAGCGATCCCCACGTCGATTCCAAACGCATCGGCATCTGGGCTTTCAGCAACGGTGGATGGACCGCACCGATCGTTACCTTGCAGCGGCCGGTTGCGTTCATGATTCTCAAAAGCCCTCCCGCCGAATCGCTTCCAAGCAATCTCGACTACGAAGTCGTTGCGCAGATGCACCGTTATCACGAAAGCGACGCTGCGACGGAACAAGCCCTCGCGCTATGGCACGCTGTCGAAGACGCAATCGACGGCACGGGATCATGGAGCGACGCGAAGCGCGTGTACGATCGTGCGTCGGCGCAGCCGTGGTTCGCGCATTCGCTCATGCTTAAAATGCAGATCCCGCCTCCGGCGTCATTGAGCGAAGGATTGCGTCGGGCGCTTTCCTACGATCCAACTGAAACGCTACAGCACGTACGCACACCAACGCTTGCGCTTTTTGGTGTCCTCGATCGCAACGTCGACGTGGCAGATTCGTCCGCGCGTTTTCAACAGTATTTTGCGCGCGCCGGCATGCGGGACTTCACGATGCGCGTTTATCCGCACGCCGGGCACCAGCTCATCGTGTCAAAGACGGGTTACAACGGGGACGCGATTCCGCCGAGACGCTACGTCCCCGGGTATCCGCAGATCATGCTCACATGGCTCGCGAAGCGCGGGTTTACGCAGAGCGCCCCGTAACCGATTCGGGAACCTCGTCGGGCAGGCGCAACTGACCGAGCGTCGTTGCGGCTTGCAGATATGCAAGCGTGCTTTCCGCGCCCATGTTCGGATTCAACTTGCCCTTTGCGTGAATGGCATCGCGGCATCCGCCGCTCGAAACATCTGCGACAACCAAATCGTCGGAATTGCGGCCCATGTACCATTCGTACGCAATAAACGCGTTGTCTATATCGCCGTGCGCAAGCCATGCGTCCATCATCGCGAGCGCTTCGAGTGGCTGTTGCGAATAGTACGGACGCTCGCCGCCGCGCGAATACCAGCCCGGTGCACCGACCGGAGCGAACATGCCGTCCGTTTGAACGACGGTTGCGAGAAATTCGAGCGCGCGCTCTCCGCTTGCGTAGATATCGGGTTCTTCCAGCACACGTCCCGCGCGCAACAACGCTTCGGGTAAGCGTGCCTTGTCGTAGGTGAGTTCCGGTAGGACCCATTGCCATTCGGCAGTTGCATTGCGTTCGAATTCGAAGTGCATCGCTTCCGCAACCGCGCGAAGCGGCGCACGATATTGCACTTCGCCCGCCTCTACCGCCGCGCTCCATCCGAGCGACGCAAATGCGCGCGCGTGTTCAGATGAAAGCGCCGGTACTGCGAACATTGCCTTCTGCATTTCGCGCTGCGCGCGCGCAAGCCAACGTGGATCGTTCGAATCGCGCATAACGATGCCGAGCGACCAGATCAAACGTCCAATTGATTCAGGAGATGCAAAGCGATCGTAAAACCGACCGTGCTGATCCATCATATTGTGGTACAGCGGCGCTTCGCGCGACGACTCTGCAATAAAGTCAAAGACTACGTTTCCAGCCTCGATAGCGTATCGATGGTGAGGTTCTTCGCGCCGCAAAGCAACCGCGAGAATAAGCAAGCGCACGTTATCGTCGAGGCAGAAACCTGAGTCTAAATCCGGCACGTCGCTCTTCGAAAATTGGACGATTCCATGCGCGCCGGTCAAGCGGCGCACGTGATCGAGCTTCGGCCGAGCTATCATTTGCATTTCGACCTCTTACCCGGAATTTAGGATGGTACGCGCTAAACGGCGCGACGCGAGTGCGATCTCAAAGAGATGACCACGGTGAGATTTGAAAAATCCCATGAAATAAAGCCCTGGAAACGAACATCGAGAGCCCGAGGGGACGCTTGGAAATCCTTCGCTATTGACGACGCCCGGTACATCGAGTAAGCGGTGCAACCCCGTATCGTATCCCGTAGCAAATATCACGTCGTCGTACGCTTCCTCGGAGCCGTCGGTGAAGCGAACGCCGTGTTCTGTAAATGAGTCGATCAACGGACGAATCACGATGCGACCGGCTTTCAAGTTCTTGACGAATCCGACGTCGATCACGGGAATGCGCTTTGCAGAAAACGGAAACCACTGCGGCGAGGACAATCCGTAACGATGAAGATCGCCGATCGCAACACGCGCAATCGTGGCGCCGATACGATCGGCAACATGCGGCGGTA
>JAMXLG010000150.1 GCA_024281135.1 Vulcanimicrobiia bacterium | reverse complement strand
ACGATCGAAGAGATCAAACCCGCAATCGAACGTCTGCAGCAGGCCAGCTACAAGATGGCCGAGCTGCTCTACAAGTCCGCATCACCCAACGGTGAAGCGGCCGGAGCAGGTGCGGACGAAGGCGCGGCCGCGGGTGCAGGCGCAGGCGGCAACGGCCAGGCGCAATCCGAAGACGTAATCGACGCGGAGTTCAAGGAAGCGAAGTAACGCCTTGTGTGATCCCGAGTCTGTCGAGGGACGCCCTCGACAGGCTCAGGGTGACGCGGGGGACTTAGCGTTCTCATTGTTTATGAACGATAACGAACTGATTACCGAAGCCGGCGAAGCGACGATCGAAGACACGACGAGTGCCAGTGCGGACGATTTGCGGTCGCAGCTCGATGCTGCAAACGCGAAAGCGGACGAGAATTGGAATAAGTATCTGCTCGCGATGGCCGACTTCGAGAACTACAAGAAGCAGATGGAGAAACGCGTGCACATGATCGTCAACGATCATCGCAAGTCGGTGCTCCTACGCTTCCTCCCCGTCATCGACAACCTCGAGCGCGCGTTGCAGTTCAATGCATCGGGCGACGAGAAGTTGCGCGGCGGCATCGAACAAACCCTCAAGGGGTTTGAGTCGGTATTGAACAGCGAAGGCGTCAAAGCAATTGACGTCAAGGGCAAGCCGTTCGATCCGCGCGTTGCTGAAGCGATTGGTACGCTTCCGGCGCAGAACGGGGCCAACGACGACACCGTCGTTGAAGTTGCGGAAAAGGGTTACACCATGGGTGACGAGTTGCTGCGCCCGGCGAAAGTTCTCGTCGCCAAATCGTCTGGATGAATTACAAAGACTACTACGCGATTCTCGGCGTCCCAAAAAGCGCGGCAGAAAAAGATGTCAAATCCGCGTACCGCAAGCTTGCGCGGAAATGGCATCCCGACGCAAATCCCGATAATCCGAAACAGGCGGAAGAAAAATTCAAGGAGATCTCCGAGGCCTACGAGGTCCTCGGAGATCCCGAGAAGCGTAAGAAATACGACGTGCTCGGTTCGGACTGGCAGCGCGCTGCGCAACAAGCCGAACAACAACGCCGGTACCGCACACGCTACAATCCGGACGATTTCCACTTCGACTTCGGAACGGCCGGTGCTGGGACGGGTGCGGGCGGTGCGGGGCCGACGGGATTCTCGGATTTCTTCGACATGTTTTTCTCCGGCATCGGGCGCCGCCAAGGCGCACAGGGTGCCGGCTTCGCGCATCGTGGACAAGACCTCGAAACGACGATCGAACTCTCGTTGCGCGACGTCTACGACGGCGGAAAGAAAGCCGTTTCGTTACAAGTCGAGGACGTGTGTCCTCGCTGCCGCGGAACGGGAACCGTCGGCACGCAGCTGTGTCCGCAATGCGGCGGCACCGGCCACGTGTTGTTGTTGAAGAAATTCGAAGTTACGATTCCTAAGGGTATCGGCGAAGGGCAGCGGATTCGTCTTGCCGCGCAAGGCGGTGCGGGAACGCACAGCGGTCCGAGCGGCGATCTGTATCTGATCGTCAAACTTTCGGACGATTCGACCTACAAACGCAAAGGCGACGATCTCTTCGTAGATCTGCCGGTGAGTTTGTACGACCTCGTCCTAGGTGGCGAAGTGAAAGTGCCGACCATGAGCGGTCAAGTCGCCATGACGATTCCAGAAGGCACGCAGAACAACCGTTTGCTGCGTCTCTCCGGAAAAGGCATGCCGAAGGTCAAAGGCGGGGGCGCCGGCGATCAGTACGTCCGGCTCATCGGACAACTCCCTCAGTCGTTGAGCGACAAAGAGAAGAAGCTCTTCAAGGAACTCGCCTCGATGCGCAACGGAAAAGCCAAGTAATAGCCTTTAGTATGAGAGAACACTGACCGGGCCGAAATCCTTCGGCCCGTTTCTTTTTGTGGGAGGCACGATGATCAAGGAAATCGCCTACACCGCATACCCCGCCGATAACGTGCAATCGACGCGCGAGTGGTACGAGCGAACGCTCGGACTGAAGTTCAATGCACCATACGCAGAAGACGGTGTCGAGAAATACAATGAAGCGCAAGTCGGCAACGGTTGGTTCAGCGTCATGACGTCGGAATGGACGGCACGTCCCGCCGGCAGCGGCACCGGCATCATGTTCGAAGTCGACAACATCGAAGACGCGTGCACGCAATTGCGCGACAAAGGCATTGCCGTTGAAAACATCTACGAAACCCCCGTCTGCAAAATCACGTCATTCGAAGACCCCGAGGGCAATAGAGTAAGCCTGCATCAGATAACCGTGCCGCACTAGGGCGCAAACAATCGAAGGCTACAGGTAGTTAATCCAAGCGTATGATGACCGGCCATGGACTCATGTGGTCCAACATGTACTCTCCCGACAAGCCCCAGGTTCGCAGACGAATCGAATGGGCTCGTATCGGCCGGTTGTTTGCGCCTTACTGGAAGCAGCAGAGCCTTGTGTTGGGTTGCATTATCATCGCAGCGGTCCTTGGTTTGATTCCGGGATTGATGACGGCAAATATCATCGATCAGGCGATTCCGCATCACAGCTTCCGTCAGATTGCCGTCGACGTTGGAATCATTCTTCTGACCGCGCTCGTGTCGATGGGCTTCGGTGTGCTCCAGGGCTACCTCAATTCCGTGGTCGGCGAGGGCATCATGCGCGATATTCGCACGAGCCTCGTTTCGCATCTCCACAAAATGCCGCTCGTCTTCTTCACCGGAACGAAAACGGGCGAGATCATGAACCGCGTTTCAAACGACGTCGACAATATCGACAACGTGGTGACCGGTACGCTAACGACGATCATCACGAACGTCGTCATGATCCTCACGACGGTTATCGCGATGTTCGTGTGGAATTGGCGATTGGCGCTGATCTCGCTCATTATCGTCCCGTTCATGGTGCTGCCGCTCGGCCCCGTCGGACGGCGCATGTACGACATTCGGAAAAAGACCCGCGAGCAGCGCGACACGATCGAATCGATCACGCAAGAAACGCTGTCGATCTCCGGCATTACGCTCATAAAATCGTTCGCGCGTGAGGCGTACGAGCGTTCGCGATTCTACGACGTGGGCACGCGTCTCATGAATCTCGAGATTCGTCTCGCAATGGTCGGACGGTGGTTTCTAGCATCGGTAACGGCGATGGTCATCGTCGGACCGGCGATCGTGTGGCTCGGCGGCGGCTGGCTTGCCGTTCAATCGCTGCTCGATGTCGGCGTGATCGTCGCGTTCATTGGATACATTCAAGGACGGCTCTACGGGCCTGCGGCTGCGCTCGTCGGCGTGCAGGTGCAGATCGTCAGCGCGCTCGCGGTCTTCGAACGCATCTTCGAGTACCTCGATATGAAAACCGAAGAATACGATCCGCCGAATGCGACGGTGCTGACCGGCATCGAGGGGTCCGTTGATTTCGATGACGTCACGTTCGGCTACGAAGCCGACCGGCCGGTACTCCGTGACGTGTCATTCCAGATCGAAGCCGGGCAGGTTGCTGCATTCGTCGGTCCGTCAGGTGCCGGAAAATCGACGATCACGCAACTCGTTCCCCGCTTCTACGATCCACAGAGTGGGTCGGTGCGGATCGACGGCCACGATGTAAAGACCGTGACGCTCGAGTCGTTGCGGCGCGACATCGGCATCGTTACGCAAGAAACGTACCTCTTCCACGACACCATTGCCTCAAATCTGCGGTACGCAAAGCCCGATGCAACGCTCGACGAGCTGATGGCGGCGTGCAGAGCGGCGAACATTCACGACTTTATCTCGACCCTTCCGCTGCAATACGAGACGGTTGTAGGCGAGCGCGGACACAAACTCTCCGGCGGCGAGCGCCAGCGCCTGGCAATTGCGCGCGTGTTGCTTAAGAACCCGTGCATCCTGATTCTCGATGAAGCCACGAGCGCGCTCGATTCTCATAACGAAGCTGCAATTCAAGAAGCCCTCGAGACGGTGATGCAAAATCGTACCAGCCTCGTGATCGCGCATCGTCTTTCAACTATTGTCAACGCGGACGTCATCTTTGTGGTCGACGGTGGCCGCATCGTCGAGAGCGGAGCGCATGCGGTGCTGCTTGCACGCAACGGTCCGTACGCGCGCCTCTATCGCCGGCAATTCCGGGATGCTGCCGTCGGTCAATAGCTTCGTCCCGCGTCCACGACTTCTGCTCGCGGAAGCTTAGTCGTAAACCGGCTCGATTAGACCCATCTTCCCGGATTGGAAATCGCGAAATGCGTCTTCCAGCTCGCGGGTCGAATTCATGACGAACGGGCCGTATCGCGCGACAGGCTCGTTGATCGGACGTCCGGTGAGAACCAGAAATTCCAGCTCGGCGGTGCCCGCGTTGTTTACAGGAACAACGTCGCCGTGGAGATCAAAAACGACAGCTGCGCGAGCATCGTAGGTGCGTTCGCCGGCAAAGCGAGCGGAACCACGCATGAGGTAGACGATCGCCGTATCGCCCTCGGTAACCGCATGTTCGATTCGCGCGCCCGGTTTCAACTTATAGTGAACGAATCCGATCGGAATACGCGTCTCCGCGGCGCCGTGCACGCCTTGCGCTTCGCCGGCAATCACTCTCGCCCAGGCGCGGCCGTCGTCACTCGTCCATATAGGAATGTTGCTCGCGCGAACGTCTTGATAGCGTGGGCGCGTCATCTTCTCGGCTTTCGGCAGATTGATCCAAATTTGAAACCCATGCTGACGTCCGCCCTCGCGCTTCATGCGCTCCGACGGCATCTCCGCATGCACGACGCCAGCGCCTGCAGTCATCCATTGCACGTCGCCGGGATGTAACTCACCACGGTGTCCAGCCGAGTCGGCATGTTGAAACTCGCCGTCGATCATATAAGTGACGGTTTCGAATCCGCGGTGCGGATGATCCGGTGCACCGACTGCTTCTCCGGGCGCATACTGCACCGGACCTAATTCGTCGATCAACAGAAATGGATCGACTTGCATGACGTTTTGCACCGGAAATGGCCGATGCACCTTAAACCCGCCACCCTCGACGAATTCTTGCGCGGGTAAGACGAGCGAAACTTTTCGCGGACTCATATACAAAGCATAACCCACGCGCAGTTGCACGGGGTTTTCGGTCTTATGCCACGCCGGCTGGAATCTGCATAACCCTCGGCTGCTGTGGCACGTGCAGTTTGGGGCCAGTCCCGGCTTGCACTTCTTCAACCGTTACGCCTGGCGCTAGCTCGGTCAGTACCATGCCGGTTGGAGTAATATCGATCGTCGCTAGGTCCGTTATGATCTTCTGGACGACGCGTTTGCCCGTTAGCGGAAGCGTGCAGACATCGACGATCTTATGTGCGCCGCCTTTCGCAACGTGCTCCATCATCACGATGACACGCTTTGCACCGTGCACGAGATCCATCGCGCCGCCCATGCCCTTGACCATCTTCGCGGGAATCATCCAGTTCGCAAGATCGCCGTACTCGGAAACTTGCATTGCACCGAGCACCGCAAGGTCTATATGGCCGCCGCGAATCATTCCGAATGAGAGCGACGAGTCGAAGAACGACGCACCCGGAAGCACCGTCACTGTTTCTTTGCCGGCGTTGATCAGATCGGGATCTTCTTCACCTTCGAAGGGATACGGACCCATACCCAAGATGCCGTTCTCGCTTTGCAGCGTCACGGTTACGCCTTCGGGTACATAATTTGGAATCAGCGTCGGCAATCCGATGCCGAGATTCACATATTGACCGTCGCGAAGTTCTTGCGCAACACGCGCAGCGAGTTCAGTTCTAGTTAGCGCCACTGTTGTTCTGCTTCCTCGTTGTTACGCGTTCGATGCGTTTGCCGCCGGGTCCAACTTTCACGATACGTTGTACGAAGATTCCGGGAAGATGAACTTGTTCAGGATCGATCGCGCCCGCCTCGACGATCTCTTCAGCTTCGACGATCGTGATTTTGCCGGCCATCGCGCAGAGCGGATTGAAGTTGCGCGTCGCTTTGTGGAAGATCAAATTTCCCGCCGTATCTGCAACTGACGCGCGCACCAGCGCATAGTCGCACACGATGCCCGCCTCTAGGACGTATTCGCGGCCGTTGAAGGTGCGCGTTTCTTTTTTCGGCGACGGTACAGCCACGGAGCCGTCGGAATTATGCTTCCACGGGAGACCGCCTTCGGCAACCAGCGTCCCGACACCGGCGGGCGTGTAAAAGCCCGGAATTCCGCAACCTCCCGCGCGCAATCGCTCCGCCAGCGTGCCTTGAGGAACGAGTTCGACTTCCAGTTCACCGCTCAAGTATTGTCGCTCGAATTCTTTGTTCTCACCGACGTACGAGCCGGTCGTACGCCGGAGGCGCTTTGCATCGAGTAGTACGCCGAGTCCCCATCCGTCGACACCACAGTTATTCGAAACGGTGACGAGGTCGGTCGCGCCTTGTTCCAGGAGCGCCGCAATCAAGTTGTGCGGGATACCGTTGAGTCCGAAACCGCCGACCGCAAGGGAAGCGCCGCTTGGGATATCGGCAACCGCTTGCGCGCAGGACGCCAAGACTTTGTTCATCGTCGTGGAATTTCTCCGGGCTATGAGTATTGCCCCACTGCGTGCACACGAGTCCGAAGAAGAGGCGATGATCCTCCAGATGGTGCGCGAGCTGGTTGCGGAAAAAGTCGCACCGCGCGCCGCTGAGATCGACGAAAAAGAAGAGTTCCCTCAGGACATTAAAGCGCTTTTTGCGCAGAACGATTTGCTCGGCATTCCGATTCCCACCGAATACGGTGGACTAGGCGGCACCTTTTTGACGTACGTCAAAGTGGTCGAGGAAATTGCCAAAGCATGCGCGTCGAGTTCGTTGATCGTCGCCGTTCAAGAACTCGGCATGCTGCCGATACTCATCGGCGGCAGCGAAGAACAAAAGAAGCGCTTTTTGCCCGATATCGCGTCCGGAAAGAAGATCGCCGCTTACGCGCTGACGGAAGCGTCGAGCGGATCGGATGCACTCGGTTCGATGCGCACGCGCGCCGAACGCAAAGGTGATTCGTACGTTCTGAACGGTCAAAAGATTTGGATCACGCACGGAAGCGTTGCCGATGTGGTCTGTGTGTTCGCAGTGACCGATCCGTCCGCGGGCTCGCGCGGCGTCAGCGCATTCGTCGTGGAGAAAAGCACGAAAGGTTTTAGCGTCGGCAAGAAAGAGCGCAAGATGGGCATCCGCGGTTCACCCACGGTAGAACTCGTCTTCGACGACTGCGAAGTTCCCGCCGCGAATCGTTTGGGCGAAGAGGGCGAAGGCTTCAAAATCGCTATGAAAGTTCTGGATAAATCGCGTCCCGGCATTGCTGCGCAAGCGCTCGGAATCGCTGCCGGCGCACTCGACTACGCAACGAATTACGCAAAAGAACGAATCGCCTTCGGCAAGCCGATCGGCCAACATCAGGGCGTCGGCTTCATGCTTGCAGACATGAAGACCGAAGTCGAATCCGCGCGTTTGTTACTCTATGAAGCTGCGCGCAAATGCGATGAAAACGCGCCGGACGTCACGCTATGGTCGTCGATGGCCAAACTCAAATGCGGCGACGTCGCAATGTCGGTAACAACCGACGCAGTCCAAGTCCTCGGCGGATTCGGCTACTCATCCGATTACCCGGTCGAACGAATGATGCGCGACGCCAAAATCACCCAAATCTACGAAGGCACGCAACAAATCCAACGTCTCGTGATCTCGCGCGCAATGGTAGGCAAAGGCAAATAACTCTATCAACGTATTCTGGGGGCCCGGACTGCGAAGTGCCAAGCGTGGCGCAACGTGCCACGCTGTTTAAATTGTAAAGGAAAGGTAGCGGGGGGCCGGACGCGAACTTCCGGCCCCATCGCTGCGTTGTATAAAACGCAGAGACTGTGCGTGCGGCTTTCCCGGCCCACCGCACTTACCTGTTGCTACGAAGGGAGGTGAACTCATGAATAAGATCCTCGCATCACTCGTTGCGGCGGCGTTCCTCACGACCGGCGTTGCGATGGCAGCGTCCCCGGCGCCGAAGGCGTCCGCGGCGGCCAAGACGACGACGAAGAGCACCAGCGGCTCGATGAAGTCCTCGTCGATGAAGTCCTCGTCCACGAAGTCCTCGTCGATGAAGTCGACGAAGGCGGCCAAGCCGGCCCCGAAGGCCACGAAGAAGCCCGAGCTTCAGAAGACGGCTGCTAAGGCGACGGCGGCTCCGAAGTCGACCAAGTCGACGAAGGCCTCGAAGTCGACGACCAAGGCGACGAAGTCGGCCAAGCCGGCTCCGAAGGCCACGAAGAAACCGTAATCCCCGTTTTTATTTAGGTAACCTCATATCGGCGCAGTCATTACGGCTGCGCCGAATTTTTTACGCCGACCAGCCATATGTTCGGTCGCTTTTGGGAAAGCTCACGTCGAAGGGCGCATGGCGGCAGCGGTTTTTTTGGTAACGTATGGACATGTCCGATCCCATGAAACCCGAGTTCACGGCTCAAAACCCGATCGTCGAAGCTGCCTCGCGCATTCGAGCTCGTCGCGATCTGGAAAGCGTCATCGACGCGTCTACGGGCGAAGCCGTGCAGCGCAGGCCCGAAGACGCAGAAGAATCGCTGCGTCTTTTCGTGCGCAACCTGCTCGACGGCGCTAAGCGCTTGAATTCAATCCTCGGGCCGAATGCGGTGCGCGTCGTTACAGTCGAGCGCCCGTTACGTCTACGCATTCGCTTCGGCGAAAAACGCGTATCGCTGGAACTCGAGGACGTGCAGCAACTCGTGCGCATTTCCGGCGCCGATCTCGACGGCGAGTACCAATTCGACTTGAGCGCGCCGGTGCCGGCGCTAATCAACCTCTCGAAGATTTCAACCGAATCGGGCTACGGCAATGCGCTTACCGCTTCTTCTTTGCTGAAGCTGATCGCGCAGGACGCCGAGTTGCCCCGGCCTTCACACCTCGACCGCTCGGGGCCGCTACAGTTTTAGTTTTAACGCGTTCTGCGTTCAACTTCGCGATAATCGGCGGCGTCGGACACAACTCGTTCACCGGACATTTTGCGCAGAGCGGCGTGGGCGCTTTGCAAATAGCGCGCCCGTGCAGAATCAGCCAGTGGCTTGCGAGCCGCCGCTTCTCTAGCGGCACCAATGCGTTCAGGTCTTCTTCAACCTGACGCGGATTCGTTCCAAGCGTTAATCCCAAGCGATGCGACACGCGAAACACGTGCGTGTCGACGGCAATAGCCGCCTCTTGAAACGCGACGGACATCACGACGTTTGCGGTTTTTCTTCCGACGCCGGCGAGACTTTCGAGATCATCTCGTTCCCGCGGCACTTCGCCGCCGAACTTTTCGACCAATTCTCTCGCGGCATTCATAATGTTCTTTGTTTTCATGCGAAAGAAACCCGAGGATTTTATGATCTCCTCGACGTCCGCCGGATCGGCCTTCGCAAGATCTTTTGGCGTCGGATATTTCGCAAAGAGAATCGGCGTAATCATGTTCACGCGCGCATCGGTGGTCTGCGCGGAAAGAATGACCGCAACGAGCAACTGGAACGTGTTGTCGTAGTCGAGCGCCGTCACCGCATGCGGATACGTATGCTCCAGTATTGCGAGCTCCCGTTGCGCAACGTCGCGCGGGACCTTCTTCTTGGGGAACGGTATCGTAGCCATCGTTGCGAGCGGTGTTTTACCGAGCGCCTGCGAACCCATGCCGCGTGAGCACGTTCACTAGCCCGGGCGAAGCAAACGCGGCTGGAATCAGCCTGCGGAGTCAGGGCAGACTGCAGGAAGCAATCGAGATCTTCCGCGCCGCAACGGCACGGTTTCCCTCGATACCGGCGCTGCATCAG
Organism: Vulcanimicrobiia bacterium; assembly: GCA_024281135.1. Next base: position 23,277 of record JAMXLG010000150.1, on the reverse strand, counting down.
AACCTCGCCCAGACGCTCTATGAAGCCGGCGATACAGCCGAAGCAATCGCCGAACACCGCCGCGTGCTCGCGCTCGATCCGCGCAACGTTGCCTCGAATCTCGCGCTCTACGAACTGCTCCAAATTACGGGCGACCGCGTCCTCGCGCTCGCGCATCAGCGCCTTGCTCTCGAGGAACAGCGGCTTTTCTCGCACGTAGCGCCGCGCGAGGCGCGAGCCGTGCTTCTGCTCTTTGCGCCAGGCGACTGGCAGGCGAATATTCCGGTCGACTTTCTGCTCGACGGTGAAACGACCACCGTTCACAAACTCTATTTGTTGAACGGCCGTTATTTGGCCCGCGATGCGCAGTCGGTTCCGCGGTACGACGTATTGTGGAATGCGATCGCCGAATCGCCCGACGCCATCGCGTATTCCGAACTCGCGACGCGCGTCATGTCGTCGCAAGATAAACCGGCATTGAACGACCCGGCAAAGGTTGCCGCAACGTCGCGCCTGCGTTTGCCTGACACACTGCGCCACATTAACGTGCACGTACCGCACGTCCGTGAAGTGCGGCGCGAAGATCTCGAACGCGGCGAAACGGAGATCGCCTTTCCGCTCATTGCGCGGCCTGCCGGATCGCACGCCGGCATGGGTCTGGCGCGCCTCGCGTCGGTGAGTGAATGCGCCTCGTATACGCGCATCAACGAAGCGCAACTCTATTACGTGAGTCCGTTCGTCGACTATTCGAACGACGACGGTTTCTTTCGCAAGTACCGCATCGTCTTTGTAGACGGCAAACCTTATCCGGTGCATCTCGCGATATCGCCGAATTGGATGATCCACTATTACAACTCGCCGATGGCTGAGAACCAATGGATGCGCGACGAAGAAGCGCGCTTTCTCAGCGATCTGCGCTCGGTGTTCGACGGACCGTCCTACGAGACGCTCGAGAAAATCGCGGCTGCGGTTGGATTGGAATACTTCGGCATCGATTGCTCGATCGACCGGAGCGGACGGATTCTGGTGTTCGAAGCGGACCCGGCGATGCTCGTGCACGCGAGCGATCCCCCTGACCTCTATCCTTATAAAAAACAATACATTCCGCGTATCTATCGAGCGGTGGAAGCAATGCTCGACCGGCGCAAAACAGCCGATATTTAGTGCATGACTAACGCGAACATCGACGCCGCAATCGTCGGCGCCGGGGTCGCGGGATCGGCACTTACGCTCGCTCTGGCCGCGCGCGCACCGGCCGGATTCCGCACGGCGATCTTCGACAGCGCTCTGCCGGGCCCGGGAACAGCCTATGCACCGCAGTCCGCCAGCTTGCTGCTCAACGGTCCGGTGCGCGCGATGTCGATGATGCCGGCCGACCGCGGTCACTTCGAACGCTGGCTCGTCGACGAACCGAGCGACGCGCTCGTTTGCCGCGCGCGCTACGGCGCTTACGCACGCGCAACCATCGCTTCCGCGCTTGCTTCGCGCGGCGATTTCCGGCACGTGCGCGACGAAGTCGTCGACCTTTGGCGAAATGATGACGATTCATTCACTCTGGTCACTGCAAACGACGCCCGCTTCATCGCAAAGAACGTTGCTCTCGCTCTTGGAAACTTCGCGCCCGCTTCACAGTTCTTACCGGAACGCGTACGGGAATTTTCCGGATATTACGGCGATCCGTGGCACGTCGACGTTTCGCCGTTCGAAAATCGCGACGTTGCGCTGATCGGTAGCCGCCTCACCGCAATGGATGTCGTCGCTCTCCTTGACGAGCGCGCATTTCGCGGGCGGATTCACGTGATTTCGCGACACGGACTGCTCCCGCGTCTCGAAGATCCGCGCATCCGCGGCGCCGATCCGGCGACGCTCGCGCTCGATACTTCCACGCCGTACACGCTGCTGCGTTCGATGCGCAGCGCAACCTCGCAATTTTCCGGCGACTGGCGAGCGGTCGTCGATTCAATTCGCGAAATCACACCGGCAATTTGGTCGTCCTGGAGCGATCGCGAACGAAAACGATTCTTGCGCCACGCACAGGCGATGTGGGCGGTTCACCGCTATCGCGTCCCCGCCGCGACCCACGCGGCATTTTCGCGCCTCCAGGCGGAGGGACGTGTCCTCAACCACCGCGGACGCATACAGTTCGCCGAAGTAAAAGACTCTGAAGTTCACATCGCACTTGCAAACGGGCCCGCCGCGCAGACGATTCGAGCGGCGTACGTCGTCAACTGTACGGGACCCAACTCCGACATTCGTCGCGTCGAACGGGCGCTCGTCAAAAGCGCGCTGCGCCGCGGTCTGATACGGCCGGACCGCCTGCATCTAGGAATTGACGCGAGCGAGCAGTATCGTATTCTTGACGCCTCGGGTCGCGAGCAGCGCAATCTTTTCGGAATCGGGCCGCTGTTGCGCGGTTTGTGGTACGAAACCACAGCGGTTCCGGAAGTCGTGAAGCATGCGAGCGCGATTGCGGCGGAATTACTGCGGGAAAACACTGAAATGGCGGTTGCAGGATGATCGACTCTCTCGAAGCGCGCCTCGAAGAAGCAATACAACACCCCGAAATGGTCGCAGCGATGCTGCGCGGCATCAACTCTTTCGACGAATACAAAGCGTCGCTGCCAGCAATTCCGGGTTCGTATACGCGCACGCTCCTTCTCAAGCAGCCCGACTTCGAGTTGGTCGCAATGCAGTGGTCACCGGGGTCGCTCAGCGAATTGCACGACCACGGCGACGCTCGATGTTGGGTTGCAGTCTTGGAAGGCGCAATCGATGTCGAGAACTTCGAGCGCCGCGATGTAGGCAGCCCACGCGCGGACTTGTCGTTCGCGTCGTCGTTACGTCTCACGTCAGGAGACACCGATCACCGGCTCAACTCACGCGAACTTCACCGAGTTCGCAACACCTGCGAGACGAGCGCCTTTTCGCTGCAGATCTACTCACCTTCAATCGGCGAGTATCACGTTTTCGACGCAAACACCGGATCGTACACGATAGCCGTCGCGAATTACGACTGCGTCTTAAACCTTTAGCCCTTCCCGCGCGGGTAAACGTGGCGCGAGCGCGAGCATCGCGCAAGCAAACGCGAGCGCGATTGCAAAAGTCCACGTAAGCGCGAGTGACAACGGTGCCGAGCTTTGATGCGCAATCGTAATCGGCAATCCGCACAAGAACACACCGAGCACGCTTCCCAACTGTCCCGCGAGCAGCGCCGCGGAAGATGCTGTGCCTTCAGAGCCCTCAGGCCACCCGGCGAGCGCGCTAAGCGTGAGAGTCGAAAAACTCAAGCCGATGCCGACGCCGCCGATCGTCCATCCCGCGTACGCGAATCCAACCGGTGCACCTGCAGCAACGGCGAGCAGTACACTAAGCGCAACGATGCCGAGCACCGCGCCGATCATTACGATCGTTCGCGTTCCGATGCGTTCGAGGAGTCGAGGCTGGAAGCTGCTGCCGATCGTCCATCCGATCACTGCGAGCGTTATGCAAAGCCCGGCAAGCGTAAGCGTTTGGCCGTGAACGGCTGTGAGCAACAGCGACACATACGCATCTGCGCCGAAGAATGCAGCCTGCAATGCTCCAAACGCCGCGATCGCGACGCTGCGCTGGTCCCGCAACAGTAGCGTGTTACGCGAGAATAACATCCGCACGGCTCCGAACGGATCGGACTCGGCGCGGACCATTGTCATGCCCGCAAGCGCGGGAAGAACTAGCGCGGCCGAAACAACCACCAGCGGAATGAATAGCGCAAAGACGTAGCGCCAACCGACCGTCGCGGCAATGAAGGCGCCGAGAGCAGGACCAACCAAACCCGGTACCGTCCACATCGCCGACGACCACGCGAACATTCGAGGGCGGAGACGCTCGGGGAAGACTTTCGCAATTGCAGCGACCGACACCGCATAATCCAAGCCGCCGCCGAAGCCTTCAACCCCGCGCGCTCCGACAAAGAATGGCATCGATGGTGCAAACGCGGAAGCGAAGAGTCCGCAGAGCGTCAACACAAACGCAAGCGCGAGTACGCGCCACGTTCCGTAGCGGTCTGCGAACGGCCCTGCGAACGACATCGCAATCACGCTTGCACCAAAGAGCGCCGCCGGCGCAAAGCCATAGAGACTCAATCCGTGCAAATCGGCCGCGATGCGCGGCATCACGGTTGTAACGATCAGCGATTGCGTCGCCGCCGTAAACTCCGCTACAAGAAGGCCGGCCGCCACGCGTCCGCGGCGGCCGGCGAAGAGTTCGAACATCCCTTCGACTCGGCTCAGGACAGGCCTATTTCAAGTAGTTTGCAATCCACTCGACCCATCGGCGATCGACGTCTTGCGAGCGCACTGGATCGCCCGGGAAATGTCCACTGACCGGATATGCCCAGAACTCAACGGTCGTTCCACGGTCTTTGAGCGCATGAAAGAATTTGTAGGACTGCGTAATTGGTACGCGCTGGTCGCCCACATCGCTCATGATCAGCGTTGGGGTCGTCACATCCCAAGCGGCGTTGATCGGCGACTGCTCGATATAGAGTTTATCGAGTCCATTCGTGTACGGCGAACCTCCGATCTGATAGCGCCAACCCACGCCGTTGTCCGCCAAGGCGTACTCATCCATGAGATCGTTTACCGCGGCACCCGAAACGGCCGTCTTCCAAATGTGATAATGACCGATGAGCCATGACGTCATGTACCCGCCGTACGACCAACCGGAAACGGCAATGCGCGAGCGGTCGATCTGATAGGCTTTTTCGACGGCGTCGACTCCCGCCATCACGTCGCGTCCCGGTCCGGCACCCGAATCCTTGACGATTGCGTACCAATACTTCGCACCGAGATTATCGCTGCCGCGATAGTTCGGATTAAAGACGATGTATCCGCGCGCGGCGAGCAGTTGATTCATCGGATTGAATCCAGTAGTCGAAGCGGAATTCGGGCCGCCGTGAATGACGAGCACCAGCGGATAGGTCTTCTGCGGATCGTACGACGGCGGCAGTGTCACCGTGCCGTCCTCTTGGAATCCGTCGTTCGTCCAGGTAATCGTTTTGACAGCGCCGAGCGATAGCTCGGCGATCGAATCGTTGTAGGAAGTAACACGCTCCGGTGCCGCGTCGGCCGAACGCATGTAGTAGAGTTCGCCCGGACGATTGGGTTCGCTCCCGACAAATGCGATCGCACCGGTTTTCGCGATCGATGCATCGAGCCAAAACCCTTGCGCCGGCTGAACGTTGCTGAGATTCAGTCGTTTTGCGGCACCGTCAAGCGGTTTGATCCAAAGCGCGGCATCGGTGTTTTTGTGTCCCGAGATGAGCAGCGACTTTCCGTCGGGCATCCACATCGCGCGTTGCACATTTGTGTCGATATCCGTAGCCGTAACGTCGACACCGTTTCCGCCGGATGCAGGCGTCACGAAGATATCGTTAACTGCAGCTGCATCGCCGTTATTCGGATACCAATACGCGATGTTTTTGCCGTCCGGTGACCACTCGCCGAACCCCTCGTACTTGCCGTGCTGCGTCAACGAGCGAATCGATTTAGTCTCGACGTCGAGGATTGCAACAACCGCCAGATCCGAGTCGGCATCGAACGCGTTCGGCATTTTTGTAAAGCAGATGAACTTGCCGTCGGGCGACCACGAAAGCGGCGGTCCGGGAGAACTTGGCGGCTGCGCGGTGGGAACGCTCCACGATCCCTCGGTCAACCTCTGATCGCCGGAACCATCCGCATTGACGAGCCAGATCTGATTGCTGGTCGGCGCTTCACGATCGTTGAACGCCTGATCGCCGACGACGAAACCGTCGAGATGCTTTTTCTTCTCCTTCTCGTAGGCGCTTTTGTCGGCCGCTACGTACGCGATCGCTTTGCCGTCGGGGCGCCACGCGAACTGTTCGACGCCTTCCGGTGCATTTGTTATTGCAACCGGATCGCCGCCGCGAAAGTCCATCACGTAGATTTGTTGATGCGCATCATCGCCGCTACCGCGTTGCGCAAGAAACGCTAGCCGGTCGCCGTTCGGCGAAAACGAGGGCGACGAGAGGTCCTTGCGCTCGAAGGTGACGGTTCGCGACGTCTTCGTCGTGACGTCGTAGATGTCGATCTCGCGGTCGTACGAGTCTTCCTTCATATTCGAGCGCGAAACGACGTAGGCGATCGACTTTCCGTCGGGTGAAATCGTTGCGCTTGTAACGCCGACGATCTTGGGAAGGTCGTCGATCGTGAAGGTTCGAGTCGCAGCCGAGGCGCTGAGCGGTACGACCAACGCAAACGCGAGCGCCGCCAAAGCGTTCTTCTTCATCGGTACCATCCTACTTCAGATACTTCTCGAGCCATGCGAGCCAGCGTTTATTCACGTCTTCGCTTCGCACGGGATCGGACGGGAAGTGACCTTGCACCGGATATGCCACGAACTGAACCTCGGTTCCATTGTCTTTGAGCGCGTGATACATCTTGAACGAATTGGTTATCGTGACGTTGTTGTCACCGATATCGCCCATGAGCAGCGTGGGAGCTTTTGCGTGCGTCGCGTAGGTAATCGGTGACTGCTCGCGCCACTCCGCGGTGTTTTGCGGATTCCACGGTTTGCCGTGGAAGAACGGTACGTCCGTATCGTAGTAAAACGCGACATTGTAGTCATCGAGCCAGTCGTCCAAGGATGCACCGCTCACCGCTGCTTTCCACACGGTGGGATAGGTTCCAATAAGCCACGACGTCATGTAGCCGCCATACGACCAGCCCGAGACTCCGATGCGCGTCGTATCAACAGGGAAATGTTTCTCGACTTGCGCGAGCCCCGCCATCACATCTTTGCCGGGGCCGTCTCCCGCATCGTTCGTAATTGCATGTTCGTACGCGTCGCCTAGGTTCGTGCTACCCCGGTAATTCGGGGAGAACACGAAGAAACCGTGGGCTGCGAAAATCTGCCGTTGCGAACTCCATGCGAGCGTCGATGATCCTTGCGGACCGCCGTGGATGAGCAGAATCATCGGTGCCTTTCCGCCCGTATAATGCAGCGGGTACGTCAGCACACCGTCCTCGGAAAAGTTTCCTTTCGTCGAATGCCAGTTTACGGCAACGCTTCGCGCAACGCCGGCGCGCGCGACAAATTTGTTTTCGTCGGTGAGTTGCAGCGGCTTCTCGTTTGGATTACGCGTGACGTAGAGTTCCGGTGGCGTCTCGTTCGTCGAGCCGACGAAGACCAAAATTCCATTCTTCGACACGTTCCCGAGCGATGCAATGTTGACCGACCCCGTATTTGCGCGAACGATCGAGCGTCCGAGCGGCCAATACCACAAGGCGAACTGCGCGCGATCCGGCGTTATGACCCATAGCGCGTTACCCGCATTGCTCCAAGCGATGCCATCGACGTTGCGATCCAATGCGGAGCGCAAATCAGCAATTTGCGCGCCTCGGCGATCCGTGACATAGAGATTGACCCCTTGCGTGGAATCACCGCCGGTGTTTCGCGAAAACGCCACCCGATCTCCACGCGGAGCGAATGTCGGTGAATTCTCCGTCGACTCGCCGCTCGTTAATCGCGAGATTGTCCCGCTGGAAGCATCGACGAGAATCGAATACGACGCCAAGGAATCACCGACGAATGGCGTCGGAAAGCGGTCCGTCGCGATCGTTTTACCGTCCGGCGACCATGAAAGATCGCCTCCGCCATCGGGTTCAACCGTCGCGATGCTCCAGCTTCCGCTCGTCAAACGGCGGTTATCGGACCCGTCCGCGCCGATCGTCCAGAGGTGCACCGGCGGCGTCCCCGTGCGGTGCAAATAGTCGTTATCCTCGACTTGGAATGCGTCGAGATGCTTCTCGACATCAGCCTTTTTCGGATTCTCGTCTTGCGTCGTGTATGCAAGACGTTTGCCGTCCGGACTCCATACGAATTCGTCGACGCCTTGCTTCGTGTGCGTGATCTGGCGCGCTTCGCCGCCGTTCATGGGCAGCACGAAGACTTGATCTTGTGGATTCTTCTCGTCGGAATCGAGTGCGGTAAATGCGATGAACCGGCCGCTGGGAGACCATTGCGGAGATGACACGCCTTTCCGGTCCCACGTCAGCTGCCGCGAGCGTTTGCTTCGCACGTCGACGAGTACGAGTTGACGGTCGTTGCGGTCTTTCTCGAAGTCTTGACGGCCGCGCACGTACACGACTTCCGTTCCGTCGGGACTGATGCGCGGCTGTGCAACCGAGATGAGTTGCCGCGCGTCGGAAAAATCGAACGCCGAAGCCGGTAAGGCGCAGAGCGCCAGTAGCAAGGCCCCGGCAATAGAGATGTAACGCATGCGCGTCTCCCTGGAGAAGAAACTACTCGCGAAGGGCTATGTTTCCGCCGTTGTAATCGACGAGCCCGTCGCGTTCCAGTATTGCGACGAGTTCTTCCACATCCTTCACGGTTCGCTCGCGCAGCACCGCCTTTAAATCGTGGTGCAGATCCAATAGCGAAATCCGTTGTCCGGGCGGCAACGCCCGGAGGCGATCGACGATACGTCCCCGTGCAAATCGCGTCGTCGCTTCAAACGGGATCGCGTTTTGCGGCGACGGTCTCTTCGCGTGTCTGCGGCGCAGCTCGTCCAGGCGCGAACCGTCGATCGGAGCGGCGGAGCAGTACGCCAGCAGCGGACAGATCAAGCATTTCGGCACGCGAGCGGTGCAGACCGTCGCACCGAGATCCATCATCGCCGAACTCCAGTCGTGGCCTGCGTTCTCCGGAACGAGCGCCGCCGCACGTTCGTCCAGCTCACGCGCGGATGCAACGACAGGATGTTCCACGCCGAAGAACAGCCGATGTACGATTCGCCGAATATTCGTGTCGATCGGCGCCACGCGCTCGTCGTAGCCGAACGCCGCGATCGCCGCCGCCGTGTAAGGACCGATGCCCGGCAGCGAGCGAAGCGCTTCCAAATCGCGCGGTATCGTTCCACCGAAACGCTCGCACACAGCGACCGATACATCAAGCAGGCGTACCGCGCGCGAGTTGTATCCGAGTCCCTGCCAAAGGCGCAAGACTTCGCCGGTGCTCGCTGCGGCGAGCGACTGAATCGTCGGAAAGCGTTCCATGAACGCGTTGAATTTCGGCACGACGCGATCGACCTGCGTCTGCTGAAGCATGAATTCGCTAACGAGCGTGTAGTACGGATCGCGCACGACGCGCCATGGCAGATCGAACCGTCCATGCCGCCCGTACCATGCCAGTAACTCGCGCTGAATCATCTTCACGAACGCAGCGTCGAGATCGCGGTGCCGATGCGCCGGATTCCTTCGGAGATTTCCGTTCGCGCCACGGCGGTGAGAGCCAAACGGAAATGATGATCGCCTCCCGAGTCGGCAAAGAACGCTTCACCGAAGAGAAATGACGCCCCGTAACGCTCCGCCACGTCGAGAAGCGCACGCGCGCGCACTTCGCGCGAGGTTTGCGCCCACAAATAGAATCCGCCGGCTGCGCCGATCGCGCGAACGTTCGAAGGCCAATGCTTCGCTACCGCCTCGTCGGCAAGCTTACGCCGCAGCAGCAGTTCCTCGCGCAGCTGATTGACGTGCGCGTCGTATCCACGCTCCAAGTAGTCGACGATCGCTGCTTGCACGTAAAGACTCGTCGCCATGTCATAGGCTTGTTTTCGCAGCAACAATCGTTCGAGAATCATGCGCGGCGCCGCGAGCCAACCCACCCGCAGACTCGGCGCGATCGTCTTCGAGAACGTCGATAGGTAGACGACATGATCGGGCGCGAGCGCAACGAGTGGCGGCAGCGAGTGCTGCGCAAGCGGACCGTACGGATCGTCTTCGATGATTGGAACGCCGGCGCGGCGCGCGATCGTCGCAAGCCGCTCGCGCCGGTCGGCGTTCATCGTTACGTTCGTCGGATTATGCAACGACGGCATCGTGTAGATGAAACGCGGACGCCGAGTTCGCAGAATCGCCTCGACGTGATCGACGCGCATGCCGTCTTCGTCGACGGGAACCGGAATCGCACGCAAGCCGTTGATTTGGAAAATCTGCAGCGCGCCTGGATACGATGGCGATTCTACGATGATTTCATCGCCCGGCTCGGCGAGCGATTGCGCAACGATCATGATCCCTTGCGTCGAGCCGGTAAGCACGATGACGTTCTTCGGTGCGATGCCGCTCGCGCCGCGCGCGTTCATGCGCGATGCGATCGCTCCACGCAGCGGCTCGTATCCCTCGGAATCACCGTATGAAAGAACGAACCGCGGATCGCGAGCAACGCGTTCAAAGGATTGCGCGAGTTCACCGAGCGGCGACGGTTCGTCCGGCGCGACGCCTTGCACGAACGAGATGCGTCCGGGTTCTTGTTTTGCAGCAAGCTCGCCGAGAATGTTCGGAAACTCCCCCACTCGCCATGGCGGAAGTGTAATCCACCACGGCACGCCTGCGGTTCGAGCTGGTTGTCCGCCTCGCAGTTGCGGCACCACGCGAGAACCCGATCCTACGCGTTGCTCGATGAGGCCGTCGGCGACAAGTTCGCGATAGGCGTGCACGATCGTACTGCGGTTAACATTTAGCCGCTCGGCCATTGTACGCTCTGGGGGAAGACGCGTAGACTCAGGGAGCGTGCCGGCGAGTATTGCTTCGCGCAGATGTTCATATATCTGGCGGTACAGCGGTACAATCGAGTCGCGCTCGAGCTCAGGGAGGATTCCAGACCATCCAATTTTCGCCATGGATGGCAGTCCATTTTCGGTAAAACCAATGCTAACGCTTGCCGACCACTAAGACGATGGTCAATTCACGGGCCGTCGATTTGCGAGTCCCCTTCGTGGGCCGCGCCTCCGAGTTTCGGCGTCTCCTCGCTTTTTTAAAGCGCGGCGGATTCGTTTCTCTCGTTGGGCCCGGGGGCGTCGGTAAATCGCGGCTAGCCTACGAGGCGGTATCTCACCACGAGCGCGAGACAGGCCAGCAAGCGGCCTTCGTCATGCTGGCGGGCGTCCCGCCGGAAGCTGTCCTCGGCACTGTGATGCAGACGCTCGAACTCCCCGAAGAACCCGGCCGTCCTCCGGTGGACACGTTGCGTGATGCGCTTTCGGAAACACCGGTTGTGCTGGTGCTCGACAACTGCGAGCATGCGCCCGACGAGACGAGCGCGCTCATGGATGCGCTGCGCACGGTCGAGGACCTTACGATCGTCGCAACGAGCCAGCGGCGGCTAGATTATGCCGAGGAAGAGGTCTTCGAACTCGAGCCTCTGACCTTGGAAGAGGCGGTGGCCTTCTTCTACGAGCGTGCGCAGATCGAACAGGGCGAAGTCACCGACGATGTCGCGACTACGGTGACCACGATCGTGCGGACGCTGGACGGTCTACCGGTAGCCGTCGACCTCGCGGCCGCGCGGCTCGCCTCGCTGTCACTGCTGGAACTGGCCGCCGAGCTGAAGTCACTGCGCCCGTATCATTTGCGATCCACGCGCGGGTCCGATCCGCGTCATCGCACGATCGGCAACGTCATCGCGTGGAGCTTCTCACGACTGAGCGAAGATGCGAAGCGCGCGTTTGCGATAGCATCGCTCTTCTCGGATGAGTTCGACGTACAAGACGTTGCGTTCGTCGCGCAGATCGATGCAATTGATGCATCGTTCGCGCTCGATGAAGCGGCCGAAACATCGCTCGTCATGCGCACCGAATTCGGATACCGCATGCTCTCGCCGATCCGTGCAGTCGCGACGCGTTCGCTTGCGGCCATGTCGAATCGTCGGGGATACGAAGAACGCTTCGCGTTGCGGATGGACGCCGTTGCGAGTGCGATCTGGGAAGACATTCGCAACGCGAATGCGGGCACTGCGATGTACCGGCTGTTCCTGCGTTACAGCGATTTCTGCAACGCGATCGGCTGGGCGATGAAGCGTCCTGCAGACCGTTTCGGATCGATTCCAGCGATCATGACGACGATGATCGCGGCCTGGGCCGAGGGCGGACGTTTCACCGAAGGACTGATGTGGGTCGAGCGCCTCGAGAGCGTCGCGGAACGTTTGAAACCGAACTTGCGCGGACGCATATATTATTTAGGGCTTTGCGTCTCGCATGCGGCCGGCGAATACCAGCGTATGCTCGAGCGCGCGCCCATAACGATCTCGGCGTTCACCATCTCCGGGGATCGCCTCGGACTAGCGCGCGCGTACAACGCGCTGGCAGCGGCGGCTTTCAATACCGGCGCACTCGACGACGCGTGGAAATACGGCGAGACCGCACTGAACGTCTATAATCAAATGGGCCATCAGCGCGGCGTCGGCGCCGCCACGATCAATCAAGGCAACGTCATTTTCGAAGGTCGCGATGATATCGGTAGCGCGCGACTCACATTTCGCAACGCGCTCGACGTCTTGGAAAAAGACGGAACCGACGTACTCATCGGCATCGCGCTCGGAAATCTTGCCGATGTCGAGTACGCCGCGATGGAATACGATAAAAGCAACGAGTACTCGGTTGCAGCGATTTCGCGATTCGAGGCGGCCGCAAGCCTTGCGCACATCGCTTGGATTCATGAGACGCAGGCTCGCGTCGCCATCGCGCGAAGCCTCGCCCCGGCTGCGAAAGAGCATCTCCACCTTTCGTGCGATCTGCTGCGACGCACGCCGCAGCCGCAATTCATCGCGCGCCTCGGTGAAGTGCTCGCCCGCCTGCTGATCTTTGTGGGACAAGATGAGGAAGCGGCGCTTGCGCTCGCGGCTTCCACCCGTCTGCGACGTTCACGCTCGCTCGTGCGCATGGGATTTGTCGAACGCGAAGTAGCCGAAGATGAAGCTCTGTTGAGCGAACGTCTAGGCGAAAGCGCGCTTGCCGACATTGCCGGTCGCGTGTCCGGGTGGGATTTAGGGCACCTGACGAGCTTCTTCCAAGCGCTCCTGGTCGGAATAGGTCGAAGCGAAACGTGGCGAAGACCTGATATAGTAGGCGAGCCTAAAATCATTCACTAGCGGCTCGCCGGTAGAACAGGAGACAGCAGTGGCGCAACATCAGGTCGACGCGGTCGTGATCGGAGCGGGACCGGGCGGTTATCATGCCGCGATCCGGCTCGGACAGTTAGGGAAAAAAGTTCTTTGTGTCGACCGCGACGAGGTCGGTGGCGTCTGCCTCAACTGGGGCTGCATCCCGACCAAGGCGCTGCTGCACGTCGGTGAAGTGATCCGCCACATCGATCACGCTGCGGCCATCGGCCTCAAGGTTCCGAAGGCCGACGTCGATCGTGAAGGCGTCGCGAAGTTCAAGACGGATGTCGTGAACGCGAATGTCGGCGGCGTCAAAACGCTCTTCAAGGCGAACAACGTCGAATTCATCTACGGCGACGCGAGCTTCAAAAACGCGAACACGATCGCGGTCAAGAAAAAAGACGGCAGCGAAGACACGATCTCCGCGCAGAACATTGTGATTGCGACCGGCTCCGCGCCGATCGACGTCAAAGCGTGGCCGCGCGACGGCGAATACATCATCAATTCCGATGACGCCGTGTCGATGAAGCGCATTCCGAAGAACATGCTCGTCATCGGCGGCGGCGTAATCGGACTGGAATTCGCGACCGTTTACGCGCGCGTCGGCGCCAAAGTACTCGTCATCGAAGCGCTGCCGCAAATTCTCACCGGCACCGATCTCGAAATCTCGAAGACGCTCGGACGCATTCTCAAAAAACAAGGCGTCGAGATCATGCTCGACACCAAAGTCAACACGCTAGAGAAAACCAAGAACAGCGTCAAAGCAACGTTCAACGGCGAAGGCACGAACGGCAAAGACGAAACACGTGAATTCGATATGGTTCTCGTCGCAGTCGGCCGCCGTCCGGTTACCGATACGCTCAATCTCGCCGCCGCCGGACTCGCGACGGATGATAAGGGCTTCGTTGCGACCGACGCCCAGATGCGCACGAAGGTGAGCAACATCTTTGCCATCGGTGATGTCACGGGTCAACCGTTGCTCGCGCACCGCGCCATGAAACAAGGCGTCGTCGCAGCAGAAGTGATTTCAGGTGACAAGTCCGCCGCGTTCGATCCGGTCGCAATTCCGAACTGCGTGTACACGGATCCCGAAGTCGCAACCGTCGGACTCTCCGAGGAAGAGGCCAAAGCAAAAGGCTACGAAGTCCGCGTCGGCAAATTCCCGCTCGCCGCGAGCGGCCGCGCACGCACGATGAACGAAACGGACGGCCTCATCAAACTCGTCGGCGACGCAAAAACGGACATGCTCCTCGGCATGCACGTCGTCGCACCGCAAGCCGAATCACTCATCGGCGAAGGCGTCATCGCCCTCGAAATGGGCGCAACCCTCGAAGACATCGGATTGTCGGTGCACCCGCACCCGACGCTCACCGAAGGCATCATGGATGCCGCCGAAGCCGCCCACGGCAAAGCCATCCATATCGTCAATCCGAAACCGAAGACTCCGGTCGGAGCGAAGTAACGCTGCGCATCCCCGCGATTCGGGTTCACAGCCTCCTCGCGGGGACGCGCGCGTTTTCGCATCGTGCGAAAACGCTACTCGCTGAAATCGGCCTCCCGCCCATCCTGGGCTCCGGCAGATTCTCAGACGCCCCGCGAGGACGCTGTGAACCCGAATCGCTCTATACAAGCGTTATGAAGAAAAATGAAATCACAGGCTAGGCTGGTCGATTTAGGACTGCGCCCATACCGCGAGGTGTGGGATCTGCAGCATTCGATTCACGAGGCGGTCGCCGCCGGCGAAGCGCCTGACACCTGGATTCTCGTCGAGCACACGCCGGTTGTAACGCTGGGCCGCACGGCTAAGCGCGAAAACGTGCTATTCCCCGCGGAACTTCTGTCGCAGCACGGCGTAGATCTCCTAGAGATCGAGCGGGGTGGGGATGTCACGTATCACGGCCCAGGGCAGTTGGTCGTTTATCCGATTCGGCGAATGGAACGCTTCCGCGAAATCGTGCCGCTCGTGCGGACGCTCGAGGGCGCCGTCATCGACATGGTCGCGGGATACGGGATCACCGCAGAACGCTGGAAGGAGCATGCCGGAGTCTGGGTTGGCCGCAATCAGATTTGCGCGATTGGCCTGGCCGTCCAGAAGATGGTATCGTTACACGGAATCGCGCTGAACGTGTCAACCGAGCTCGACTATGACCGGTTGATCAATCCTTGTGGACTGACGGATCGAGGAATTACGTCGATCTCCAAAGAGATTGAGCGCACGGTCTCCATCGCGGAAGTTAAGCCGATGCTCGAATCTGCGTTCGCGAGCGCTTTCGACGTCGAGTTCGTTCGGGAAGCATCATGGCAATTGACATCGATTTGATTGGTAATCCACCCCCGGCTCCGAAGCATTTGCGCAAACCTGACTGGCTGCGTGTTTCGTTGCCGATGGGCGACGATTACGAACGAGTCAAGGCCAAGGTCAACGCATTGCAACTGAACACGGTGTGTAAAGAGGCAGCGTGTCCAAACCTCGCCGAGTGCTGGGGCGCCGGCACAGCGACGATCATGATTCTCGGCGACACGTGCACGCGCGGATGCCGCTTTTGCAACGTGAAGACGGGAAATCCTAAAGGCATTGTTGATTGGATGGAGCCCGTTCGCGTTGCTGAAGCCGTGCGGGATCTCGGTTGGAAGTACCTCGTGTTAACTGCTGTTGACCGGGACGACTTAGCAGACGGCGGCGCGCTCATTTTCGCGAACACGATTCGCGCGATTCACGAGCGCGTACCCGGATCGAAAGTCGAAATCTTGAGTGGCGACTATCGCGGTGACCTCAATGCGCTAGACATCGTGATGGATGCGAAACCGGACGTGTTCGCGCACAATCTCGAAACGGTGCGGCGGCTGACGCCAAACGTGCGGGATAAACGCGCCACGTACGATCAATCGTTGCGAATTTTAGAACATGCCAAGAATCGGGCACCCGAACGCTACACGAAGACCTCGCTGATGCTCGGCCTCGGTGAGACCGAGGAAGAGATTGAATCCGCGATGGACGATGCGCGTCGCGTCGGAATTGACATTTTCACGATGGGCCAGTACCTCCAACCTACGAAAAAGCACCTGGCCGTCGTGGAGTTCGTTACGCCAGAAAAATTCGAGCGTCTTGGGGCGCTCGCGCGTGGGAAGGGATTTCATCAGGTCGTCTCCAGCCCGCTATCCCGATCTTCCTACCACGCGGAGCAAGCTTTTTTGCCTTAAGATGCAACCCGGGTTCTTCTTTTGAACCTTAGGAAGTTGATATGACGGCGTTCTTCCTCAAGCGGCCAATTATGGCCATCGTCTGCTCCGTGGTCATCATCATCATGGGGCTTGTTGCGATCCCGCTTCTGCCGGTCTCGCAGTATCCGCAGATCACGCCTCCCGTCGTAACGGTGACGGCGACATATCTCGGCGCGAGTCCCCAATCCGTCGAGAGCGCGGTGACTATTCCACTCGAGAACGCCATCAACGGCGTCGAAGGTCTGCGCTACATCAGTTCGACGAGCAGTCAAGGCCAGTCGACGGTTACCGCGACGTTCAACCTCGGTACGAATCTGGACATTGCCGCAACCGACGTGCAAAACGCCGTCCAGTCTGCACTCGGATTGCTGCCGAACGAAGTCAAACAAGTCGGCGCAAACGTCAACAAGAACAATGGCTCGTTCGTGATGGCGCTCGCGCTGACGTCGGATAACGGCGCGCACGACGCGATTTTCTTGAGCAACTACGCCGAGCTGAACATCGTCAACGACCTCAAGCGCGTACCCGGCGTTTCGAGCGTCCTCATCTTCGGCCAACGCCGCTACGCGATGCGCATTTGGCTGAACCCGCATGAACTTCAAGCGCGTGGGCTAGCGACCACCGACGTCGTCAATGCGCTGCAAGAACAAAACGTCAACGTCGCCGCCGGCAGCATCGGCAGCGCACCGCAGCCCGCGAACCAGCCGTATACGATTGCCGTAAACGCTGTCGGTCGCTTGACGACGCCGGACCAGTTTAAGAACATCATCGTTCGCGCGGATCCGGACGGCGGGTTCACCAAGCTAGGCGACGTTGCGCGAATCGAGTTGGGCGCGGAAGACTACAACAGCTTTATCCGCTTCGACGGAAACCAGAACGTCGTCGGTCTCGGTATTCAACAGCTTCCGTCCGCCAACGCGCTTTCGGTAGCAAATGGCGTGCGCTCCCGGCTTGACGAGCTCTCGAAGAGTTTCCCGCCGGACGTGCACTACAAGGTGGCCTTCGATACCACGCTCTTCGTGAAAGAATCGATCAGGGAAGTCGTGATCACGCTTCTCCTGTCGATCCTGCTCGTCGTTCTCGTCATCTATTTGTTCTTGCAGAGCGGCCGCTCGACGCTGATCCCGGCCTCGACGATTCCTATCTCGCTGATCGGCACGTTCTTCGTGATGAAGCTCTTCGATTTCACGATCAACACGATCACGCTCTTCGGATTGACGCTTGCCGCGGGACTTGTCGTGGACGACGCGATCGTCGTTATCGAAAACATCGCCCGCTACATGAAAGAGCATCACATGGGCGGCGTCGAGGGCGCAAAGGCGGCGATGGACGAGATTCAAAGCGCCGTCGTCGCATCGTCTCTCGTGCTTTTTTCGGTCTTCACTCCGGTCGCGTTCTTCCCGGGTACAACGGGTCTGCTATATAAGCAGTTCGCTCTGACGATCACCGCATCGATCTGTATTTCGCTCTTTGCGGCTTTGACGTTAGCTCCCGTGCTTTCGTCGCTATTGCTCTACGACAAACCCGAGGCAACGAGAGGTTTCTTCGGCGCGTTCAACCGCGGATTCTATGGATTCCGCGACTGGTACGGCAAGGAGTTGCCGCACTATTTCCGCCGCCGCTGGATCGTTGTCGCAATTTTCGCAGGCGCGCTGGCATTGACCGGATTCCTCTTCGTCAAGACGCCGAAAGGCTTCATTCCGACTGAAGATCAGGGCTTCTTGATGGTCTTCATTCAAGCGCCCGAAGGCACGTCGCTCGCAAACGAACATAAGGTCGCGCTCAGAGCCGAGCAGATCGTTCGCGGTACGAAGGGCGTGAAGGATATGTTCGACGTCGGCGGCTTCAGCTTTACGGGAGCTCAGCCGAACCTCGGCATCATGTTCCTTCAGCTCGATCCGTGGCAAGAGCGCAAGACGCTCGCGACATCGCCGCTTGGCATGCTTTACGTTGGTCCGAACGCGATGCAGCCGAAGTTTACGAAAGAGATTCCCGAGGCAAGCGTATTTGGTATTCAGCCGCCGCCGATCTTCGGTATCGATACGCTCGGCTTCAGCTGGGAACTGGAAGATCGCGGAAACATCGGACTTCGCAATCTCTATGGCGTTGCGGAGAAATACCTCGCTGCAGCGCCACAGGGCAACACGACGCAGCCGTTCTCGCTCTTGACGCAGTACCGCATCGATTCGCCGCAGCTCGAGATGAACATCGATCGTAACAAGGCGAAGGCGATCGGCGTTTCGCTTAGCGACGTCTTTAACACGCTCCAGGTTAATCTCGGCTCGCTCTACGTCAACGATTTCAATTATCTCAATCGCTCCTATCGCGTCTACGTTCAAGCTGACGCACCGTATCGTTCGCGTCTTTCGGATCTTCAAGATCTCTACGTACGATCGTCAACCAACGGCGGGTTGTCGCCAATCGCCGCGCTTGCCAGTACGAGCCTCGAAAACACCTCTCCAAACATCACGCACTACAATCTCTTCCGCAACATCGAGCTGAGCGGACAAGTGGCTCCCGGCGCAAGCTCAGGTACGGCAATTGCCGGGATGCAGAAGCTCGCGAAGAAGGTCGACCCGCCCGGTGTTTCCTACGAATGGTCAGGCTTGACTCTGGATGAGGTCCAGTCGGGATCGCAGACGATCATCATCTTCTCGCTCGGAATCATCTTCGTGTTCCTGGTGCTTGCGGCACAATACGAGAGCTTCATCGATCCGCTCATCGTGTTGCTGGCGGTTCCGGCAGCGCTGCTTGGCGCATTGCTGTTCATGAACTACCGCAACATCATCAGCATCGGCTATTTCATGTTGCCGGAACCGTTGCACTTTATCCCGTGGCTTTTGGGTGGTGCGCAACCCGCCATCGCTCAAGACGCGTACGCGCAAGTCGGCTACGTCATGTTGATCGGTTTGGCCGCTAAGAGTGCCATTCTGATCGTCGAGTTCGCGAATCAGCAGGTCCGCGCCGGCGCAAATGTAGTTACGGCGGCGATGCGCGCGGCTCGCACGCGACTTCGCCCGATTCTCATGACGTCAATCGCGTTCGTGATCGCAATGCTCCCGCTCGTCTATGCATCCGGCGCCGGCAGCTCCGCACGGCACTCGCTCGGAACGGTCGTCTTCGGCGGCATGCTCTTCGCGACGTTCCTCAATCTTGCGATCACTCCGGTACTCTACGTCATCATCAAAGGCTTCGAGCTGCGCGGTCATCGCGGTGGTGGAAACGGCAAACTGCTCGATGGTTACGCGATGCCGGAAGAGCCTGCACCAGTACCGTCCAACGTGTAACGAAAAGTCCGCCAGAAGTTCCGACTTTTGGCGGATTCTTACGAGGGATTTAACGGGCGCTAGCCCAACACTCCCCTCAACCGGAATCTGATACTTTTAATAGTCCGGCCCTCCGAGTTTGGGGAGTTTTACTCTATGCTCAAGTCCCTCGTCCGGACAGGTGCGGCTCTTCTTATTGCCGTCTCGTTCGGTCTTCAGGCTGTGCCTGCCGTTGCCGACGGCGTCGGCGACGCAATGAGCCAGTCGGTGGTTCAGGGTGCCAACATCGGCATCAAGAACGCCATGGATGCTCAGCAGCAAAAGAAAGCCCCGACGACCCAGCCAGTGACGCAAAAGAGCGACTCTGGGTCGAAGGTGGCTCAAGTGCCGCCGATTCAACAGGTACCAGTCGGCCCAGTAATTGGCCTTCCGACCGGCTTCACGTACACCGCAGATATCACGACCGCGTGGCCGATGGGCGACATCGGCACGACCGGACGCGACTGGCTGCCGGGCGGTGTCGATCTCGTTGCGGCCTACGGCTTCAATCCGACGACGCGCTTCGTCGCGCAGACCTACCAATTGCAACATTACCCCGTCGGCTTCAACACCGGACAAGTGCCGGTGTACCTGCGTGGCTTTGCAAATCCGATCGGGTGCGCGAGTCTCGACAACACGACGGGTCCAACCGGAACCTGTACGCCGACGGACATCAACGTCGCGACAAAAGATTCGATCAACCTGTTCAACCTTGAGAAGCTGTTTCTGATCGGCGGATTGCCGGGCGGCAAGAAACTTCCGATCATCGTGACGCCGACCTATATCGCGCGCGTTTCAAAGATCGCGCAGTCAGCGGGCAACGCCGATATCGTCCCGTTCGCGATCAATCCGCCCGACGGCCCAACGTTCTACGGCGTCAAGACGCGCACCGCGCAACTCTATTCAGTCGCGGTGACACTACCGTTCCTCAAGACGCCGAAGATGTTCGGAACCTTCACGGCGGCGCCGAGCTGGCTCGTTCACCTCAACGGCGCGAACATCCAAAATCATGCGCAGATATACCAGATCCTCTACGTCGAGTATCATCCGTATCAGAAGCTCAATTTCTTCTTGGAGCCGCAAAGCTCGCGCGATTATCTTCCGACCGATCAGTATGCGCAGCACCTGATCGCCTATTTCGCAGGCGCGCAGTGGAAATTCAACAGCTACAGCTTCTTCCAACTCACGCTCAACAGCGGCGGACCGACGAACGAAGGTGCATACGGCGTGCATTCACTCATGTGCGACAACTTGGGCCAAGCTGCAGCGGGCACTTGTCCGGTGAACATCGGCGGTCTCAAGGCGACGCAAATTCAATTCGCTTACGGCATCGGTTCGCCGAGCGTCATTCCGTTCTAAGGCGAGGAGTAGTACATGAAATTCCATTTTTTCTCACGCCTTCTCGCCGCAGCTGTTGCCGCGTCGTTTCTAGCGGCGTGTAGCAACAGCGGGTCAGCGCCCAACATTCCGGTGCCGACGCCCGGTCCGGCAAACCCGACGCTCGGCTTCACCGGGCTCGGCGACAGCCTCACCGCGGGAGAACAATCCGGTGGCGTCTTCGGCGGATTTGCCGCGGCTGGAACCAAGCCGGTTCCCAATCCGCTCTGCGTGCTTCCCGACTGCCTGTTTGCCGCAACCGGAATCGGTGTTCCGCCGACTCAGATGAACGGCTTCTGGTCGCAGATCTGGATGCAGATGAACGGCGCATCGCAACTGCAGTACATCCAGATTGCAAGTCCGGGTTCCAGCGTATTACCTTTGATCGCCGGTCCCGGCCTCGGTAATCAAATCGTTCCGGCGAGCCCGTCCATTACAAAGGGACCGCCGTTTGCGACCCTGCCGGGCCGCAGCGGTTGCGACGCGTTCAATCAAGCCGCGTATGCACCGCAGACGGTCTTGTCAACCGTTCGTGAAAATCCGACGACGATGGCGCACAACTTGGGCCTTCCCGGCATGACGATGCATGAAGCGATTGCAATGAATCAACCGCCGTCGCCGACGTGCGTGCCGTTCCCCGGCGCGCCGCCGGCACTCATAGGTCTGCAGGAGCTCTTAAGCGAGAGCGCATCGTACTATTCGGTGCTCACCGGCTTCCCGTTCTCGACTTCGCTCACTCCGCTCAACGCGGCGGTCTCGTTGCGTCCGACGCTTACCACGGTGTGGCTCGGCGCTAATGACGTGCTGCACTACGCGTTCAGCGGCGGCGCGTTCACGGCGATTAACGGCATCGGTGGTAATACCGCGCAAGTCCAGCAAGACATGACGAAGATCATTACGACGCTGCAAAATGCGGGTTCGAAGGTCGTCGTTGCGAATCTGCCGGACGTTCTCGGTACAGGGTTCTACATGAGCGTGGCTCCGTTGCCGAGCGTGGCATCGTGTGGCGCCGGCGGACCTGGTTCCGTGCAAACGTTTCTCGCATGCGTGCTCTTCGAAGGCGGCGTGCCGTACGCGGCAGCCGACGCTATTCGCGCGCAAGTCGCGACTGCATACGGGTTAAACCCGGGCACCGGCAACTCGGCGATCAACAACGGCTACGGTTACGTTACGCTCGGCGGCGCGACCACGATTCTTACCGCGCTCGGATCGGGCAAGCAGCCAAACCTCGATCCGAACGGAGCAGGGAGCGGTCTGGGCTCGGAATACGTAACGCCGGCGCTCGCCAACAACATCCAAACGCTCAACAATACGCTAAACACCGGCATTGACGCCGCGGTACAAGCGACGGGGGTCCCACTCGTCGACATCCACACGTTCTTCCACGACGTCGCGACGGGATGCCAAGTCACGGGTTGTACGCAGGATCCGCTCGCGCTGCAAGCACTCACGCTCAATCCGGGCAAGTGCTGCACGCTAGCATTCGGCGGAGGCCTGCTGAGCTTCGACGGTATCCATCCTTCGAATACGGGATACGCATTCGTAGCTCAGGCGTTCATCCAAGCGATCAATGCGAAGTACTCGCTCAACATTCCGCCGCTCAATGTGCTGGCGCAGTACTCGGGATCCGGTGGAACGATTCCCTATCCCGATCCTTACGCGCAGCATTAAACCGCTCGCGTATAAAAACGAAGAGCGTCCGCAAGGGCGCTCTTCTTCTTTTCCCCGAAAACGGAACGCATGAGCGAAGGTAAGATCGACCCCTACACGTTGGCACGCGACACGTCGCTGCGCATCTTCGATATTCGCAGAGCGCCCGACGAGCAACAGATTCCCGGCTCGGAGCGCTACGACGGCGAGCAGATGGCCTCGGGTGACGTGCCGTTCGACAAAGACGAACGCGTCGTGCTCTATTGCGGCAGCGGAAACTCGTGCAGCCGTATCGCTGCACAGTTACGCGAGCGAGGGTACGATGCGATTGCGCTCGATGGTGGATACAAGGCCTGGAAAGAAGCAGGGCTGCCGACGGAAACACGTTAGCGGTGTACCATGGTTGTAGAGGTAGATGGACATGCTTCGCACCGCCCTTGTCTCAGTCACACTCGCAATCGCGGTTTTGGCGCCACTAAACGGCTTGGCGGATCCAATACCCGCACCGGCGCCGATAATGCCGCCGGTCCCGCAGCAGGTTACCGTCACAAATGTCGGGCAGCCTGGGATCGTTCGAGTAACCGTCTCACCTTTGCAAAACGCACCATCGAATATCAACGTACTGAACCAGCCACTGTATCCCGGCGTCACGCAGACGGTTGCAATTCCCGCCGCACCGCAATGTTGTTACGAAATTAAGGCGGTGTACACAGACGGACGCACGGTCACCATACCGTTCTGGAACATAAGCAACATTCCGACGATTACGATCCCGCACTAAGAAAAGAGGCCCGGACTTCTACGTCCGAGC
>JAMXLG010000149.1 GCA_024281135.1 Vulcanimicrobiia bacterium | reverse complement strand
GGAAGTTCGCCCTTGACTTGATCGTAGAACTTCGCAAGGCGGGTATTGTTGCGCGCAACAAGGATCACGTGTTTTACCCGCGGCGCAAGGAGACGCGCACAAGCGCTGCCTATCGAACCCGTTGCGCCGACCACAACCGCGGTAGATTCCGCGGGATTGATTCCCATCTCGTCTGCGCCGCGGAAAAGACTGTGAAGTCCGGCGGCAATTGTTAGCGAATTGCCGGTCGTCACCGGAATCGGCGAGCGTTCCGCTATTGTTATGCCTCCGTCGCCGACGACACCGGTGAATGCGCCAAGGCCCGCAACATCCGCTCCCAGTTCCGCGCCGATTTCAATGGCACGGACGATGCGTTTGTAAACCTCTTCGCGCGGAAAATCGATCATTTGTTCCGGCAATAGCGGGGCTGCGACGAACCAGCCTTCGGTTTCGCGCCCGTCCGGCGTGCGCACGCCTGTAACATGCACGGCTGCGTAAGAGGGCATCCACTCGAGAATTTTACGGATGATCGGTTCGCCTTTGCCCGCAGCGCCCGGCTCGTAACGCGCAACGTCTTCCATCGACAACGGATGGATGACGAAGCAAAACTTCGCGGGCCGGGTCACGGCTTTTCGGCCTCAGCTTTCAACGCAGCGAGCATCATCTCACAGTTCTCCTTCACTTTTTTCTCGAGCGTCGGCCCGATCAATTCCGCGAGGGTGGGTACTCCGAAATCATAATCCACGCCAAGCACTACGTGGGTTTGTCCATCGCGTTCTTCGAAGGTCCAGGCTCCGTCGAACTTATCAAGATCGCCTTCCAAGAGTTTGTAGTCGATTCGAAGCGCGTCGTCGTCGAAACGGTCTTCCTCGGTCCATTCGATCGGCGCTTCTTCTACGAGCGTCTTCCACTGGGTGACCCAGCGATCCGAGTGCTTTTCGATAACTTTTACGGTTTCGACGTCCGGCATGAATTCCGGAAAACGTTCCTGGTCTTTGGCAAGCTCGTACACGACGCGCGCGGGAGCCGCGATCGCGATGGTGGTCTTTACGTAGGGCATTTTTACAAGCGGCCTAGCTTCTCAGCGGCTGCAGACACCCCTGCCCGTAATGCCCGCAGTGCCGTGTCGACTTCTGTCTCGGTGACAACGAGTGGCGGTTCCAGGCGAATCACACGCTGTTGGTTTAGGGTCCACGCGGCGGTGACGCCTGCTTTTAGCATCTCAGGGATGATCCACCCACCATAGCCTTCATTCGTCAACTCGACGCCGACGAGCAATCCGAGCCCGCGTGCCTCTTTTATTACTTCGGGAAAGTCAGCAGCAATCGCACGCGCACCTGATAGCAACTGAGCGCCACGCTCGCGAGCGTTTTGCACGAGGCCCTCTTCTTCGAGGACGTCCATCGCTGCAAGCGCAGCTGCGCAAGCGATTTCGCTGCCGCCAAACGTCGACGTGTGGATCAGCGGCGCTTTTGCGTAAGCTTTGTTCCACACGGACGCACGTGCGATGTAGGCGCCGACCGGTATAATACCGCCGGAAATTCCTTTCGCAAGCGTCATGACGTCCGGAACGACGTCATCGCGATCGCAACCGAAGAGGTAACCGCATCGTCCAAGTCCGGTTTGCACTTCATCGGCGATGAATAATGCGCCGGCGCGGTCGCACGCCTCCCTCACCGCGCGAAGATATCCGGCGCTGGGAACGTTTACGCCGCCTTCGCCCTGCACCGGTTCGACGATAAACCCCGCTGCATCGACCAATGCTTCATCCAATGCGGCGACGTCGTCAAATGGAATGTGCACGACGTCGGCAAGCAGCGGACGGAACGGCGTTTGAAACGTTTCTCGACCGCTGATTGAAAGAGCGCCGATGGTTTTCCCATGATACGCGTCGGTCGTTGCAACGATCTTGCGACGTCCGGTCGCCGCGCGTGCCAGTTTGATTGCGCCTTCGACCGCTTCCGTGCCGCTATTGCACCAAAAAGAGATTTGCAGATCGCCCGGCGCAAGCTGAGCAAGGCGTTTCGCTGCGCGCCCGAGCATGACGTTGAACATCGTTTTGCCGGAAAGCGACAGCAACTCCATTTGCTTCTGCACGGCCGCGATGATTCGCGGATGGGAATGGCCCAGCGTAAATACACCGTAGCCTCCGGCGAAGTCTAAATACGCTTTGCCGGTGTGGTCCCAAATCGTCGTGCCTAGCGCGCGAACCTCAACGGGAGAACCCGCGAGTTTCATGACTCGCGCAAGCGGTGGATTCACATAGTTTTTGTAGTCGTCAAAGACTTCGGCAACGAGTTCCTGCGGTGTCGCCGCACCGTACAACGTTTCGTCAGACTCTATCACTCTTGTTACCTAACAGCATGTGCGCTTCTTAATTCGTCCCGCAACGCTAGTTCATAGCCGCCGTAGGCTGGAACACCTAGTGACCGATATCCAAGCGACGCTGCGATACCGTTGCCGTAAAGCGACGCGAAAATTTCCGGCGCCTTGTCGGAACCGAGATACCGCTCGATGTGTTCGCTAACGCGCGCCAAGGTCGCATCGTCGTAGCGCGATTCATTGCGACCGGCAAAATGCATCGTCCGGCCTTCACGATCCATGATCGCCCGTAGCGTGCGAACAACGCCCTTTTTGCGCTCGTCCAGCGTGCGATAAATAGACTCGAGCGTACGGATGCGAACGAGCTCCGTCGACGGATCTTCGCTTGTCCACACCAGCGTCACCGCCCAGCCGCGTTCGACTTCGTACTTGCGCTCGTAACGATGCGAAAATTCCGTGAAAGCGCGATTCGTCCATCCGCCTTGCAAGTCGTCTGCTACGACGACCGCGATCAGCAGTGCATCGTTCACGTCGTGCAATGCCGTGGCCGCCTCGCGAGCTGCAGCTTTCGCAACATTCTCGGCATCAAGTTCGATCAAGCGCTCGACGTATGCAAGGACGTGCTCCTTGCCCATCGGATTCATTACGGCGATCGGCAGATGCATTTCGTCGGTGTTGTTCGTGCCGAGCGCAACGTAGGCATCAAAGCGCTCGCGGCCGCGCGGCATCGCATATAATTCTCGCGCCCGTTGCAGCAACGGAATGAGCTCAATCTGAAGCGCCATTACGCGGCTGCCATCGGCGAG
>JAMXLG010000148.1 GCA_024281135.1 Vulcanimicrobiia bacterium | reverse complement strand
GGCGAGCGCCCAAATGGCGCGCGAAGACGGCCAGAGCGGTAAGCGCAGCCTACGCACGCGGAACGGGAACGCTGCCGAGAATCTCGGCGATAACCGATGCGCCCGTCGTGCCTTCGATCTCGGCCTCCGGCTGCACGATGACGCGATGCGGCAGCACGATCGGGGCAACGTCTTTCACGTCATCAGGTGTTGCGAATGCGCGCCCGTCGATAGCCGCCGCTGCCTGCGCAGCAAGGAGAAGAGACACAGCTGCGCGCGGAGACGCCCCGAGCGCTAACCGCGCGTTGGAACGGGTCGCGGCCGCTACCGCATAAATGTACGCGCGAACCTCGTCCGCAACGTGTACTGCACGAACCGCGGCTTGTGCCGATGAAATCTCACTCGCATTCGTGACCGCGGACACAGCGGTGTGATCGAGCGACCGCGGATCAAAACCGGCAGCAACGCGCGCAAGCAAGTCGAGCTCTTCCGCTTGCGCCGGATATCCCGTCTCGATCTTTACCATGAAGCGGTCCAGCTGCGCCTCGGGAAGTGGATAGGTGCCTTCGTACTCGATCGGATTCTGCGTTGCACAGACGATGAACGGCGACGGGAGTGCGATCGGCTTGCCGTCGATCGTGGTGCGGCCTTCTTCCATCGCCTCAAGCAACGCTGCTTGCGTTTTCGGTGGCGTGCGATTGATTTCGTCGGCTAGCACCACATTTGCATTGATCGGACCCGGACGCACCGTGAATTGCGCCGTTTGCGGATTGAATACCGACGTGCCGGTCACGTCGGCGGGCATGAGGTCGGGCGTAAATTGAATCCGTCTGAACTCTAAACCAAGGAGCGCGGCAAACGCGCGAACCGCAAGCGTCTTCCCGGTTCCCGGAACGCCTTCGAGCAGCGCGTGACCGCGCGTCAGCAGCGCGAGCAGCAGGGCGAACACCGTGCGGTCGCCGCCGACGATCGTTCGCGCAAATCCCTCGCGAATGCGCTCGGAGAAGCCGGCTACTTCGGCGATCGATTGATTCACACGCCTTCCTTTCGCTGACGGGCTGCGAGTACCGCGGCACGTACGACCATCGCGTCAGTTGGATGCGCAACTTGCGCGAGATTCTGCAGTTCGTCGTCGTCCTTTGTCTTCTTGGCAAAGCGCGCGATCGCAGCAGCCCCGGCGTGCGCACGACGTAACAAGGCGGCCATCGAAGCGACGTATGCGGCCGAGTCGCGCTCGGCGGGCGGTTCGCGAACGACGGCCGGAGCAAAGCGGATGTTGGCGTCGACGAGAACGATGAGCACCGCAACAACGACAATCCAAAACGCAGCACGCACGGGGAAGGGCAGCACCGACCACAAGGTGCGATTGGTCCCATAGCCGTGGAGACGTTCGTCGAACGCGACGACGCCGCGACCAGCTAGAATGTCGAACGCCTTCACGATTCGCTGCGGACGTTCCGAGAGCGCGCGGTTCGTGAACTGCGTAGCATCGAGAAACGTTACGCGGATGTTGCTGCGTCCGATTGAGGCGCGCATCGGGTCGACTCGCGGCGACGCGAAATAGACGATGCGACCGCCCGACTTTTCAAAGGCGGCGAGCTGCTTGTAGTCGTTGTCGTCGTAGACCGAGCCTTGATTGGTGGTCATCTCGGGCAACGTCGACGTAAAAGCCAGCACGCGAATGTTCGGATCGCGCAATCCGAGGGGCTGCTGCAACCGGTCGACGGGAACGTTCTCGGAGCGCAACACGTTGAAGAGCGCCTGATATCCGTTCGGTCCCGTATCGAACGTCGAGTACGCGGAAAGCGTACCGCTTTGCCCGGCGAACGCAAAGGCAAGCAGCACGCCGATGCCACCCAGGAAAATCGCGAATTCGAGCGCTCGCGCTTTCATGCCGCGCTTGCGCTCGCAGAGAGGCGTTCGTATGCGCTTCGCGCCGCTTCCCATGCCGTTGCGTCGAGATGCTGCTCGGCGTACGCGGCCGCCGAAAACATGCGGGCGATTTCCACGAACGGCGGTTCTGCCGCGGCGTTGCGCGCGCGAAGCGCACGCCGCAAGTCGTTGACCGTCGCGCTCGGATCGTCGTGAAGGATGCCGCGCAGATCGAGCAGTGTCACCGCCGCTGCAAACAGCAAACGAATCGCGCGGACGTAGTCACCCGCTGCCGCAGCGTCGCCTGCAGCGCTCGCGATGGCATGCGCGCTGCGCGGCGGTCCAATTGATATCGTGCTGCTACGCCGCGCGCGCTCGACTTGCAGCGTTATGAGTAGCCGCGCACCCACTACACCAACGACGATGACGCAGACCACCACGATGGCGTCGCCGAACACTGAGACCGCGTTCGGCCCGACGTGGAGACGAGATTGCAATGCGTGAAGCAAATCGCCGTAGCGATCGTAGAGCCACTGTAGCGCGATTTGGAGCCACGACCGATGCACCGTACTCGTTTGCGCGAGATGATAGCGCCCGGGAGTCGCCAATTCGGCGCGGACCGCCTGCACCAAATCGTGCGGCGGCTTGGGCGTCACGACGCGGCCGTCAACCGTTGAAGATCGGTTTCTAGGTCGAGTCCCTCGACGCGCGTGCGAATATCGTAGTAATAGACGGCAAGTAAAATCGTCACGAACGCCGCCGCCATGGCGCCCACGATCGCATTGACCGCAAGTTCGAGCGCGTAGCTTCTCACCGCAAGCAGCAGAACGAATCCAACCGTCGAGCTGAGGGTAAAAACGCCGATCTGCAATCCGATGTAGGCGAGTGCCATCAGCAGCGCTTTTTTAAATTCGTTCCGGTTGAAAAGGCGGCGGTACGCAAGGCCGACGGCGTGCACCGGCGATGCGTTTTCGAGTGACGTAGAATACATCGAGAACGCATATGCGATGATCAGCAAGAGAAAGAACACGAGCACTGCCAAGAACGCTACGATCGCAAAGATGAAGACGGCAACCGCAAGCGGCAGCGCCGGACGCAGCAACAATCCGCCGATCGTAAGCAGCAGCACCAAGCCGACGACCATCGCGACGTACACCCCCAACAGAATCAAGACGTTGAGGATCGCCGTGCCGAGCAGCGGCAACCAGCGTCGAAAAACCGCCCCGAAACTTGCACCGTACGCCGGCTGCATCCCGTTGTACACGCGCGCAACGCCGACTGCAACGGCGTTATTCACAAACGGCGCAAAGATCAGCGCGAGCGCAGCAATGAGAAGCAATGCGCTTATTTGCCGGCTGGAAAAGGGCGGCTCCGGCGTTTTTGACGGATGCTGAACCTGGCCGATGGCTTGCGACAGTGACTGCGCTTGATCGGGCAAGACGAAATACTGCACGACCGCAAGCGGCGCGAGCAAGGTCAACACCATCAGCGTGAACGCGACGAAGTGGCGCACGTACAGGGTCACCGCACGGTCGAAGATCTCGCCGATGCCGAGCGGGCGCAACGCAAACGCGGGCGTCGATACCATCGGTCCCCCGCTTCTTGCGGTTTTAGCGGGCTTCCTCGCAAGCTCCCGAGTATCACTGAACCCATGGACCTGGGCACGCTTGCGGCGATCCGTCGCTATCCCGTCAAGAGCTTACGCGGCGAACCGCTCGACGAAGTTGCGGTGCTGCCGCAGGGACTCGAAGGGGATCGCGTGCGGGCGATGATCGTGCGCGACGGACACGCGCGCGCCGGAAAGCCGTATCGCGGCAAGGAGAACGACCGGCTTCACCTCTCGAGCGATCCCGCGACGGGCGTGGAACGCGCGCACGAACGCGGCGTGAACGTTGAACTCGAAGAACGCCCCGCCGAACCGTTTGTCGATGACGCGCCGGTTTCGATCATCGTCGATAAGTGGCTTCGCGGATTGAGCGCTTATGTCGGGTACGACGTCGGCTTCGAACGCTTTCGTCCGAACTTTTTCGTCACGTCGCGCGAGGGGTTTTCGCTAACGGAAGAAGCGATGACGGGACGCGAAGCCGCGCTCGGCGACGTCCTGCTGCGCGTTCGCTATCCGATCGAACGATGTGTCGTGACGACATACGATCAAGCGGGCGGCGAAAGCGACCCTGAGATTCTCAGTTATGTCGCCCGAGAACGTTCGGCGTGGATGGGAGTTTATTGCGACGTGCTACGCGCAGGCATCGTGCGAATCGGCGACTCGTTCTCTCTCGTGGAACGCTGAACATCGCGCACGATCGTTTCAAGCGCATCGATATAGGCAAGGAACCGTGCCCGGCCGGCGGACGTGATACGCACGATTGTTTGCGGGCGGCCGATCCCCGTGCGGCGTTCGGTTTCGACGATGCCCTCTTCAGCCAGAGCGTGCAAATGACGGTTGAGATTGCCGTCGGTGAGTCCGCACGCGTCCTGGAGTTGCGTGAACGAAACGCCGTCAT
This sequence comes from Vulcanimicrobiia bacterium, assembly GCA_024281135.1. Next base: position 4,509 of record JAMXLG010000148.1, on the reverse strand, counting down.
TTTGCGCGACGAGCGTCGAGCAGATCGCCAAACGCCCGCGTTCGTGAAAGACGCGATCGAGATTGGTTGCGCTCATGCGTTCACCGACCGGTCGCGAAAAAGGAAGTACCCGATCGCAATTTGCGCCGTCCCAAATCCGGCCGGTAACACCCACCACGCAAGCGCAATCGTCGGCGGCACGAACAGCAATCCGATACCGATCGCGAGCAATGCGACGGCAATCGGCAAAACGCCGCGCGGAATCATCGTGCGCGACGCAAAGAGACCGACGGCATAACACCCATACCACACGCCGGGAAGTTGCGCGATCCCGCCGCTCGCGAGCAGCGCAAATGACAACGCACCGCCGAGCACGAGAGCGGGAAGGATCGAAAGACCGACCGTGCGGGTTTGCCAGCGGTCGCGCGCGCTTTCGTCGCTCACGAACCAATGCGCGATCGCGCCATAGTTAGCGAGTGCGGCGGCCGCCGCGCAGACGAACCAAATCGCGAAATAAATGCGGCCCTGATGCGCACCGTGAGGCACCGGAACCGCCAGCGCCTGAGTGATGCCGGCAACGATCGCAAGGATGCCCGAAAGCACCGCCGCCACGGCGGAATAGCCTTTGAATCGCTGCATCGTTGCCAGGCGGTCACGGACCTCGGCGATATCGAGCAGCGCGCGCTCCAGTTCGGTCATCCTCCACTTTGTACCACAAAGTCATAAAGCGAAGCAACGCGGGCACTCTGGTGCCTCGTGAGGGAGAACCAAGCGGGCTTCACGCTCGTCGAGTTGGTCATCGGCGCGGCAATCGCTGCCGTCGTAATCGGCGGGCTCGTCCTCTTCGCGTCACGGCTTGCGCAAACAACGGCGACCCTCGATGCGCGCGTCCAGGGCCAAAGTGCGGCGCAACGCCTGATGGAACGGCTTCCGGTGGAAGCCGCGAGCGCGTGGGCGGTCTACGTTCCCGCAACCGATGTCAACGGCAACGCCAATGCCGACGGACACGAAATCGACTTCTTCACCGAAGATGGTTCGCACCGGCCATATTCGTGGGCGTACGCATTCGATGCGGCGCAAAAGACGGTTACGCGGTATGCTTTCGCACCTGGCACGGCCGCAAGCGCGGGTGAAGTCATCGCTCCGATCGACACTTTTGCGGCTTCAACCGTTTCGGTGTCGCAACTCGGCACGATCGATCCGCTGTTTGCCGGCGCAACCGCGACGCCCGTTACCTATGCATTTGATGCGTCATCGTCCGCGGTCGGCGGAAACGCGCTCATCCAACTGCAGCTGGGCGCAAACGGCGTGGATCGCCGCGAGTTGCTCGCAAGCGGGACGGCGCCGACGACGTTCACGGTCATTGTCAATTACACGCCGTCCCCGACTCCAGTCATCACGCCCACGCCGGTTCCTCTGGTGCTAACGCCTGCAACGCCGTAAGTTCTTCCCAACGCCTTCACCGGAACCGCGGCGCCGGCTCCGCGCAACGTCAGATCGCGACCGCGATACCCAGAGGCATTGACAATCCCGATGCAGCCGGCGTAGAAATCAGCACGTCCGGAGATGGAAAAATCTGGTCGGAGTACGGATCGCGAATATACCCTTGGATTTGATTGGCATCGGTTTGCACGACAAACGCTTCGTATTGCGTTGCATTTGAGGTCGCCGTCGCGTCATGGGCGATGGTCGAAGCAAAGGCGACTCCGGCAAATCGCGATGTGGTTGACGTAACGTTGTCGAAAATGCTGCCGCCCGAGCCTGGTATGGTCGTTAACCCGAAGCCGGCACCAGCGCCGCCGCCCGCGGCCACAAGCAGCGGGTGGCCGGGAGAGGCCATATTCCATGCGAGACCCACGATCGGCGCGGCGGCCGGAGCACCGAGCGCATCCGTAGTCGCCAAGTACGCACCTGTACGCGCATCATAGTAGTCGATTGAAGCCGTTGCGTCATTCGCTACGGCAACAGCATCGTACGGATTGTAGTTTGGGTCCGCGCCGACGTACGCGATGCCGTCAGGCGACGTCGTCTGCGAAAATGCTCCCGTGACTAGCGCCTTCGGAGTACCGTCGGGATTAAAGGCAATCGTTTGTGACGTTCCCGTTGCAAAAACCGCGTCGGACTGTGAATCGTATTCAATCGCGCGAGCACCGGCTAGTGTAGGGGGAGAGAATCCACTCGCCGCGTTCCCACTGGCGTCGAACGCGAGCACCTTGTTTGCCCCGTTATCGGCAACGAAGAGACGATGTTCTTTTGAGCTATATGCAAGACCGGCGGGCGAAGTCAATCCAGAAAACGCTCCCGCGCGAAGCGGCATGACGTTTCCGTGATCATCGTACATCGCAATTCGCGAACCTGCACCGGTTCCGTACGAAACGTACACTGCCGACCGAAGGAACACGTTCAAATTTGCTGTGTACGTATGCTGCACGCCCGAATCGGTCGCAGTGACGACCGCTCCGTAGGGCGATGCCGACGCTTTAGCAGTCAGCGCCGCGACAGTGAATTGATTTGGATTGGCTGAAACGGGCTGGACGCTGATGAATCCCGCTGAGCCGCTGCTCGCTGCAAAACTAAGAGAAGGCGCTCCAGGAGAGACAATGACATTTCCACCTGCATCATACGCGGTTGCCGCGAATGTCGCCGGCAGATCGCCGACCAGATCGTACCCAATGGTCGGATCCGTTTCGACGAATGCCTGGCCCGCAATAGGTGCAATACTGATACGACTTGTAATTCCACCAATCGTCGCATTCACAGTGTTCACCTGACCCGCAACAATCGTTTGCGACGCTACATCGGCCTGTCCGAGGAGATTACCGACGGCCTGCGTTTCACCGGCTGTTTGTTGCGTATCCCAGAGCGTAAAGACAAACTCGTCGTTGCCAACCGGCGCATCGATCGTCACCGTACTCGTCTGTGCGCCGTTTGCATTCGCAAACGTGATGGGACCCGGCGTTGCGGCATTCGGATTTACTTCCACGACAACGGCGAGCGCGGAAGGCGAAATATATTGCGACCGCGCGCGGTTAGCACTCTTTGGAGAAGCGATCGCATGGGCGGGCCAGTGGATCGTGAACGACGCCTTTGCCGTTCGAGCGGAAGTAACGCTGTGGCCGGTGAGGGATGGAAGAGCTGCTCCGCCGCCCGCGCATCCCGCGAGCGTAAATGCCGCGATTGTAACCGCAAAGCCGGCGGTTCTAAAATTCCGCTGCAACGTCATTGGATCGTTCCTTGCGTGATGGTATATGCGACTGCAAGCGTTACGGAGCGCCCGTCGCTCTCCGAGATCACCAGCGTGCAGGTGCCCGGTGCAACCGGCGTCACCGTGAAAGTAGCGGTTGGTCCTGCAGCGCTAGACGGCGAGACCGAAACCACGTTCGCGCAACCGCTCACGGAAAACGTTCCCGTGTAGCCGCTATCTCTTACGCTGAAGGTCTGTGGCGTAGACGACGTGATGGAAAGAGCGTTCATCGAGAGCGTCGGGCCGCTTGAGACAGGATTTGGCGATGCTGTCGCGTTGCCGCCTCCGCCCGGCAGTGCACCACCTCCACCACCGCCACCACCGCCGCAGCCCGCTAGTAACAACAGCGATGCCGCGATGGAGATCAATCGTGTACCTAATCTTGCGTTGTTCATTTTCCTTGCACCGCCTAATACGGGAATGGAATGATTTGGGTGAAGTTCGGCCCATCCATGAAGCCCGTGCGCGTTGTCGGGTTCAGCTGGAACCAATGATCGCCGACGGTGAAGGTCGATAAATTGTAGTAGCGTGGCGTTTTGCTAACGACACTGCCGGTTTCGTTAATGAAGTCCACTTCACTGAGCGGGTTGTTATCCGTTTGGTCCACCGCCGGAACGATGTTCTGAACGGCAAACAGGCCATGGATCGGATCGACGGCGAGTTTCGTCAGCCCTCCGCCTACGATTCCGTAAAAATTCCATGTCGGAATTGTCACTTGCGACGCAACGGATGCCGTTGCGAGGTTGAGGAGGATGACTTCCGGTGTGCCGAAGAAGCCCGGGCCGGTGCTCGACATCGCTCCAACGTGCGTGGCCGGATCGATGACGAAATCGAACGGAACTCCTTGGTCGCCGAGATCGGCATACGATACGGAGTTCGTCGCGAAATTGACGGTCGCGAGGACGTCGTCATTCGTACCGAAGAGTGTCGCTCCGTTCAACACGACATAACCGACGTTCGCGGCCGGATCGTAGTCGATGAGTGCAACCGAACCGGTTGCCGCGCCGCCTCCCCACGACGTGGGATTGAGCGGAACGAACGCCGTTGAACTTCCTACGCCGACATTCGCCGAAAAAACACCGAAGTTATAACCGAATGTTGGCGTCGATTGCTGGCATAGGATCGCACTCGTCGCGCTCGACGTGTTTTGCCCGGCCTCTCTGATGTACCACGTGGCGTCTGGGAGCGCCGGAAAGTACGAAGTCAGCCCTTCCCACGAGGATGGTGGTGTAACAGCCGTGCTCTGCAAAGAAGCAGCGCGCGGCGCCAATCCTTGCGTAAGCTGA
>JAMXLG010000147.1 GCA_024281135.1 Vulcanimicrobiia bacterium | reverse complement strand
TTCGCAGCGAGCACCGCCTTATTTATCCCGTCGTCGTCGACTCGGGCACTTTGCGCAATCAATACGATGTCAACGGGCTGCCGGTGCACGTCTTCATCGACCGCACCGGAATCGTTCGAAAGATCGTAGTCGGCGAGCTCTCGCCCGACGCCATGCGAACAAACATCGAAGCAGTGCTCCGTTAAGTTACAAAGAACGATGCGGCGCAAACTTCCATACCGACTGGTACCTGCGTCCGTCGTCGCGGCGGCGTTCGCGGCCGGATGCGCCGGTGCAGGCAGCCAGGGTAACGTAATGCTTCCTGGAAACGGCAGCGGAGCAAACGGCGGTGGCGGCATGGGAAATACGGTCGTCCGGATTTTCGTTCCGGCCGGCGTACAAATGAACTCTATTACAAGATCGAACAACCTCGCGTCGCCACCGACCACCGGAACCGGCATCATGACGAACGGGGCGCCGATCGCTACGCCGCCGATAACGACCCCGGCGCCGGTTGCCGGTTCGCAGGCGCTGGCTATTAACGTCAGTGGGCCTGTGGCGATCAGTCAAACGGTATCAGTCGGTCCGAGCGCGAGCGGCTGCACTCCCACGCAAGGTGGCTCTAGCTGCCAACTCGCGCTGCAGCTCCCGGCCGGTACGTACACCGGCACGGTCGGCAACGTCGCCGTCGCCTTCACCGTCGGGGCATCCGCAAACAACGCACTCAACCTGACCCTTGGCGGGGTGCCGTCTTCGCTCGTCGTCGTTCCGGCCTCCTCAACGAGCGTCGCCAACTCGCAAGGCGCGATCGATCTCTACGGCGCAGGGCGGCATCCGCTGATGGTCGAGATGCTCGACGCCAATCAGAACGTGATGGTGGGCGGCGGGGCGAGCTTTGGATTGAGTCAAGCCGGCGGGTCACTCCCGCTTGCGGTGTCGCAGGGACAGACCTCGGCGAATCTTTTCTACGTAACTCCCGTCGGAGCTTCGAATGGAGGCTCGGCTATTCTTCGCGCGACGTCAAGCAATACTGGACCCGGAAGCCCATGCGCCCTCTCGAGCGCGGTCTGCAGCGGAACCGCGCACGTCGACGTTCGCCAGATACTGGCCGTTGCGAACTCGGGCTCGAACAGCGTTGGACTCTTCGTAAACGGTCAAACCGCTCCGCTCGCGACGATTCAAAACGGCGTCACCAGTCCGCTGGCGATCGTCTTTGATTCCGCCGGCGATCTGTTCGTCGCGAATCAGACCGGCAGCGTTTCCGAATTCGTTCCCCCCTACAATCAATCGCCGATCACGATCGCCGGCGGAATCACCCACCCGCAGGCTCTCGCAGTCGATCAACGCGGGAACTTGTTCGTGGCGAACGGCAGCGGCAGTAACACGGTGACGCTCTACTCGCCGCCGTACGGCGGTGGGCCGGCCGCGACGATTTCGTCAAACGTCAACGACCCGGTAAGCCTCGCACTCGATCCAAACGGCGATTTGTTTGTTGTAAATGCGGCGAACAACACCGTCACCGCATACGCACCACCCTACACAGGCTCCCCGACGACGATCTCGCGCGGTCTCAACACCCCGAACTCGCTAGCGCTCGACAATCGCGGAAACCTCTTCGTCGCAAATATCAATTCTACGCCTAACTCGGTCGTCGAGTACTCTCCCCCATTTTCGAGCTCGAGCGCTCCGGTTGCCACGATAACCAACGGCGTGAACGAGCAAGGTTCCATCACCGCGCTCTCGACGAATCTTTTCGTTCCGAACGAGGGTGCAAATACGGTGACCGAGTACAGCGCTCCCTACACCAACTCTCCAACCACGATCGTCGGCGGAGAGAGCCAGCCGGTTGCGCTGGCGATCGACGCGCTCGGGAATCTCTACGTTGCGAACTATGGAAACAACTCGGTAACCGTATATGCTTCGCCGTATGCAGCGGGATCGTGGACGACGATCTCTAACGGCGTCGCCGCTCCGATCGCACTCGCCCTTTCGCCGCCGACGGCCGGCGGCGCGATGCTATTGCCCTAAGCGGCGCGCACGGTTAACGCGTCGCCCTCGAGCGTAACGTCTGCCGCGCATCCGTCGCGGAGCTCCCCGCGCAGCAGCGCGGTCGAAAGCGGCGTCGAGACGTAATGTGAGACGGTACGCTGCACGTAGCGCGCGCCGCTTCCTGAAGCCATCGAAACGCGGGCGAGATAGAGCTTTGCATCGCTGGAAAGATTCAGGGTTACGTTTCGGGCGCCGAGGCGTTCCGCCAGCGCGTCGACGTGAATCGTAACGATAGCTTCGATTTGCTCGAGCCCGAGCTCGCGGAACGGAACGATCTCGTCGATCCGGTCGAGTAGCTCCAATCGGAACGCGAGCCCCAGCTCGTCGTCCGCAAGATTCGTCGTCAAGATAATCAGCGCGTGCCGAAAGTCGATGGTGCGGCCCTTCGCATCCGTCAGGCGTCCGTCGTCGAGAATCTGCAAAAGAATCGAAGCGACGTCGGGGTGCGCCTTTTCAACTTCGTCGAAGAGCACCACGC
>JAMXLG010000146.1 GCA_024281135.1 Vulcanimicrobiia bacterium | reverse complement strand
CGCTGCAAGAGAAAGAAGTAAAGACGATCCTCAAGCAGATGGGCATCGAAGCGCCCAAGCTCAAGATCGACTTCAAGAAGGGCGACCGCGTCAAGGTTACCTCGGGCCCGTTCTTCGACTTCACCGGAGTCGTCGACGAAATTCAACCCGAAAAAGAACGCCTGCGCGCGCTCATCTCGATCTTCGGACGCGAAACTCCGGTCGAGCTGGAATTCTTCCAAGTCGAGAAAGTCTAGGCGACATAACAAGTTTCTCGCGCGAACGACCCCGGCGCGCGAGATTGCTGAGGGGCAGATCGCCGTAAGGCGACTCGTTAAGGAGACAACATGGCGAAGAAAGTTGTAGGCAAGATCGGCCTGCAAATTCCGGCCGGTAAGGCAACGCCTGCGCCGCCGATTGGTCCCGCGCTTGGACCGTACTCCCTGAATATCATGGACTTCTGCAAGCAGTACAACGAACGTACTGCCTCGCAAGCGGGCATGATCATTCCGGTCGAGATCACCGTTTACGAAGACCGCACCTTCACGTTCATCACGAAGACGCCGCCGGCGTCGTTCCTAATCAAACAGGCGCTCAAAATTGAGTCAGGTTCGAAAGAGCCGAACCGTAACAAGGTCGGCAAATTGACGAACGCTCAACTCGAGGAGATCGCGAAGGTGAAGATGCCCGACATCAACGCAAACGACATCGATGCGGCGAAGAAGATCATTGCGGGAACCGCACGCTCGATGGGCGTGGAGGTGGAATCGTAATGCCGCAGCATCACGGAAAGCGCTACAAGAATCTCGTCGCTAACTACGACAAGAAGACGCTCTTCACGCCGGCCGAAGCAATCGATGTCGTGAAGAAGAACGCGAACGCGAAATTCAACGAGACCGTTGAGGTGCACATTCGCCTTGGCGTTGATCCGAAGAAGAGCGATCAAAACGTTCGCGGTACGGTTCTGCTACCGCACGGCACGGGCCGCACAGTGCGAGTCATTGCGTTCGCCAAGGGCGACAACGCTAAAGCTGCGCAAGAAGCGGGCGCCGATATCGTCGGCGATCAGGATCTGATCGACCGTCTCAAGGGCGGTTTCTCGGAATTCGACGTAGCGGTGGCGACGCCGGACATGATGGCGCAAGTCGGTAAGGAACTCGGACGCATCCTCGCACAGAAGATGCCGAACCCGAAGGCCGGAACCGTTTCGCCGAACATCGCCGGCGCGATTCGCGACATCAAGGCCGGTAAGGTTGAATACCGTCTCGATAAAACCGGGATCATTCACACCATCGTCGGAAAATCGCAGTTCGATGCGAACCAATTGCTCGAAAATCTGACCACGCTGCTCGATGCAGTCGTTCGTGCGAAGCCGGCCGCCGCGAAAGGCACGTACCTTCGCAGCGTTACGCTGACCAGCACGATGGGGCCGGGCGTCAAAGTCGACCCCAACCGCATCCGCGCGACGGCGTAAGCCTAAAACGCAACAGACAAACAAGGGCCTGGTCCAAGCGGACCAGGCCCTTTCCGTTTCGGCGGTTGGCAGGAGGCCCTTTGTGGTAAAAAAGATTTCTGGATCGGTACTTGTGATTTAGGGAGTGATTTGACCCGGGATGCAGACTGAGCGCAATACGAACGGAACGACGAAGAATGATATGCAGGCGCACGCGGACGCGATGTCGCTGCCGATCGGTCAGGTTGTCACGCGTCTTATTACGCTACTCGGAGCGACGACCGTGGCCGTGATCGGCGGAGTCACCGAAACGCGTGCCGTGACACAATGGACCGAGGGGCGCGTGCCGCAGCGGCCCAACGTCCTGCGTTTCGCGCTTCAGATCGCAATGATGATCGGCGGCGACGAGGACACCGAAATCATCCGGGCGTGGTTCGCGGGAAGCAACCCGCACCTCGAAGATCAGGTGCCAATGTTGTTGTTGCGCGACAAGCCGCTCAACAGCATAGCTGCTTCGATGATGGCAGCTGCGCGCGCTTTCGCCGGCCGCACTTAGAGATCGTTACGACGCAGAGCTGCGCCCGCGATCTTCCGCTCTTCTAGAAACGTCACGATCCCGCTGTGGAGGTCGTAGGCGGCGCCCACCACGCGTACACGCCCTTCGCGCACCGCATCGGCGACGATGGTTGAGCGATCGATCACTTCGCGAGCATTCGTTCGCGCGTTTTCGATGACCGCTTCATGCCACCAGTCGCCGCGAGTGCCGCGTGTCTCCCGCGCCGCCGGTACAATCGCATCTGCTAGCCGCTGCATGTGTCCGGGAAGCCGAGTGTCAGTTTCGAGATAGTTGAGCGCGGCTTTTACCGCGCCGCATCGTTCGTGACCGAGCACCACCACGAGCATGGAATTCAACACGGTGACGGCATATTCGATTGACGCCAATCCGTCGTCGTTGACGATGTTTCCGGCGACGCGAACGACGAATAAATTTCCCGGTTGCTGATCGAAGATCGTTTCGATCGGCACGCGTGAATCGGAGCATCCGAGGATCGTCGCAAACGGCGATTGTCCGCTCGCAAGTTCGACACGCTGCGCGGAGACAACAGACGCTACCGGATGCTCTTCGACGTATCGGCGATTGCCTTCGATCAGTCGCGCAACGGCGTCATCGAGTGAAGCAGGTCGGGTGAAGGGCATAAACTGCGAATTCTTCCTTGCTAGGTGATGATGATGACACGTCCGGTTTTTAAGTCGTACATTCCGCCGGCGATCGAGAGCGTTTTCTCTTCGAGTGCATTCCGGGTGATGGGCGACGCTGATGACGCGTATTTCACGTTGTCTTTCACGTTTTGAATTTCCGCATTGTGCGCCCAGTCGCCGGACATTCCTTTCGTCGCGCTGACGGCGGGAAGAATCGCTTCAACCAACCGCTGAATGCGTGAGGGTTCCTTGGTGCCGTCCTTTGCGTATGCGACTGCGGCTTTTACCGCACCGCACGTCGTGTGCCCGAGCACCAGCAAGAGCGATGATTTGAGAACTTCCACGCCGTACTCGATCGACGCTAAACCGTCCTCGTCCACAAAGTTTCCCGCGATGCGGACTCCAAAAATATTCCCAGGATCCTGATCGAACACGGTCTCAACCGGAACGCGCGAATCCGAGCAGCTGAGGACTATTGCGAACGGATGCTGCGCCTCCGCAAGCTCGAGGCGCCTCGTGGTTAGCGGCGGGCAGACGGCCTTATCCGCCACGAACCGGGCGTTTCCGGCCATCAGCGTGTCGAGTGCCTTTTGCGCTCCTGGGTTTACCGTTGGGGGTGTCGCGCCAAGAACAAGGTCGCCGGACGCGAGCGAGGCGGCAAACAGCGCGCCCCCGGTGACGAACGAGCGGCGCGTGGACTTCGAGCGGTCA
>JAMXLG010000145.1 GCA_024281135.1 Vulcanimicrobiia bacterium | reverse complement strand
GTCCGGAGGCAATCGTTCATCTGCTCACCGATTTGCCGTTTGGAACGCAGGCGGCACAGATGACCGAAGGAACGATTCGCAACGCGCGGATGCGGCGGGAGGGCACCCGTAATCTCGTCGGCGCGGCACTCGCCGGTGGCGTTCGCAGGATCGTTGCGGCGAGCATTGCGTGGGTTTACGCTCCGGACGGTGGACCGCACGACGAAGACGATCCCGTTGACATCGACGTTCCCGAGCCGACGAAAACGACGAGGCTCGGGGTAGTCGATCTGGAGCAGAGCGTCTTACAATCTCCGCCACTTTCAGGAGTCGTGCTGCGATTCGGTCACCTCTACGGTTCGGGAACGGGACACGACACACGTGACGACGCGGTCTCCGTTCATGTCGACGATGCGGCCCGTGCAGCGCTACTTGCTCTGGAAGCCGGTGTCGAGGGAATCTTCAACATCGTGGACGAGAACGATCGCGTTTCGAACGCCAAGGCACGTTCGATGCTCGAGTGGCGTCCCCGGACTCACGCTCGCTAACGCTTCGTCCGTTTGGTCTCTACCGCTCGCTCCAAGCGCTCCAACAGCTTGCGGGCGCGCGTCTGCATAGCGGGTGTCCCTCGCGCAGCCATCCGTTCGACGATCGGCGTTATACGGTTGCGCAGTCCGCGATCGTCCTTTGCGAAGTCGACCAGCGTTTGCAGTGACTCCACGACGACGATCACGCTTTTGTCCTGAAGGTACCGTTCGAGCAGCGCGGTCGCTTTCGAACGCTCTTTTGCGTCGAGCCGAACGTTTGAGAGCATCTGCGCAACGTGCCAACGAACTTCATGCTGATCGATCTCGCCGACTTCCTCAATCAACCGTTTGCGATACGGCGCGAGCAGATCGGGCCGTACGCGCGCGAGCTTTTCGGTCGCGTCAGCTGCGCGCATCCGTACGATCGGATCCTCGTGAAGCATCGCGTCGAAAAGCTCGCCGAATTTCGCGTTGTCGCGCAAGACAAGCGAAGCCACTTCCTCGGACGCACCAACCTGCCGGCGATCCCCGCCGCTTAACCGTTCGGCAATCATCGTATCCCCATTGTTACCGCTATGATAGCGTTGTACCGTAGTGATATGGAACGACGAACGTTGGGACGCTCGCAGCTCAGAGTCGCCCCGCTCGCGCTCGGCGGGAACGTCTTTGGCTGGACCATCGACGAGGCAACGTCGTTTTCGGTGGTCGATGCGTTCGTTGAGGCAGGCTTCAATTTCATCGATACGGCGGACACGTACTCGCGATGGGCAAACAACGGCGCCGGCGGCCAGTCGGAAACGATCTTGGGAAAGTGGTTTGCCAAGAGCGGAAAGCGCGATCGCGTCATCCTCGCGACAAAAGTCGGTGGCGAGATGGCTCCCGGACGAAAGGGCTTATCGAAGACCTACATCTTGGATGAAGTAGAAGAGTCACTTAGACGATTGGAGACCGACTACATCGATCTCTACCAAGCGCATTACGACGACGAATCCACCCCGCAAGACGAAACGCTGGAAGCGTTCGATCAGCTCGTCACGCAAGGAAAAGTGCGAGCGATCGGTGCTTCGAATTTTACGGCGTCGCGTTTGCAATCGGCGCTGGCTATTAGCGAATCGCAAGGACTCGCGCGCTACGAGACTCTGCAGCCCGAATACAATCTGTACGAACGCGAGCCGTTTGAACGCGAACTTCTCGCTACCTGCGAGTCTGAAGGTATCGGGGTGATTCCGTATTTTTCGCTTGCCGCGGGATTTCTTACCGGAAAGTATCGCAGCGAAGCCGATCTCGAAGGCCGAGCACGTTCCGGAATGGTCAGGTCGTACCTGAATAATCGGGGCGCGCGAATTCTCGACGCGTTGGATACGGTTTCTGCGAATCTCGGCGTCACACCGGCGCAAGTCGCGCTTGCGTGGTTGCTCACGCGTCCGACGGTAGCTGCACCTATTGCAAGTGCAACATCGTTGCGACAACTCCAGGATCTTATGAAATCGCTAGAAGTGCGTCTCGACGCCGCTTCAATTGCGATGCTAGATGACGCTTCCTCGACGGAAACAGTCCACGCTAAGCATCCAGGTAAGTAAGGCGACGCCGAATGGGACCGCGATATTCGCAATTGCGGGGGCTGCTACATTCGCGAACCATTCGTGGACGAACGAAGGACTTGCAAAACACAACGACGACACGAATAATCCCGCAGGGAGCGGAAGCAGTAGCCAGGCAGAGCGGGAACGCAGTGAAGCGGCGGCTACGCTGAGCAACACGAGCCCCCAAACAGCGGTGTCCAGTAAACTTCTCGGTAAGCTAAGGCTAAGAATGAACGGCAGCGGATCGATACGCGCCGTCGACAATCCCACTACAACGGCGACATCAGCCATAAACGCAACAACTACGGCGGTAATCGTGAACAACGTCAGCGCGTTTATTCGCTTTTGCCACGCGAGCCACGCAAAAACGAGCGCGACGCCGCTTGCGCACACGCGCGAAAACAGGAACAGGGTCAGTGCCGGCGCTGCATCAGGGAGGACGAAAAAGCTCGGGTCAAGCATGGTTCCGACGAGTCCAAGGACCGCAATTGCAAGAATGTTGGCCTCGATGGCGTGATCGCGGCGGAATGCGATCAGCCCCGTGCAAGCGATAAACAGCAGGTTCGCTAGCAGCCGCGATACCATCGGTTGAAGTTTCCAAAACGACGCATTGCCCCAGACTGTACTCGGAATCAGGCTGACAGAAACGTTTGCTACACCTCGTTGCACGAGAAAAGTGGTCGGCCGATTGGTTATAGGCTGGTAGGTCGCCGCGATGCGCGAGATGACGCTTTGCTGACGGAGATCGATGCGATCACCTATGCGAAACCCCGAACGTGCAGCCGCGCCGTTTGGACGCGGTAAGATCGCCAGCGAATATGGCCCAGCCACGGTAATGGTCGCGTCCCACCATCCAAACCACGGTGGCGCTCCGGCCCCGAATTCGTCCGCGGCGATGGCAGCCGTAGTAACAAGCGCAGCTAAAGAAAGCGCAGCGAGAAGCGTTCGCATCGTCATCAATGGTAGCAACGATCGGACGCACGAACAGGGCCAGAACCGTGCAAGCGCGTGGAACCACACCGGTGGTCCCAAAGCTTCGCTCGATTCTGGCCCTGGTCTCATGCGCGCAGCACTTTACAATTGATGCAGTGCGCTTTGTATATTTCTTGTTCTTGTCTGGCTTACTGATACTGCCTCAGCCCGTAGCTGTACGCGCGCAGCAGCGCGACGGCGCTCACGATTGGGATTGGGATATCGGCACTTGGAAAACGCACCAGCGACGGCTTCTGCATCCACTCACCGGTTCAACGACGTGGGTCGAGTACAACGGTACCGATACCGTTCGAAAAATCTGGGACGGCGCGAACACTGGAACGATCGAAGCCGACGGGCCGGCGGGGCACCTCGAGATCTACGCGGTGCGCCTCTACAACCCCGGCGCGCACCAATGGAATGTGTATTTTACGAACCCTGCGAGCGGAAACTTCGGCATCCCCGTCGTCGGCGAATTCACCAACGGCCGCGGCGACTTCTACGACCAAGAACAATTTAACGGACGGGCAATTATGATCCGATTTCGCGTCTACGACATCACGCAGAATTCATGCACGTTCGACCAATCGTTTTCCGCCGATGGCGGAAAGACGTGGGAGACGAACTTCATCGTAACCGAGACGCGCGTTTCATCGTAAGACGAGCGAAACGTTTCGCATCTGCTTCTGATGCACGATACGAAGACGCAACACGGTTCCAGCTGATGCAGTCACGCGATCGTATAGGTCGCCATACGAATACTGCTCGGCCGGCTTCCCATCAATCATCGTAATGCGATCGCCCACTTCGATTCCGTCGGCCGCGGCGGGTGAGCCTGGGCGAACCCTCTCCACCTCAAACACCTCAGGACGGTCCTTATCCGCGACGAATCCCGCGCGGTTGGGCGGCGGTGCATGCGCAAACGGGCTGCTATCGATATAGAGCATTCGCTGGGCGTAATCGAACGTTGGAACAACGCGAGAGAGAATCTCGTATCCGAAATTTCCAGCCTCCGTCCACGATGAAAACGAGCCACTCTTCATCGAAGTCAGAAACGTCGGAACGCCCGAAAACGAACGGCCACTGAACGTGAAGCGTTGCAACTGCACGACGCGGCCGGAATTCGATCCACCCGTTCCGTGGCCCTCAGCTTTAAGACCCGACGCATAGTGTTTTCCGAGGCGCGTACGTTCGAGGAAATCTCCAAATAGAATGAGGCTTCCGGCGTTGCCGGTGTCGATTCCAAAGAGCCCCGGGTGGCCGTCCGCGGCAGCATTCGCAAGCGGCATATCCTCTTGGAAGTAGAGAGGCACCGCGGCGCCGACGCTATGCGCGTAGCTCGCGAACGGAGTGAGCGTTAACTGCTTGCGACCGTAGTCGATTCGCGTCGCAAACCGTTCGAAAACCTCGAGCCCGAGAATACCGGCAATGGGCTGATGACGCCCCCGTTCGTAAAACGAGTACGGGTAATCGATGACGAGAAATGTTTGATCTGGAATTGACGCCGCGCCGATACGTAAACTCGATACGCGAGCGAACTGAAGCGGAACCGTCCCCGCTCCCGAGCCGCCGCTCACACCGGCGCCGACGGCATGAAGTGCGAGCGCTTTCGCAGCTCGCGCCGTTAGGATCGCGTGTCCGCCGGTGTCAAGGATGAACGGCATCGCGCGGTGTCCGTTGATCGACGCCCAAACTAAAAGCTGACGTCCATCGAGCACGAGTGGAACGCTCGTCGAAGTTGCTCCACGATCCATGCGAGCCCCATTGAGCGCGACCGGCTTTGCAAAGTCGCTCGAATGCACCGTCGATAGCACCGAATATCGTCGCACTTGGAACTTGTAGCCGTCCGCCGGTTCTGACGCCGTGCCCGACAGCACGGTAAACGGCCGCGCAACGCCGTCGATCAACCGGTAATCGTCAAAGCGAGTGACTTCCGTCGTTGTCGGCAGGCGTTCGGAAATACTCGCGAGCAAATGCGTGTCCGCGTCGACTGCGAGATCCGCCGGTGTACCGTCGCGCGGCTGAACCCGAATCACGACGACGTCGCGGCCATCGCGATGCTGCACGCCGATACATGCCACAGTAGCCGTATCGTTCGGCGCAAGAAAGCCTTGCCGCGCGAGATACGCATCCGTGATGCTGCGCCGACGCGAGAACGGCGCATCGATGGGATGAACGCCTCCCGAAACGTCGCGTGCCCACAGCAGCGATCCATCGTAGACTTGGGCGGTCGAGCCCGTCCCAGCCGGCTGGAACTCTCGTGAGAACCGGCCGTCGCGCAGATCGGTTTTGAAGGTTGCGGGGCCGCGGAGGCCGGACGTTGTGGCGTTCCCGATGGCGATCGTTTCAGCTGCCCGTTGCCACGACGTTGCCCCGTCGGCGATTCTCATTGCTGCAAAAATAGGCGGCGCCTGGCAAGGCGTCACCGGCGGTGTAGAAGTCATCGATGAAGAGTATACGTTCTTGAACCGCGCGTGTCTTGGAAAAGTTTAGCGGGAGAATGAGCGTCGATACTGCCCGGGTGACATGCCGAGTTCGATCGCAAACGCCCGATTGAGATGACTCTGGTCGGTGAAGCCGCACGCAATCGCAACCTGCGCCAACGTCCGATCGGTCTGCAGTAAGAGCTTCGACGCGAGTTCGACCCGCGCTCGACGCCGGTGATCGCTCGGCGTGGTGCCCACGTGCCGCCGGAACTCGCGGCTGAAGTGCGTCGGGTGAACGCCGCAACGTTTCGCGATCTCTTGAAGCGGCACCGCCTCCACCCACTCGTCGAAGCGAATCACTTCGTCGAGCCACGCCGGCCGTTGCGCATCCTTTGACGTATCGACCAGCCCGACCGGTCCCACCCGCACGTCGTGCGGAAGAAGAAGCTTCATATTGAGGCAGCGCGTTGCCGTTCTGAAATGATCCGCGTGTTCTTCGTGCGCGCTATGAACGATCACCGCTCCGGGCTGATACGTCTGTGGCCTATCGTCGCTCACTTCGATGTACGACCCCTCGAGTACAACAGTGACGTACGGCAAGTCGTGGCGATGATACGCCATGCTGGTGCCGGCGACGTGCCGTGTTTCGAAGAATGAACTCACGCCTGCATCGACGCGGGTAATTGCACGTACGACATCCCCCGAAGATCGAGCCACGTCCGTCCCTCACCGCTGACAACGCGCATCAACACACCTTCGCAATTGGTGCAGCGCACGATCAACCCCGGCTCCATAGCAAAGACCAACGCCTCCGCAAGCGGCCCCGACTTCGCGCAGTGGTTACACTCGCACATCGCCATCGTCATGTCAATCGAGAAAATCTCGCGTAACGGACCTGCCGCCGCATTCACGTCAAGAAATGTCATCATCCGCCTCCACTTGGTCCAAATCGTTCGGTTTTGATGCGCGCCGCATCGTGGCCGGCTGCGCGCAGCAGATCGGCAGCGGATTCCACAAACGCCGTCGGACCACAGACATAGCACGTCGGCTGTGCGCTCGGCGGCCATGTTGCCTTTGCAATCGTCGTAGCATCTATGCGCCGTGCCGGTTCCGGCCATCCATCAGGAGTGTGGCGCGTATAGGCAAATGTGATCCGCACATCCGATGCACGCTGCTGCAGCTCGTTTGCATACAACACCGATTGGGGGTCACGAACCGAATACAAGAGACGAAACTGCGCGTTGCTTCCAGTGGTTGCACGCGCTCGAATCATCGCCATGAGCGGAACGAGACCCGAGCCGCCGGCGATGAGTTGCACCGGTTCAGTTTGTTGTGGACGCCACACGAACCAGCCGCCGATCGGTCCACGAAGTTCGAGCGAATCACCGGCCGCGACGCTCTCCGTCAAATACGGAGAGACTTCGCCGTCGGGTATGCGCACCGCGGTGATCGCGACGCGATCCCCGTCAGGAGCATCCGCAATTGAATACGAACGCACTGCTGAATACCCGTCGGCCGCAGTAAGCCGGACGTCGACATGTTGTCCCGCGACGTGTCCGCCCCAACCGGGTACCTCGAGTGAGATCGTCCGCGCAGTCGGCGTTTCGTCCTTCACCGTCGTGACGGTGCCGACGAGCCAGCTCAATCGCCCCAGTACCGCTGCTCTCGCCATGGGTCTCCGTAGTTGTTATAGCCGAGGCTCTCCCAGAATCCGGGCTTATCGTCGCGCATCAGCGCGATGCCGCGAATCCATTTCGCGCTCTTCCAAAGGTAGAGATGCGGAATGAGCAAGCGTGCCGGGCCGCCATGTTCTGGTGGAAGATCCTTGCCGTCGTAAGCAAACGCGATCCACGCCTTGCCGCCGCGCAGATCTGGCAGCGGAACGTTGGTGGTGTAATCGCCGTACGAGTGCGCGAGCACGAATCCGGCCGACGTTTCGATGCCTTCAAGAAGCGTATCGAGCGAGACGCCTTCCCATGACGTGCCGAATTTCGACCAGCGCGTTACGCAGTGGATGTCGACCGTAATTTTTTCCGACGGCAGCGCGCGAAACGACTTCCAGTCCCACCGGTGCGATGCTCCGGTTTCCGTCGTAATGGTAAATTCCCAGGCGTCGAGCGAAATACGTGGCGTCGGACCAGCTGAAAGTACGGGAAAATCGGTCGTGAGATACTGACCCGGAGGAAGCTTTTCATCGGTAGAAGCTCGCCTTCCGGTAAAGCCACGCGAAATGATTCCCATCGCGTTTCTCCTCTCGCGTCGAGGTACATCGCGTTTATGGATAAGGCCTGCGACATTGCAATTATTGGCGGAGGTCCCGCGGGGCTGACTGCCGCGCTGATGCTCGGTCGCGCTTGTCGCACCGTCATTCTGCTCGACGACGGTCACGAACGCAATCTCTCCGCCCGGCAATCCCACGGATTTCTTGGGCACGACGGCGATTCGCCGGGCGAACTGCTTGCGCGAGCGCGCGCGCAATTGGATTCGTACCCGACGATTCAACGCTTGAACGACCATGTTGACGCACTCGAGGGCGCGATCGACGAGTTTCGAGTGCGATCGCGGTCGGGTGACGTCATCGCCGCGCGCCGCATCGTGTTTGCGACCGGCGTTTATGATGAGTTACCGGAAATTGACGGCATCGAATCGTTATGGGGGAAGCGTATATTCGTTTGTCCGTATTGCGATGGTTGGGAGTTCCGCGACAAACGCATGGCCGTTATCGGCAACACTCGCACGGCAATGGAATTAGCGCAAGAACTCTGGAATTGGTCCCACAATCTTGTCGTCTGTTCGAACAGACGAATGGCGATGCCCGATGAATTGCACGAATGGCAGCGCCTTGCCGGAGTTGCGGTCGTGGAATCGCCGGCGATCGTTCGTGAAGAGGCCGGCAAGGTCATCATCGATTGTGACGGTGCCGAACACGTTGAGTGCGACGTCATTTTCGTATGCGCACCGCTTAAACAGCATTCGCGGCTTCCCGAAGTATTCGGCTGCGAGATAACGGAGCGCGGTACGATACGAATCGACGCCGAGGGACGAACGAGCGTCCCTGGATGTTATGCGGCCGGAGACTGCGTCACGCACCATCACCAAATCGCTATAGCTGCGGCTAGCGCCGCTGCCGTTGCAATCGCGATCAACGAAGAACTCTATCTCAGCGACGCCCGCGCGCTAACAACGTCTACCGTGTAAATGACAAGGGAGGCTACTATGAAATCCCTCATCGCAATTTGCGCGGCCGTTACGGCCATTGCTGCGGCGACACCATCAGATCAAATCGCGATGCCGCCGTCGTATCGCGACTGGACACTGATTTCCGTGGCAACTGTCGGAGGCCCGCTAAACGACATTCGCGCCAAACTCGGCAACGATATCGCCATCAGTGACTTCCGTCAAGGGACGATCCCGTACCGGGACGGCGCAATTATCGCGCGACTTGCTTGGAAACAAGCTCACGATCCGCAAACCGACAACGCGTTTCGGCTACAAGCACAGCAAGCCGGCCTGGATGCAGCCGCCATTGCGAAGCTCCTGAGTGGATCCGCGGTGGCAGGGACTGCAACGAACGTTCAGTTCATGGTCAAGGACTCAAAGAAATACGCCGCGACCGGGGGCTGGGGGTTCTTTCAGTTTACAAACGGTAAGCCTGACAGCGTCGTGCAGACCACATGCTTTGCGTGCCACGCGCCGGCGAAAGATCGCGATTTCGTCTTTACTAGGTACTCAAATTAAGTTGTAGATCCTCATAACGACCGAACATGGTACGAGTGCTCGACGCAGCACGACGCGCACGACTAGAGAAGCCATTGTGAGTACGGAGAGCTGCTCGGGCAACTGCAGGCCGCGGTCAGTGAGGCGCTCGGCTGATTGCCGAGGATTTGTCATCTAGTACTCGGCAGACATTGCCAGTCTCTGGTCTTATGCTCACGACTGATGAACACGGAAATGCATAAGGCGGCCGAGTTCCGCGAAAGTTTCGAATCGCTTGCCAACAGGTATCGGCGCCAGCTCTACCTCTATTCATTACAGATCCTCCACAACCCTGAGGACGCTGAGGAAGCGGTACAAGACGCATTCATGCGTGCGTATCGCGCGTTGAGAAAGGGAGGCGCTGCACCATTAGATAACGCGCGATTGCGTGCATGGCTCTTCAAAATCACCTTGAACGTCGTGCGCAATCGCATGCGTAGGAAGCAGCATCCGCAGGTCAGTATCGATGAGTTGGAAAGCGATTCTAGGCAACGCGCTCTAGAAGATCGCTCGAGCCCGGATGTGGTCCTCGATCGCCATACTACGTGCGCTCTCGTCGAGCGCGCGATCCGCAAACTGCCGTCGCATTTACTTGAAGTGGCGCGTCTCCGATTCATCGAAGGTCTGACACATTCTGAAATTTCGGAGCAATGCGCGCGGCCGGTCGGAACGATAAAGTCGTATGTCTTTCGCGCAAAGCAGGTGCTTCGCGAAGTGTTGGAGCCGGCGCTCGGAATGTGACTAGGAATACGCTGAAGCTATTCGTCGATGCCTATGGCTCTTCGTAGCGTTATAATCGTCAAATGGATGATGAAATCCGTACGACGACAAGTATCCCGCTCACCGCTTCCCGCGAGGAAGTCTTCCCTAGCCTGACGGCCGCGCAGATTGAACGCGTCGCCGCGCACGGCGAGCGCCGCTGGGTGAAGGCCGGTGAAGTGCTCTACGAACAGGGCACCCCTAACGCGCCTTTTTTCGTACTGCTCTCGGCCGAGTTGGACGCGGTCCGCCCGACGGAGCTTGGAAAACGGCTCGTCGAGCTGCGCGGGCAAGGACAAATTACGGGCGACATCGGTACCCTTACCGGCCGGCGGGCGTTGGTTCAGGCCTCGGTAGCGAAATCCGGAGACGTTATCGAGCTCGACCACAGAGCATTGCAACGGCTCGTGCAGACCGATGCCGAGATCGGCGAGATTGTAATGCGCGCTTTCATTCTTCGTCGAATCGGACTGGTACAATCCGGAATCGGTGACGTCGTGCTGATCGGTTCCGCGCATTCTTCCAACACGCTTCGTGTCAAAGAATTTTTGACTCGCAACGTACATCCGTATTCATATCTCGACCTCGAGCGCGACAGCGAGGTCGAACAGCTCATGACCGAATTCAACGTTGCTGCGACCGATATTCCGGTTCTAATCTGTCGCGGAACGAGGGTATTGCGGAATCCGTCAAATCGCGAGGTTGCGGAATGCGTGGGCTTTAACGATTCTGTCGACGCGCAGCATGCGCGTGATGTCGTCGTGATCGGCGCAGGCCCCTCGGGGCTTGCCGCGGCGGTCTATGGTGCATCGGAAGGCCTTGATGTGCTGGTTATCGAGTCGAACGCGCCCGGCGGTCAAGCCGGTTCCACTTCGCGAATCGAAAACTACCTCGGGTTTCCGATGGGCGTATCGGGACAGGAGCTGGCCGAGCGCGCGCTCACGCAAGCGGAAAAGTTCGGCGCCGAACTCCTCATCGATTGTGTGGCGCGCTTACAAGGTGACCATCCGCCTTACTTGATCAATCTCGAGGGCGGTGCGAACGTCGCTGCTCGAGCGATCGTGATCGCGAGCGGTGCACAATATCGAAGACCGCCCATCGAAAATTTGCGACGCTTTGAAGGCGCAGGCGTGTACTACGGCGCGACGTTCATCGAGGCGCAACTTTGCGAAGGCGAGGACGTCGCGGTTGTCGGGGGCGGCAACTCTGCCGGACAAGCGGCGGTTTTTCTTTCCGGCGTAGCAAGAAACGTCCACATGGTCGTACGGTCGGCCGGCTTTGAACAAAGCATGTCGCGCTATCTAATCAATCGCATAGAAGAGACACACAATATCAAAGTGCACCAGTTGACCGAAATCGTTGCTCTCGAAGGTAACGATTGCGTCGAATCCGTGCGATGGCGGAACGCGCAAATCAATGAGATCGAGGAAGTTCCGTTTCGGCACATCTTCATGATGGCCGGTGCAGAACCTAACACGGCATGGCTTGATGGCCGCATCGCGCTCGACGCGAAGGGTTTCGTCAAGACTGGTCCGGATCTCGCACCCGAAGATTTAGCGAAGGCAAATTGGCCGCTCCCGCGGCCACCGTATCTCCTTGAAACGACCTTACCGGGCGTATTCGCCGCTGGTGACGTACGCGCCGGCGGCGTGAAGCGCGTTGCGTCAGCCGTGGGCGACGGCTCGATCTCGATTTCGTTCGTGCATCAAGTACTTTCGCAATAGCTGCGTATAAATCAACGGTTACGGCTCTTCGTAGGAATCGCGCACGCTTTCCAGCCGCGTCTGGCCAGGCACAGGCTCACCGTCGCCGTTCAGGACGTCGACGTTGAACCCAGGATACGTAACGGCGAAACGCTCGCGTTTCCAGTCCGCCACGCTCCAGGCGTCTTTTGCAGCGCGTTCATACGGCCACGCAGGCAGGCCTTCCCGATCCGATCGGACATTCGCGCCGCCCAAGTGTTTGATGCGAACTAAGAATCCCTCAATTTGGGAAATGCGGAGTTCGACTCGACCTACTTTCGGCATGTAACCCCCACAGTGAGCCGGCATGTTCGATCAGGCGTCGTTCGCTACAGGGCAGGCGCCAGCTTACTGACGCCCAGCCCTGAGTTGCTACGATGCAATCACGGTGAACAGGCGAACGATTGTCCTCATTGTTGTCGCGGCTGCCGTGATAATCGCGCTTGTGTTTCCGATTGGAAAAATAGCGGAGGACCGACGCGTGCTTCACCTTCCTCAAGGACAATTTCCATCGCTTGCCGGTGGAGTTCAGTGGCTCAATTCGGAGCCGCTGACTCCTGCTGGGCTGCGTGGCAAAGTCGTGCTCGTCGATTTTTGGACGTACACCTGTGTCAATTGGTTGCGCACGCTTCCCTATGTGCGGGCGTGGAACGAGAAATACAAGAGTGATGGACTTGTCGTCGTTGGTGTACATACGCCCGAGTTCGGATTCGAACATGAAATCGACAACGTCCGGCGCGAGATACGAGTCATGGATGTCACATATCCAGTTGTTACCGACAACAATTACGCTATCTGGAACGCGTTTAACAACGAATACTGGCCTGCTGAGTATTTGATCGACGCGAACGGCACAATTCGGTATCACCATTTCGGCGAAGGGGCGTACGCGGAAACGGAACGCGAAATCCAACGTTTGTTATCGGAGACCGGCCACAAGACCGGCAACGGCGTCGTTTCCGTGGATCCGCGTGGTCTCGAAGTCGCGGCAGATTGGAGCGACCTTCGCTCTCCTGAAAATTTCCTTGGCGCCGATCGTACTACGGGTTTCGCGTCGCCGGGTGTGTTAGTTGTAAATGTGGCCCATCGCTACGCGTTTCCGCAGTCACTGCAGCTCAACGAATGGGCACTTTTTGGCGATTGGACGTCGACGCGCGAGGCTGTTGCGCTAAACGAGGCGGGCGGTCGACTTTCGTATCGCTTCCACGGGCGCGATCTCAACCTCATCATGGGGCCGAAGAAGCCAGGATCGACAGTTCGTTTTCGCGTGCTCGTCGATGGAAAACCACCCGGCTCCGCGCATGGGACCGACGTGGATGCCGACGGCAACGGCGTGGTCACCCAACAACGGACGTATCAGCTGATTCGCCATCCGAAGCCGATTGTTGATCGAACCTTCGAGATCGAGTTTCTGGATCCCGACGTAGAGACGTTTGACTTTACGTTCGGCTAAGCGAGCGTATCGAGCGCGCGCGATATCGCTTCTTCCTGCAGCTTGAGCGATTCCAACAGCGCGAGTTGCGTTCGCGCGCGGTCGGCGTTGTGCATTGGTCGGTGCGTGCGGTAGTAGGTGTCGCCCTCGAGATAATCGGTCAAGAAACGAATCCCCTGTTCGAACGTAATCACCATTCCGGACGTGATGAGGTAGTCGCGTTCCGCACGTGAGATCAGCCCGGCCGCTCCCTCGATATAGCCACGCGCGAGCGCGACGAACATCTCGGGGTTCGCGTGGACGAGGGAGAGGTCGCGTTCGTCTTCGGCGACGGGCATCGTCGCGGTGCGTACCATGTCGCCGAAGTCATACAGCGCGATGCCGGGCATCACCGTATCCAGATCTGTGATGCAGGACCCTTCGCCGCTTACATCGTCGAACAGAACGTTGTTCAACTTCGTGTCGTTGTGGGTGACGCAAGAACGAGCGATTCCGCGTTGGACAAGAACGGCGAGTGAATCAGATAGAGAGGCGCTGTCAATACACCGCGCTATTTCGCCCCGCACGTGACTTGCGCGATTGTAGGCGTCGCGCTCGACGGCGCGGATGAAAGCGTCGTAGCGTTTGCGTGTGTCATGGAATGACGGGAGCGTCTCGTGGAGTTGCGGTTCTTCCAAATCGGCGAGTGCATGCGCGAAGCGACCGAATGCGCGAGCGGCTTGATATGCCTGTTCGGGGCGGTCAGCGATCTCGCGGGCGTGAGCACCCTCGACGAAGGCATATGTGCGCCACCACGATCCATCGTCGGCTTGAAATATGTCTGTGCCGTCGGTAGTAGGCACGATCTCCGGAACCAGCGTGAGTCCCTTTCCTCGAATATGCCGCGTCACGCGCCCGACGTTTGACATCAGCGCCGGGATGTCGGAAAATACGCGATCGTTGATCCGCTGATGGATGTATCGGCGCTCTGTTTCTCGTTCGCGATAACGCGCGAGAAACGTCTGGTTGATGTGGCCGGTGCCGTATGGATCGGCCGAAAGAAAGTCGCCGTCGATTCGGAAACGTCTTCCGACGGCAGCGAGCGCCGCGGAAGCACTCACGTGTGAGGCTCGGCTTCGAGCACGACGACTTCGAATGGCGCGAGTGTGAAGAGATGCTCTCTCCCCGCACGCAACACGCTGCGGTCGCGGGTTCCGCCATGCGCCGGCGCAACCGCGTAGGTTGTCGGCGCATCGTGTGGCAACTCGAACACGTGCGCAACATCGATCGGGATGCTCTGCGCCCGATCGCTCGGATTGCGTAGCGTGAGAATGCCTTTGCGCCGCGACCACGATGCCCAACCGTAGACGTCGAGGCGGTTCGGGTTTCCGCCGACCCAGTGCGTGTCGACAAGAATGTCGTCGTTTTTCGCCGACCAGCGTGCGCTCGCAGCCAATTCGTTCCAGTTTGCATCCGAAAGCAGCGCGGGCGTGATGTACATCTCCTGGAGTTGCGTGCCGCTGCCGAAGTACGAGTGAATCTCACTCGTAAAATCGTGATGAGGATCGTCGTTCAGATGCTTGGCATGTTGCGCATAAATGATGCCGTGCAACATCAGCGAGTTGAGCGGATAGAGCGGTCCCTGCGTTACGATGCCGTTGTAGGTGTCGCCGTCACGATAGGTGATCCACTTTTGCCGGTGGGTTCCTACGCCTTCGAAGTTGTGATCGTCGCCGCCGCGCCAGATCGAATCGCAGTAACGCAGCCAGAACGGCGATGGGTACGTGCCCGTTGTGAGGTTCACATAGACGTCGGGCTCCGCGGCGCGCATGCTTCCGATCAGCGAGATCGCGGCTTCGAAATCGTTTCCGAACGCGCTCCCTGCGACGACGGCAGCATCGTTGCCGGTCCCGTCGACTTTGAATTGATTGACGCCGCCGTTCTCGATGAAGTTCATCACGACATCGTGAAAGAGTTTGTAGTACTTGGGTCCCGAGAGCGCTAGCCCGTCGCTGTTCAATTCGTAGCCGGCGGCTTTTGCCGCGGCAATGCGTTGCTGATGCGGCGTGCCGTATCCACCCCATGGAGAAAGCCAAGCTCCGGGACGTGCGCCGTATCGTTCGGCCGCGTCTTTGAGCGGAGCAAAGCCGTTTGGAAATCCTGAGTTGAACTGCCAAAGGCGTGTCGGATCGTCCCACCCGTCGTCAAAAAGGAACG
This sequence comes from Vulcanimicrobiia bacterium, assembly GCA_024281135.1. The sequence goes on along the minus strand of JAMXLG010000145.1, from coordinate 8,337 downwards.
AGGCCAATGCAACGTTACGCTTTTCGTGCAGCTCTTGGCCGTACGTGTGAATGCGCGACAGACACTCATCCTGCGTGTAACGAGTGAAATAGCCGATGTCGTACCACGAGTTGTAATGTAAAAACGTGCGGTACGGATGTGCGCGTTCGCGTTCGAGATATTCGAGGAACTCACGCCGCAACTGACCGGGTTTGGTTGAGCCGATGACCATCGTCGCAACGAGCGGAACGTCGGGCATAACGTCGACCTTGCGCGGTAGCGATATGGTCACGCGGTCGTAGATGCCTTCGCCTTGGGCAAATGGATGCTCAAGTGCGACGAAGATCGTCCCTGACACAGCCGGCGCGCCGTCGGTACTTCCGATCACGAGGACGTCGGGTAGTTCAAACTCTACGAGCTGAACGCTGCGCACGCGCAACGGCATGTGGCTCGCCGCGAGCGTCAGTTCTTGCCGAAGATAGCGCGCTCCATCCGAAGCGATTGCACGCCACGTCGCGCTCGCGCCGGTCGGAGCATGCGTGAGGTCCACCGCGATCGAGGATTCACCGAGGCGTCCCGCATAGCGCGAACTAGTAGCACTACCGGCAGACCGCATCATCCGCGGCGCGCTCGCTACGGAAAAATCGGTGCACTGAACCTTGGAGCCGTCGGCGAGGGTCAGCACAAACAGCTCCTTAGGTGCGGCGATTGGACGCCCGGAAAGCCGGTCCATGAGCGAGACCATGCGCAGCACGCCGCCGTCGACCGACCATTGCGCACCGATGCCGTCGGTTGCGAGCGAATACGTGTTCCCGGTAATCGCTGACGTAGACGGAGAGTAACGCGCGACGATGGGCAGCGATGAGCCGAGCGCCGCGAGACTCGCGGAGCGCAGAAAGGTCCTGCGGTGCATCACCGAATCTGTGCTGATTCGACGACCGATGTTCCTTCGCGAAGTTCGATTCGCGCATATCGCTGCGCGTGCGGCACGAACAACTCGCTCGTTCCGTTACGCGGCGCCGTCGTACCTAGCGTCGTCGTGCCTGTCGGGTTAACGCCGTCGACCGCGTACGCATGCGAGCCTTCGACGATGACGTAGTACCACGAACGATCTCGCGCATACAACACCTTCGCGAGCGGACCGTTCCCGGCGAACTGCGAGTGATTGAAGTGGCTGTGGAGCATCGCCACGTGCGCGACATCGCCCGCCGGCTGCGACGTAGGATGTGGTAAAAGAAACCCGATGATCAGCGCCGCCGCTGCCGCGACCGCACCAATCCACCACCGCGCGACCGGGCGGCGCGAATGAAATTCGGGTGCGCGGGCATCGACCGGTAACGGCACGGGAGGCGTTTCACGTTCCAACCCGAGCACCGTTTCTTCAGCTTGCCCCAAGCGCCGCAGGCAATCGGCGCAATTCTCAACGTGCGCCTCTACCTGTGCGCGTTCAATATCGCTCAGCGATCCGAGCGCATAGAGTTCTGCATTATCGCCGATATGAACGTCACGCATCGGCGCGTTCCTTTCCGAGCGCTGCCCGCAACGTTCGCAATGCGGTAGAGATGCGGCTCTTAATCGTGCCGACGGGTTCTTTGAGTGTTGCTGCGATCTCGGTGTGTGTCATCCCCTGGTAATAGGCAAGCTGAATGCTTTGCGCTTGGGCCTCCGTGAGTTTTGAAAGTGCTTCAGTAACGTGCGCATGTTCGAATGGGTCCTTATCGAATGTACCCTCGGATGCGGGGGGTTGCTGCGCGATGAGTGTGCGGCGTCGCGCGTCATCGCGAGCACGCGCGAGCGCCGCATTTCGAACGCAAACGACGAGAAACGCCTCGAGACTGCCGCGTGCGGACGAGTACGCTGTGCCTTTGTTCCAGAGGCGCAGCAATACATCGTGAACGCATTCGTGCGCCAGCTCCTTGTCGCGCAAGATGCGAAGCGCGCTCGTGTACATGCGTGAGCCGAATTGCTCGTATGCGCGTTCGTACGCTGCACTATCGCGCCGCGCAAACGCTTCCTCGAGCGTCTCGTCCCGCACGCGGCCCTCCCTAGGCGAGCGACTGATCCTTGATACGTGCGGTACCGCCATCAAGTTCCACCGAACGATAGCCGATCGCATGCAACAGGTCGTCGTGCGCAAGTGTCACGGGACCTGGTTTCGGCGCCGTTCCCGGTTTTGGCTGCGGGTACGCCGTTGCCGCTGCGCTCGCGAACCGGATATTCCCTTCGCTGTGCGTGACGATTTGGTGGATGTGGCCGTTGAGCACCGTCACATTGTCGAACTTCCCGAGCATTGCAAGCGCCTTCGACCCGTCCTCGGTCGTCCAACCCCAGTCTTGGAAGAGCGCGTAGAGCGGGACATGCGTGAAAACCACGACCGGTGTGTTGCTTTTCACTCCCGAGACGTCCTTAGCGAGCCAATCCAACTGATCGGAGCCGAGCAACCCCATCTTTTCGAAGTTGAAGACGTTGAGCAGCACGATGTAGTGCACGCCGTTGCGATCCCATGACGCCCATCCACCCGCCGTTGATTGCGGAATCTTGAAGTTCGAAAGGTATGTCTTGAAATCGTTACCGATGACGTCGTGCTCGCCGGGAAGCGCGATCAACGGCGCTTTGAGCTGCGAGAGAATCGACTTTGCGTCGGCGAACTGTTGAGGAGTCGAGAGATGGGTGATATCTCCGGTGTGTACGACGAAGGCGGGTTGCGCGGGAAGCGCGTTCACCTTCTCGACAACCGACGCCAGCGTTCCCGCGACGTCGGGATTCGCCGGTTGATGGAAACCGATGTGGCTGTCGCTGATCTGAACGAAATCGACCGTTTCGTTCGCAAGCGCAACGGATCGGCCGACGAACAAGCCACCGGCGCTCAACGTGTACGCAATGCCGGCGCCGGTCCATCCGACATGTTCCAAAAAAGACGCGCGTTTCATTGCGTCACCGGTTTCACGACGATCGTGCCTTTCATAAATGGGTGGAGCTCGCAAAAGTATTTGTACGTGCCGGGTTTGGTGAACGTGTGGCGCCATACGCCGCTCGTGTCCATCCCTTTGGAATCGAAGTCGCCGGTGCTCGACGTAACCGTGTGCGCGTCGTCGTCTTTATTGACGAACGTGACGGTTTGCCCGGACGAAATCGTGAGTTGCGCCGGCGAGAACGCGTCGTCTTTGATCGTGACCGTAGGAGTAGACGACATCGCCGGAGTTGCGGCCACGAGAGCGACTAAAAGAAGAAGCATCAGGTGTTTCATGCCTACTCTATGCGTAGGCGCGGCCAGCGGTTCGAGGCGCGGGTACCCCACTTCAAAAACACAACTTGCAAAAAACAAGTAAAACTGCTATCCTGGGAGCGTGACGACAAAACGGGGCGGTTACGGGCAGTATTGCGGCTTCGCGCGGGCGCTCGAAGTTATCGGCGAGCGCTGGGCGATGCTGGTGATCCGGGACCTTTTCGTTGGCCCGAAGCGGTTTAGTGATCTCCACCGTGGGTTGCCGAAAATACCCAGCAATATTCTCACTGCTCGCTTGAAAGAGCTCGAAGAGAACGGCATAATCCAGCGGCGCGCCGCCCCGCGTCCAGGAAGCGGAGTCGTGTATGAGTTGACCGATGCCGGTCGCGAGCTTGAACAGACGGTGCTTGCGCTCGGTCAATGGGGTGCAAAGCGTTTGGGTGATCCCCGTGACGGCGAGATTGTTACCGAGGATTCACTTGCGATGGCGATGCGAACGACGTTCCGGCCCGACGAGGCGAAAAACGACACGATCGCATACGAACTACACGTTGGCGATATCGTTTTCCACGCGAACGTCGATCGCGGGAACGTATCCGTTGGACGCGGGCCACTAGAGAATCCCGACATCGTCATTGAAGCGAGCCCCGCGCTTCGTTTGCTCATGGCGCGCGAAGTGACACCGCAAGAAGCCCTCAAACAGGGTATCGTTAGCATAAAAGGTCCGCGTAAACTCCTCGACCGATTCGCAGCAACATTCCAAATCTAAGGACGTCATGCGAGAACTAATCCTCAAAATGTCGATGTCGCTCGACGGAGACGTCTGCGGGCCGAACGGCGAGATCGATTGGATCTTCAAAACGCAAGACGACGATGCCGCGCGATGGACGCTCGACACGATTTGGAACGCGAGCGCCCACCTCATGGGAAGCCGCACGTATTTTGATATGGCCGCGTATTGGCCAACCTCGACGCTTCCGTTTGCAGCCCCGATGAACGAGATCGAGAAGATCGTTTTCACGAAGCGTCCCTCGCTCAAACTCGCGACTGCCGCGACAACGACGCGAGCATTGGAAGACGCGAAGAAAGAAGATATTCCGGCCGTGGCGGCACCATCGGAGCGCGTGCAGCGCTCGTGGGACGAACCGGTTCTCGCTCGCGGAGACATATCGGAAGAGATCGCGCGCTTGAAGACGGTCGACGGGAAGCCGATGGTCGCGCACGGCGGACTTTCATTCGCCCAGAGCCTCGTTGCAAGCGATGTAGTCGATGAATATCGGCTGCTCGTCCATCCCGTTGTATTAGGGAAGGGCGGAGCGTTGTTCTCATCGCTAACGAAGCCGGCATACCTCGAGCTCGTAGACGTGACATCATTCGCCGGCGGAAGCGTTGCCCACGTCTACCGGAAAAAGAAATAAACAGCTCTTAAAAGGAGTCCACGATGGCGGCAACACTCACGCAAAAGATCAACCCGCTTCTTTGGTTCAATCGAGAGGCGGAAGAAGCGGTCAACTTTTATGTCTCTGTCTTCCCAGGTGCGCAGGTTACGGACGTGAGCCGTTACAACGAAGCGGGACCGGGAGAGGTCGGAGACGTGATGACTATGTCGTTCACGCTGCTCGGGCTTGATTTTCTCGCGCTCAACGGCGGTGAATGGGAGCAGTCGCCGCATGCTGCATTCATGGTGCACTGTGACAGCCAAGAAGAAGTCGACCACTATTGGGAGCGATTGTCGGAGGGCGGAGAGAAACTGCCCTGCGGCTGGCTTCGCGACAAGTACGGCACAGGATGGAATATCGTCCCGACGATGCTGACGGAACTACTCAGCGATCCCGATCGCGAGAAAGCCAAGCGCGTCATGGAAGCAATGCTCGAGATGGGCAAGCTTGATATCGCCGCTCTGCGCGCCGCGGCTGAGGCGAGCTAAAGCATATAGCTCAAATCCGACGTGTAGGTCGGATACGCAAACACCATATCGTGCAGTTGCGATGCGGGAAGGCGGTAACGAACCGCGAGCGTGAACGCATTGATCAACTCTTCAGCTCCGGGGCCGAGGATGTGTGCACCTAGCACCCTATCCTCGGCCTTGTTCACGATGACTTTGAAGGCCGCGTAGTGTTCGCCGACCCGGCGATACGAATACCAGCCCGACATATCACCGGTATTAACGGCGACGCCCTTCGCGTTCACGCTGTCCGCGCTTACTCCGACCGCCGCAAGTATCGGGTTCGTGAATACCAACGAGGGGATTGCGTCGAGATGCGCTTCGCGATGATTCCCGCTCAGAATATTTTGCGCAACGATCTCACCAGTAAGCCTTGCAACGGGTGTTAATGGCGGGCCGCCTGAGTCCGCAGCATCTCCCGCGGCATACACACGCGGGTTTGATTCACTCTGCAAAAACGCGTTGACCGTTACGCCACGTTTGCCACGGTTCACCTCGCCTCGTTCCAGATCGAGTTCGTCGACCTCAGGAACGCGACCGGCCCCGTGAACCACCAAATCAGCCGCGTAGCTCGTGTCGCCGCACTGCACAGCGAACCCGCCGTCGCGCTTTTCGACACTGCGGACTTGGCTGTGAACCTTAACATCGATGCCCGCAGCTTGCGACGCATCGACGAGACGAGCGACGAGATCCGCGTCGAACTGCTCCAGCGGCCGATCGCCGCGATGGAAAATGGTAGCCTGAGCTCCGCTGCGCGCCGCGACATGCGCGAACTCAAACGAGATGTAGCCACCTCCGATGAACGCGATTCGCCGGGGAAGCGCGTCGAGATCGAGAAATTGCTCGCTCGTCGCGATGAATTCTTCACCCGGAATACCGAGCTTGACGGGATGCGCACCCGCGGCGATGACGATATTGCTTGCCTCGAGCTCTTCACCGTTGATTACCATGGTCGACGGGCCGGTGAATTGTGCGACGCCGTGAAATGCGACGATGCCGGAGTGTTGATACTCTGCTTCACGATCGGCGGGAACGGGCTCGGTAAACGTACGTTTGAAGCGTATCAGGTTGGGCCAATCGATCGAGAGCGTTCCGCTTAGCGCTCCACTGGCGTCGAGCGCTTGCCGGCGATGGACGATTTCCTCAGCGCCGACGAGCACTTTTTTCGGATCGCAACCGCGCAACGCGCACGTTCCGCCGAAGGGCCGTTTATCGACGATCGCGACCCGTCGTCCCGCTTTGGCGCATGTAAACGCGACGGTAGATCCGGCTGCTCCGGTTCCGATGACCACCACGTCGAACGTGCGCGCCATCACACGGCCTCGAGTTCGGCGATGCGTTTCCCTAAACTCGGATGTGTCCCGAAAAAGAATTCAAACCATGCCGGGACCTCTTCCTCGGCGAGATTTTGATCCCGAAGCCTGCGGAATGCCGATGCTCCGGCCTGCGCGTTCATCGTTGCCTTGAGTGCGAAGCGATCCGCCGCCCACTCACGCGAGCGCGAAAATCCAGCGATCGCCGGTCGCACCAGCTGCATCCCGGCGCCAAATAACGCAGCGATTCGGGCAACGCGTAGCGTTTCATCGCCGTTTTGCGAACGTTCAAAGAGCGCCGCCCCGATGAGCAGCGTCGCGGTCGCAACTTCGGCGGCAAGAATCAACCTCCACGTGTCGCGCGTAACATAGTGTCCCAACTCGTGCGCAATGACGAATTCCACCTCGTCGCCCGAGAAGTTATCGATGAGCGTGTCTCCGAGCACGATACGGTGCGTCGTTCCGATGCCGGTCACGAACGCGTTTGCCTTTCTGGTCTGGCGGCTCATGTCCATCCGCAGAATCTCTGCGTCTCCCACGCCGAAACGTGATGCGAGCGCGCGCAGACGAACCTCGAGTGGTCCGTCGAGCGGCTCGAACGTATTGAACAGCGGAAGAATGTACACGGGGACGATAATGTTCGCAAGCACGTAGAGGGGCAGCGCTGCAATCATCCCGATTAGCGGCCAAGCGCGCGGAAAGCGCCGCACGATTCCGGCCGCGAGCGTAGCAAGAATTGCGGACACGACCGCTTCAATTGTCGTCGATTTGGCCCAGTCACTTGCGTATGATTCCAGCGACTGTTCGCTCAACCCGTAGCGTTGTTCGACGCGAAAGCCTTCAGCGACCGATACCGGAAACTCTAGCATTGCGCCGCCGGCAGCTGCGAGTACCGCAAATCCGGCCGGCCGTGCCCAGCGCGGGAGCGGCGCAACGAGGCGCGCTAGGCTCGCGCCGAGCGGCCCGTAGGCAAGTGCGAGTCCCGACGTAGTCGCGCGTAGGACGTCGCTGACTGCTTGCGCGCGGCGTGTGCGCCCGTATTCTGCTGCGTCTGCGTGCTTGCGCTCGTTCTGCAGATTGCGAGAGCGCACGAGGTCGAGCGCTTCGATCGTGCGGATTGCGGCGTAGCCGGCAACAGCGCCACTCGCCAGTCCGATAACGAGATTGCGAACCTTCATACGAAAGCCTCTTCCCTTGAATGACGCTACTTACCCGTAGCGAAGTCGCCGCGCATGAAGCGCTACGATTTTAGCGGCCGCACGGCCGTAGTTACGGGAGCTGCAAGCGGAATCGGTCGCGCGCTCACGGTCGCGCTCGCGGCACGCGGAGCACATCTCGTCCTAACGGATCGTAACGAGGCCGGCTTGACGGAAACGCTGCACCTTATTTCGGGTTCGCGCGTCCGCGTCACGACGCAAATATTGGATCTCGCCGACGCGGCGGCCATCGCCGCGTTCCCTGCCCGCGTCGCACGAGATCACGCGAAGATCGACGTCCTCATCAATAACGCAGGCGTTGCCCTTGGCGGGACGTTCGAACAAATCGATGAACGCGACTTCCATTGGCTTTTCGACATCAATTTCTGGGGTGTCGTTCGAATGTCGCGCGCGTTCCTTCCGGCCTTACGCATGAGTGACGACGCGTTGTTGGTCAATGTCTCGAGTATCTTCGGCATTATTGCACCACCACGACAGACGGCTTATGCTGCAAGCAAATTCGCAGTACGCGGATTCAGCGAGTCTCTGCGTGCTGAGCTTTCCGGAAGCAATGTTTCCGTGATCCTCGTCCATCCCGGCGGGGTTGCGACGTCGATCGCGACAAATGCACGCGTACCAAACGCGATTTCAAACGAAGAACGCGAACGTCACAAACGC
>JAMXLG010000144.1 GCA_024281135.1 Vulcanimicrobiia bacterium | reverse complement strand
ATTATCAAGAATTTCTGAGGGCGAAACGATAGGGGTCGTCGGGCCGCTTGGCAATGGCTTTACAATCGGCGACGAGCGGGATGTTGCAATTGTCGCAGGCGGCGTCGGCATTGCATCGGTGCTGTTGCCAGCTCTAGCGTATCTGCGCGCCGGCGCTCGCGTGCGTTTGTACTATGGTGCGCGTACAGCAGACTTGCTTGTCGACCGCGAACGTTTTGCGCGCGAAGGGTGCGACGTGCTTCTCGCAACCGACGACGGCAGCATGGGACACTCCGGCTATATCACATCGCTGCTCGCACAAACGAACCGGCCACCTGACGTGGTTCTCGCGTGCGGACCAACGCCGATGTTGCGCGCGGTCGCGAGTGTTGCGAGCGACATGAACGTGCCGGCGCAGTTGTCGCTGGAAGAAACGTTTGCGTGCGGAGTCGGTGGATGTTGGGGCTGTGTCGTACCGATCGTGAACACTTCGGCGCAAGCGCCGAGTTTTCCACCGGCGGAGCGCAACGGCAGCGATGTGGTCTACGCGCGCGTTTGTAAAGAGGGACCGGTGTTTTGGGCGCACGAGTTGAGATGGTGAACGAGATGATTGCGGCGCGCACAGTCGATGTTTCGGTGAAACTCGGGAAGCTCGAGCTTCCGTATCCGACGCTCATGGGCAGCGGATGCTACGGTTCGGGCGAAGAGTTTGCGCCGTTCGTCGATCTTTCACAAATCGGCGCCGTCGTGTTGAAGAGCGTCACGCGTCAGCCGCGACTCGGCAATCCGACGCCGCGGCTGGTTCACACGCCGGCGGGAATGCTCAACGCAATCGGCTTGCAGAACCCCGGCATCGAATGGTATCTCGAACACGACGTCGCGAAATTTGCGCAGCGTCCATGCACGATCATCGGCAGCGTCGCGGGATTTTCGGTCGACAACTACGCCTATGTCTGCGAGAGACTAGCGGCGCGCGATGAGATCAAGGCGATCGAGCTCAATATTTCGTGCCCGAACGTTGCGAGTGAAGGCGAAACGTTTGCTTGCGATCCGAATCTCACGGCGAAGGTCGTGCGAACCGCTCGCGCGACAACCGATAAAACGCTGATCGTGAAGCTTTCGCCGAACGTCACGGATATTGCATCGATCGCACGCGAAGCCGAAAGCGCCGGAGCGGACGCGCTCGCGGTGATCAACACGGTGCGCGGCATGGCGATCGACGTGGATGCGTGGCGTCCGCGCCTCGGTAATGTAACCGGTGGCCTTTCGGGTCCGGCGATTCGGCCGATTGCGGTGCTAGCAGTGTACGAAGTTGCGCGCGCCGTGAAGATCCCGATCGTCGGTCAAGGCGGTATCGAAACGGCGAGCGATGCCCTCGAGTTTTTCCTGGCCGGCGCAACGGCGGTCTCGATCGGCACTGCCAACTTCACCGACCCGCGCGTTCCCGTTCGCATCGTCGACGAGTTGCGCGACTACTTGGCAAAACGCGGACTGCGCAGCTTGCAACAGATCGTCGGCAAGGCAAACGTTGGATTCGCAAACCCGTATCAGTATGAAGGAGATGAAGGCTAACCCGATGGCCCAGTTGATCGTCGCACTCGACGTTCCGAACGCCGATGAAGCCGAACGGCTCATCGATCAGCTCTACGAACTCGACGTGATTTTTAAGATCGGAATGGAGTCGCTGTACGGGTATCCGGAACGCATCTTCTCGTATTGTGAAGCACGCGACGTGCGGTACTTTGTCGATGCGAAGCTGCACGATATTCCGCGAACGGTCGGAGCCGCAATCAGCTCACTCGTTCGGCCCGGCGCGCACATCATCAACGTTCACGCATTGGGTGGGATCGAGATGATGCGTGCAGCAGTCGATGCTGCGCAGGATCGTGCGAATGAACTCGGACTCTCCGTGCCGCATATTTTTGCAGTTACGATTCTGACCAGTCATGCGGCAGCGGACCTTGCTGAGCTCGGACTGCAAGGCGGCCCGGGAGAAAATGTTACGCGACTTGCAGCACTTGCACGTGATTCGGGCTGCGCCGGCGTCGTGTGTAGCGCGCACGAAGTGAAGGATCTGAAGAGTTTCTTTGGCGACGACTTCCTCGCACTCACGCCCGGCATCCGGCCGAGCGGCACCGCGCATGGCGATCAAAAACGGGTCATGACGCCTGCAATGGCGGTCGAGGCTGGCGCTGACTATCTCGTGGTCGGCCGCCCCATTACCGAAGCGTCGAATCCGCTTGAAGCAGCGCGCGCGATCCTTGACGAAATGCACGCTCATGCCGATCACGTCTGAGTTCGATCTCAATTCCGCGCTGCAGGAACGCGGTGCGCTGCTGGAAGGCCATTTCCGCTTGAGCTCCGGCCGTCACAGCAACCGATTCATCCAAAAGTTCCGCATCCTAGAGAGTCCGCCGCTCGTCGAACAGGTCGGCCGTCGTATCGCCGACGCGTTTCGCGATGCGCATCCCACCATCGTGGTGAGTGCCGCGATTGGCGGCATCGTGCTTGGCTATGAAGTTGCGCGCCAACTCGGCACGAACGCCGTCTTCGTTGAGAAAGAAGCCGGCGTCGCGAAGCTGCGCCGCAGTTTTGAGCTGAGGCCGCAAGACCGCGTGCTCGTCGTCGAGGACGTCGTGACGACGGGTATGTCGGTGCGAGAAGTGATCGACGTCGTGCGCTCGTACGGTGCGCAGGTCATCGGCGTCGGCGTGATCGTCGAACGCGCGCAAACGGATTTCGGCGTCCCGACCCATGCGCTGTTGAAGCTTCCGATCGAATCGTTCGATCCGTCGGAATGCCCGCAGTGCGCGGCCGGAGAGCCGATCACCGATCCGGGCTCACGGCGAGCATAGGCACCTAGATGGAACTCTCGATTCGCACCGCGACGCCCGCCGACGCGGCGTTTATCGAGAGCTTAGGGAAGAGAACTGTGATGGACAGCGTCGCGGCGATGCGTCATCCGGATCCGGTCGACGTCGTGGAAAACTTCGAACGCCTTTTGCGCATCGTCGACCGGCGCGATCACGCTGCGCTCATTGCGGAAGATAACGGCGAACCGATCGGATTTCTCCTGATGCTCGAGTCGCTGCCCGACGAAGTGACGGGTCAAGATCAGTCGTTTATCGCGTATATGGCGGTCGAGCGCGACCGGCGCGACGGCGGCATCGGCGCAGCGCTGCTTACGGCGGCGGAAGATGAGGCGCGCAAGCGTGGTCTGCCGTATATGGCGCTGATGGTGACAGAAGATAACGCGGCGGCGCGGGCGCTCTACGAACGCGCAGGCTACCTGACGGAGCGGCGATTGCTGTGCAAGATGCTGTAAGTCC
>JAMXLG010000143.1 GCA_024281135.1 Vulcanimicrobiia bacterium | reverse complement strand
ATAGTTTCGCTCCTAGACTGGGTCTTCTCGCACTTCTTGGCGGAGTATCACCTCGCGATTGCGTTCGAACTGGCAGCGACGATCGCCATCGGTTTGCTCCTCGACCGAATCAATAGAGTCATCGGGGCCATCGTGGAGCGAGTATTCTTTGCTCATCGTCGTCTAGCAGAGAGATACTTGAAGCGCGCAGCTGCCGCTCTTCCCTATGCAACGGAAGAGGCGGCCGTCTCTGAAGGGCTCGTTCAAGTGCCCTCGGAGGCGCTTAAACTAAGTGCCGCCGCGCTGTACCGGCGTAACGACAATGGACGCTTCGAAGGCGTTGCCACGTCGCAAAATACTCCGGTTGCGCCACCGGGATTCGACGCGAACCATTTGCTCGTTCGGATGCTGCAAGCCAACGAAGAAAGCGTGTGGCTCGAACAATTGCGCTCGCACCTGGAGAAGGAAAATAGCGCAATTTACGTGCTTGCGATTCCCGTACTGGTGCGTCATGAATTGGTTTCGTTTACGCTCTACGGTGCACACACAAACGGCGCGCAACTAGATCCCGACGAAGTCGAATTGCTCGAAGAACTCTCGCGCGAAGCGGCACGCGCGTACGATCATATCGATGCCGTGAGAATGCGCGAGCGCTACGCAAACGTCATGTCGCCGCTGACGGAAACCGTGTAATCCCCAACATCTGTCATGACGACCTAAGTCTTGCTTGGCTTGCACTGCCGCCGAGTGCTTCAGGTCGCGATCTCTAGTGTCGTGAAAGTCATTTTCATTCCGCCGGTTTTTGCTACAGTGATGACTAGAAACTAGGAATGAGGCGGCCGGATCGAAACGGCCGTACCCACACTCGTATCACTTGACATAACACTTAAAGGTGGAAAGTAATCTTAATGTTGGCGCAAGTCGGTAGACCGGCACCCGATTTCAAGCTCGCGAGCACAAAAGACGCGTCCGGAGCGAAGGATCTCGGCAAAGAGATCAAGCTCTCGGATTATCGCGGCAAATGGCTTGTCTTTTTCTTCTATCCGCTCGATTTCACGTTCGTCTGTCCGACGGAAATCACGGCACTCTCGGATCGCTACGACGAATTCAAAGAATTCGATGCGGAAATTCTCGGCGCGTCCGTCGACTCGGTGTTCTCGCACTGGGCGTGGCTAAATACGCCGCGTGAAAAGAACGGCATCGCCGGCACGAAGTACCCGCTGGTTTCCGACTTCACGAAGGAAACGGCGCGCGCGTACGGCGTGCTCGATGAAGCGAGCGGTGTTGCTCAGCGCGGTCTCTTCATCGTCGATCCGGAAGGCATCTTGAAGTACGCCGTTGTCACCGACGACAACGTCGGCCGTAGCGTTGAAGAAACGATTCGCGTGCTGCAAGCGCTGCAAACCGGCGGTCTTTGCCCGGCCGAGTGGAAGCCCGGCAAGGCGCTGCTCCAGAAAGCATAAATGGCACTACGTATGCGTAGCCCCCTCCCTTCATTGGAGGGGGCTACCGAGTGGGTTAATGGGGAACCAAAACCCGAAGAACTCCGCGGTTTACCCGTCGTCGTTTCATTTTGGTCGAAGAGCTGTTACATCTGTCACGATACGGCAGATACGTTCGCGCAGTGGCGTGAAAAATTCGCGCGGCACGGCGTTGCGTTCGTCGCCGTGCATCAGCCGCGTTCGGAAGATGAACTCGACGTCAACGCCGTCTCGAAAGACGCAAAAGAAGAAATGCATCTGACGCAGCCGGTCGCCATCGACAACACGCACACGATCGTTGACCGCTTCGAAAACCAGTTCGTGCCGTCGTTCTACGTGTTCAACCGCAATCATAAGCTGCGTCACTTTCAGGCGGGTGGCAAGAGCTTCGAGCGGATCGAAGCGGCGATCGAGCGCGTTATGAACGAATCGGCCGATGAGGAGAATCTCGACTAATCGGGGGTAAAAGCTCCCCATGAAGAGCCTGCTTGCAAGCATCGCGTTCGGAGGCGCCTTCCTGCTCGCGCTTTCGTCGGTTCACGCGCAAACTTCACCAAGCGCGCAACCATCGATGTGTCCATCACCAAGCGCTAGCAACAGTCTCGTCGACATGACGCTGCAACACGACTGCGCTACGCCGACGCCAATGCCGGTGAAGACCCCGATACCGCCACCATCTCCGAAACCGGCGCCATCGCAAACGTCAGCGCCTGCGTCGCCGCCTCCGACTGGCAACCCGCAACCTCAGCCGACAAGCTAGGGCGAGGCGCGTTATTTCCGGACGATACGCGGGTACCGGGGCGCTATGAAAAACTGGTTTGGAAGTGCCGTCATCCTCGGCGCGTTCGTACTTGCGAGCGCCGTCGGTGTAACGGCCAACGCTCAAACGACAACAGCGAAGGCATCTCCGTGTCCGTCGCCGAGTGCGGGAACATCATCATCGTCATCATCCAGCACATCGTCGAGCGGCTCGAGTATGTCCGATAGTAGTATGGCTCAGACCGGCAATTGCCCGTCACCGACACCAGGCGGCATGTCCAATCCGGGAACGTCGTCCGGTTCCACGGGAACCACCTCAGGTTCCACAAAGACGCCTTCGCCGATGTCGACAACGCAACCCTAACACTCTTCCAATAGGCAGCACCTTAGCGGGGGCGAACATGATTCGTCCCTGCTCGCTTTTATTGCGTGGTGTTGATGCGTGCTGCCGTATTCGCTGGTCCGTCGTTGCCTCCGCAAGACCGTGCGGCTCATCCCGGCCTAACCTATCTGCCGCCCGCGTCGCGTAACGACGTCTTAGCGGCCGCGAAGGAATACGACGCCGTCCTTTTGATCGATGGTGTCTTTCATCACGATCTCGCGCCCTCGCCGAAGGAGTGCTACGCGTCGCTCGAACATGCGCGTATGTTTGGTGCGTCGAGTATGGGCGCGTTGCGAGCTGCCGAATGCGCGCCGTACGGATTTACGCCTCTCGGTGCAATTGCCGGCTGGTATACACGTGAAGTAATCGACGGCGAAGACGAAGTTGCCGTGCTCACGCACCCGACCACTCACGACGCGCTCACCGTCCCGCTGGTGAACGTTCGGTACGTTGCGCGTCTTGCGCAGCGGCGAGGGCTCCTGAGCGCGCACGAGCATGACGAGTTGATCGAGCGGGTGCGCGAAGTGTTCTACATGGATCGCACATGGGAAGATGTGTTTGCGTCTGTCCCTTCGCACGCGCGTGATGCAATTGCGGAGATCGGACAGCGCGAAGGTGATCTCAAGCGATGGGATGCGCGTTTTTCGCTGCGAACCGTAATGCGCGCGCTGGACCGCGGTAATCTAAGCCGTGTGGTGCAATCGGCGTCGCCGACCGTAATGACGATGCATGCGGCACCTCCGCGCGACACGGCACCGATGCGCTTTCCCGAGAGCGTTCCGAAGGCGCCTGGTACCTACGACCGTGCCGTTCCGTTTTCAACGACAACTGAAGTACTGCCGACTCTACGCCGGCGTTACGGCATTTCGCGTGTGGCCGACACGACGTTGCTCGATCGCACGGGGATCCCGACCTATTCGGCGCTCGTTCCGCATTCGCCGGACATGCTGGGTGTATACAACGGCAAAGGGATGACACGGGAAGCTGCAATCGCAAGCGCAGTGATGGAGGCGGCCGAACGTCAGATCGGCGCGTATGTTGCGCTACCGGTTTTTCGCGAATCGCTTAGGGTCGTCGCACAACGTATCGATCTCGACGCCTGTGGCATGCGCGATGACGTCCGCGATCTCGAAGTCGAATGTGTGCGCGGAACAGAACTGCTCTCCGGCGACGTGATTCCGGTTCCGCTCGCGATGGTGCAGTGTCCGTGGTTCGGCGAAACGCTCTTCGACGTCACAACCACGAACGGGCTCGCGTCCGGAAACAACGGAACCGAAGCCGTGTATCACGCGCTGTGTGAACTGGTCGAACGTCACGCGTGGACGATGTACCATGTTCGCTCGAGCGTCGTGCCTCGATTCTTCGGCGGCAAAGGAGCGAGCGACGTCGCGTCGGCGCGTGAGATCCAATTTCCAAC
>JAMXLG010000142.1 GCA_024281135.1 Vulcanimicrobiia bacterium | reverse complement strand
TCAGCGGCAAGCGCTTTTGCATTCGGAACATACGCACCGCGTGCGACAGCGCCGCCCGCAATTGTTCGCACGAGAAAAATGTCGAACGGCAGGCGCAAGATATCCGCGGCGCCTTCGGCGATAGGGTGACTCGCGGGCGTCGTGGCGACAATGACCACGTCGCGGCGGCCTCTGTACGCGAGAAGCGATTGCGCGAGGCGGCGCCCTGCCTCTAGCTTCATCATGCCTTCGAGGTCAGATTGGTACGCTGACGCCGAATTGCATGACGCGCGCTATCGGTACTCCGAGCGAATCGGTTCTGGGAGCAGAATTGCGCGACATCACAATGTAGAGAAGACGCTGCCACGCTGGTAATGCATGTGGTGAGGGGTCTTTCTCGAACGACGGTGCGAGCAGATAATAGAAGGGATCGTCAACGTTGAGATCGGGGCGAAGAGCCTTCAAGCGCTTCATCACATCGTCGATGTTTGGATTCTGCATAAAGCCGTAATTCGCGTGCACGCAGAACAGATGCGGTGAGCGCTGCTCGACTTGCACTATGTTGTCGTCAGGCACGTAAGGACGCGCGACATCGACAAAATCCATCAGAATGATGATGCCGTACTGAAGATGCTCCTGAACCCACCAGTTCTGAAGCGCCGCGGGTATTCCGTCCGTGCTTTGCGTGAAAAAGACCGCGGTTCCGCGGATCGGCTCTACGGGGCGATCGATACCTGCGAATTGTTCGACCGGAACGCTGTTTGTACGAATGAAGCTGATCAGTTTGCTCCGTCCCCGGTTCCACGTCACCGAGAACACGAACAACACGCAGGCAATGGCGAGCGGAAGCCATGCGCCTTCCGTCAACTTGGAAAGGTTTCCTAAAACGAACGGTACGTCGAACGACAGAAACAACCCAATGACGGGGATTCGGCACCACAACGGCCATTTGAATCGTACGCGCGTTAGCGTTGCGTAAGCGATCGTCGTTGCCAACATCGTTAGGGAGACGGCAAGCCCGTACGCGCCGCCGAGAGCTGCGGACGATCGGAACGTGGCGACGAGCGCAACGCAGACGACGCCAAGCGCCACGTTGACAAACGGCAGGTAGATCTGGCCGATCTCGGTACTCGAGGTGTGCACCTCCGTCGACCTAGGTGCAAGTCCAAGTTGCGATGCCTGATGCGTCAATGAGAACACGCCGGCAATGAGCGACTGCGAAGCGATGACGGTTGCGGCCGTCGCGACGATCACCATCGGAACGAGAAGTCCCGCTGGAAAGAGTGCGTAGAACGAGTTTGCAACGCTTTGCGGTGCGATCAACGTGTGCGCGCCCTGGCCCAAATAGTTCAGGAGGAGAGCGGGAAAAACCGACACGTACCAAGCGACCGTTATTGGCTTACGCCCAAAGTGTGCCATATCGGCGTAAAGTGCTTCGGCGCCCGTTACACACAGGACGGTGGCTCCAAGGATAACAAAACTTGTGACCCCGTTGCGCAAGAAGTACTCAGCGCCGTACGCGGGATTGAACGCTTTTAAGACAATCGGCGCGTGCACGATAGCAACGAGCCCTGCGATTCCGATCGACGCGAACCAGAGGAACATGATTGGCCCGAATAGGCTGCCGATGCGCCCTGTACCGCGCGGCTGAAGCATGAAGAGGCCGATGAGTAAAACGATCGAGCCTGGAACGACGAATGGTTTGGCGGCCTCGGTCCAAACGTTCAAGCCTTCCATCGCGGAAATCACGGATATCGCGGGCGTGATTGCGCCGTCACCATACAATGCTGCGGCGCCAAAGAGCGCGACCAAGGCGACAGCGCTCAATGCAACCGGCATTCCCTCGACCTTCGGCTTGCCGGCGACTTGCGCGAGCAGTGCAAGAATACCGCCTTCGCCCTCGTAGTCTGCGCGCATCATGAACGTCACGTACTTCACGCAGACGACGACGATGAGCGCCCAGATGATGAGTGAAAGAATTCCGAGCACATTTTGCGGCGTCGCTGGAAATCGAGACGTGAAGCACTGTGAAAATGCGTACAGCGGGCTGGTTCCGATGTCGCCGAAAACTACCCCAAGCGCACCCACCGCCAACGGCCCAAGCGCCGATTTTGGGTTAGGTGCGGCTGCTTGGACGCCAGTACTCTCAGAGACGGCGACGTCCGCAGATGTCTTCATTGTGCAAGAGTAACCGCAAAGGCGAACTCGTAGCAGTGGAGCGAGAGTTACGGGTTCACCATCGGTGGACGGCCGGCCACAGCTTCGGTAGCTTTAGCATACAGTCCATCAGCGCTGCGAATCGAAGGCGCGATATAGATCATCGAGCACCGGGGAAACGTCGTCTAGCAGTTGATCGTCGTGTTCGCACCGTGCGCGGGCACCGGATAGTATGGCCTCAAAGCCCGCCGCTTCCGCCACTCTTGGTCCGCCGACGTCCAGAAAGTGCACGATCGCCGCGAGGCGCTGGAGTGCCTCGTTACCAGCGAGTCCAAAGCTTTGTAGAAGCACTTCGAACGTGACGAATTGATCAACGTGCGTGAATTGTGCGCCGTCGAAGTCAAAACCGATAGCAGATGCTGGGCAGTCCGAGGGATGCCGTAACCAAAGAAACCGCGCGTCTTCGTCAATGAAGTGTCGGATCAACCAAGCACTACAGATCCGGTCGATCCAAATATGCGCGCGCGTCGCCCACGTCTTCCCTGTGAAGTTGCGCCGGTCACAACGCGGTATCGTCGTGTGAACCGCAAGCGGCTCCTCTGGGGAATACGTCGTATCGAGCTGCTGGCGCGTCGACTCGAGCGCGGCTCGGGCGCCATCTAGCGCGCTCCCAGGAAAGAAATCCGTCGCTTCAATCGAGGCCACGTCACGCGTTAGTTGCCGAAGTCTGCGTCGCGCATCAGATTCGGAAATGCGTCCGAATTCCTCAGCCAGTCCTTCCAGCGCAGCTATTGATTGCGCATATTGCGCAGACCGGTCATAGAGCGTTCGGAAAAATTCCTCGTGTTCGTCACCGTTTGCAATAGTGAAGACGAAGGCTGACCCGCCCGCGGCCGAAATCTCCGCAGCACGTTCGTCGAACGCCGCCTTCATCGGAAGGCTCCGCGGCGCAAGATAAACGCCGTCGCGCAGCGCGGCGGCGCCCACCGATTTCAGCGACCGCCAAAGCCGCAACCGCAATGCGCCTTGACCTCCTGGGAGGCTCGCGACGAGCAGCAACCAGCCCAATGGTGTCTCCTTTACAGTAACGTTTATTACAAGTAACGTAATAATGACTTCAATTTAAGTCAAGACAAAGGACACCATGCCCAAGCACCTAGGCGCGTTCGCCGTCTTTGGCGCACTCATCGCAGGCGTTGCGCTTGCGGCGCCGTTGCCGTTCAAAACTATAGCCAACTTCTCTCTGCCGGGAAATGCGACGCGGCTCGATTACCAGAGTCTCGATCCGCTCACTCACGTACTGTTTATCGCGCACCTAGGTGACAGTAAGGTCGTTGCCTTCGATACGAAGCGGGATGACGTGCGTGCCGAGATTTCTGATGTGGCGTCGGTGCACGGGGTGCTGGCGGTACCGCAACTTCGCACCGTGTACGCAAGCGCCACGGGAACGAATGAAGTGGTGGCGATTGATGAAGCTACTCTTCGTGTTAAGGCACGAATGCCGGGCGGTGTCTATCCGGATGGGATCGCTTTCGATCCCAAAACTTCGCATCTTTTCGTCTCCGACGAACACGGTCAAACCGATACGGTTATCGACACGAAGACCAACCGGAGAATCGCGACGATTCCGCTCGGCGGAGATGTCGGCAACACGCAGTACGATCCCGTTTCAGGTCACATCTTCGTGAACGTGCAGACGATCGGTGATCTCGTCGAAATCGATCCTTCCACAAATCGCATCTTGCGCCACGTGCATCTTGCCGGTTGCAACGGGAATCATGGTCTACTCATCGATTCGAAGATGCATCGAGCGTTTATCGCCTGTGAAGATAACGCAGCATTCCTTTGGCTCGACATGCCGTCGATGAGGATTCGTGGTACCTGGACGATCGGTGACGATCCCGACGTGCTCGCACTCGACGATAAACGGCATCTCCTTTATGTCGCGGCCGAGAGCGGCATCGTATCCGTCTTTACCGATGGCGCTCGCGTTGAACGACGCGCGCAAGGCTTTCTTGCTCCGGCCGCACATACGGTCGCTGTTGATTCGCAAAGCGGTCGCATTTACTTTCCGTTGGAAAACGTGAACGGCAATCCCGTTCTTCGGATCATGGCGGAACCAGGTACGTAAGCGACATGAAATACGTAACGCGTGCTCGGGCGAAGGTCGATCGTATTGCCTGCCCGTGGCTCATCAAACGCTTCATCGATGCCGACGCGGAATTTTTCTTCGTCGAACCCGACAAAGTTATGGAAACGGCATCGCGAGAGGGTGCGATTCCCTTCGACGTACCCTGCGTCGAGCTTGGTCATCACCGCGAACGCTGTTCTTTCGACGCGATTATCGACCATTACCGCGTAACGGACGCTGCGTTGCTGGAATTAGCGAAGATCGTTCGTGGCGCGGATACCTCCGACAGAAGCCTCACTGCAGAATCTGCCGGCTTGTACGCCCTCGCCGCCGGATTTCACGCGTTGTCGCCTGCTCGATACGCCGACGACCATGCCTTATTAGACGTCGAGTTCCCGATCTACGACGCGCTCTACGAATTTTGCCGCATGCGCGTTAATGGAGCTGAATCGGTGTGACCCAACGCGCATCGCGCGGGAATCTTACCATCCTACTCATTGCGATCTTTCTTATCGCGTGCGCTGAAGAGCTATGGGCGCGCTTCGTTCCAAACTATCTTCACGCACTCGGCGGCTCGGTGCTTGCCGTCGCGGCCTATGGGACGCTCAAAGACTTTCTTGACGCAATCTATCAATTTCCGGGTGGCGCATTAACGGCTCGTCTCGGCTACAAAAAAGCGCTCATTGCGTTCAACGTCACAGCGATGACCGGATATGCTTCGTTTGCGCTCGCAACCCGCTGGTGGATGTTGTTGGCGGCACTGCCACTGGTCATGGCGTGGCAAAGCTTCTCGCTTCCTGCGACGTTCTCGCTCATCGGAGACACCTTGCCGCAAGGCGAACGCAGCATGGCGTTTGCCTATCAGTCGATCGTTCGCCGTATTCCAATTGTACTCGCGCCTATCGCCGGCGGAGCGATAATCACGATGTATGGAACGATCCACGGAACACGCACAGCGATATATCTCGGATTGGTCATAGCGTCGACTGCGCTTTTTCTTCAATGGAAGCGATACGGCGATACCCACACGCGGCCTCTGTCGGTCCCCGAAATACTCGCAGGCGCTTCCGAGCTCTCTCCCAGGCTTAAGCAGTTGCTACTCTCCGACATCGTCGTTCGCTTTGGTCAGGGAATTGCAGAGATCTACGTCGTCCTATACGTTGTGCGTGTCGTGGGAATGAGCTCGGCAACATTCGGCTTGCTTATCGCGCTCGCGATGGCGACCGCACTCGTGGTATACATCCCCGTCGCACGCATCGCCGATCGTCGAGGACGCGAAAGATGGGTAACATTAACGTACGGATTCTTTGCGACGTTCCCGTTGATTTTGGCGTTCTCCACTTCCGTCTGGATGCTCGCGTTAGCGTTCCTTGCGATGGGCTTGCGCGAAATCGGTGAGCCTCCGCGAAAGGCGATGATCGTGGACCTTGCGCGCGAAGGACGGCGTAGCGTCGATGTCGGCTCGTATTACCTCATTCGCGGCCTGTCCGTGTTTCCGGCATCGTTGGTTGGCGGCTGGCTATGGCAATTTTCCCCACGCGCGACATTCATTGGTGCAGCGTCTGTCGCCACGTGCGGCTTACTCGTCTTTGAAGCGCTGCTCGGGAGAACTGCGAAGCGCGTGACGACGTGAGAGGTAATGCTACCCCGTGCGAACGCGACGTACGCGCGGGGAGGCCGATGTGATCGACCTAGCGCGCAGGCGTCTAGATCATCAACGCCTCTGCGACGGCGTGATCCTCCGACCACTGCGCTCCTTGATTCAAAAGGTCCTCGAGTTGCGTGCCAAGCTCCAAGCGCAAGATGGGAAGAACCTTATCGTGCTCTTTCTGCTCGATGTATTGGCGCACGTATTCCAACTCGATGAAGTGAGCATCAACAAAGCCCAGCAGACGTGCAGCGCGCTGGTAATCGTGTGACTCTAGGACCGCGATAGCCGCAAGATGCTCCAAAGCTAAAACGACAGCCAGATACCCGCCGGAGTCATGAGCAAGGACGGTCGCTTCGCGCGCATACGCTCGAGCTTCTTCGAAGTGCCCTAAAGCGATGGAGTAAGCTGCACAGTTGGAAAGTGCGAGAGGTAGCGGATATATCGCGGACAATCTGCGTAGAGCGTCGACCGCTTCGCGACCGTGCGTGAGCGCGGTCTCCGCATTTCCGAGTTGGAATTCGACCTCGCCAAGATTACTTGTCAGCTCAGCCGCAAATTTTTCGCAGCCCGCTGCCCCAAGCAGCGCTATGGCTTCTGAATAGAAATCTCGTGCTGTCACGAGATCGTTTTCGAAGAGGCGCGCTGTACCGAGCTGGGCCAATGCCTTTACAACCAGGTCTTGTGCTCTGCAGGAACGCGCCAGCGCAAGCACAGACTGCATCTCACTTTCGCCGTCGCGATCGTGCCTGAAGATGCGTATCCGGGCGCAATGGTATTGTGCCTCAGCGATACCGACGCGATCGCCGACTCCACGGTAGAATGACAAAGCTCGCTCAGCTGCTGCAAGTGTATCTTTCTGTTGCACGCGACCGAGTTCCGCAGCGACACGCACCTCCGTGAGCAACAATCTCGCTCGCAGTTCCGGTGGTGTTGCGTCGTCACAGGCCTGCTGCGCTGCATGCACCCATCGCCTGCCTTCGATCGAATACATGCCGAAAACACCGGCATTGCGCGTCGCGATCAGCCGCTGCCCCAACTGCAGATCTCCGTCCGATCCCATCGCCCATTCCATTGCTGCGCGCCAATTTTCAGCCTCCGGCTTGAGAACATTTCCGTATAAAAAGTCGGGTGTAAGCTCGAGCAGCGTATCGAAGCGTTCCGCTAGCCTCAGCAGCGCGACCGCGTGTGCTCGTGCGATCGCCGCGTATTCGCCGCTTTCACGCAGCTTCTCGAGCCCGTATTGCCGCGTTAACTCTAAAAGCTTGTAGCGCGTCGTATCGTACGAAGTCGGCTCAGCCTGGATGAGCGACTTGTCTACAAGCGACATAACGAGATCGAGTGCATCGCATTCCGCATTTGCGCCGTCCTCGGACCAAAGTGCTGTTGCCATGTCCAGCGTAAACCCACCGGAAAAGATCGATAGCCGCCGAAGCAGCTGCTGTTCGTTCGCGCTCAATAGATCGTAGCTCCAATCTATGAGCGCGCGCATTGTCTTATGCCGTGGCAGCGCTGTTCGACTTCCGCCCGTCAAGACAAGAAAGCGGTGATTCAACTTCTGCGCCAGGCTCGTAGCAGAAAGAATGTTAATTCGCGCGGCTGCGAGCTCGATCGCAAGGGCGATTCCATCAAGACGCCGACAAATCTCTGACACGACCGGCACTAACTGCTCGGTTAGCACGAAGCGGTTGTCTGCGGCTGCTGCACGATCGACAAATAGCGCGATCGCGCCATACATTAGCGCCTTGTCGACGTCGAGCATTCGCAGCTCGTCCGGTGACGGAACGCTCAACGATGGGACGTGGTAGACTCGTTCACCACTAATTGCAAGTGCTTCCCGGCTGGTGGCTAAAATTCGTACGCCCGGACAATGCTGCAAAATGGCATTTACAGCGCTCGATATGCTCTCAATAAGATGCTCGCAGTTATCGACGACCAAGAGCAATCGCTTGTTCTTCAAATACGCAATGAGGTTCTCTAGCGGTGCGCGGTTCGGTGACCCCTGAGCGCTCAATGCCGTTGCAATCGTGTTTGGAACAAGCGACGGATCCACGACCGGCGCGAAGTCTACGAGCCAAGCCGCTTCAAACGAACCGCTGCGCAACAATTCCGCAGCAAGGTGCAGTGCGATCCGAGTCTTACCGATACCGCCGGTCCCCGCTAGAGTTACGAGTCGGTAATTCGCAATGAGATCGCTGATTTTGGCGACATCACGGTCGCGTCCGACGAAG
>JAMXLG010000141.1 GCA_024281135.1 Vulcanimicrobiia bacterium | reverse complement strand
GCGCGGATACGGGAATTTCAAACGCACGTATTGATCGTCGCCGGTCGAACTTGTGACTTTGAATGCGCGCGTCACTGAACCGCGGCGGATGATATCGGGCGTCGGATAGAGCCATAGGTGGAACGACCCTGGGTCATATTCGCTTTCGATATCGGCGTCAAGCGTTGTATCGACCGGCTTTCCACAGTCGATACTCTTGTCGAGCAAAACAAACGTCGGCTGTTCGTAGAGAAACGCGGCGGGAGCCGTTCCTACGAGCAGCGTCGGCTGGCGAACTTGCGGTTTTCCCGGAGTAAGCGTAACGCGCATATTTCGTGACTCGTCTTCGATGAACGACTGAAAACCCGCGGCGTTGCAGTTAAACTTGGGCGCCGTCAAGCTCATGAAGAACACACCGCGAGGCGAATCGAACTCAACGGTCTGCTCGCCGCTGTCGCCGCGCGGAAACGTAAAGCTTCGATCGTACGTTTGACGCCCCGTGTGATCGGTAGCGTGCAACTTGACGTCGAGCGTTGATCCCGCCGGAGCGTGCATCATCGCACTGCAAAGCGTGAGGTGAAGGACAGCGTGAGCGATAGCCATGGGAGACTCCTCCGACGTACACAAGCGCGATTTCGTGCTGCGTTGTGACGGTTCCGCTCTCGACCCAGGTCATCACCTCGATCGTATTTCTCAAGAAAGCATCGCGTCGGTCGAGCACGTCGAGATTCTGTTGTTGCTCTACAAGTCAGATGGCCAGGTTCGGACGCCGGACAACCTAAGCGTTTTTCTTCAATAGATTGTGCTTTGTTACGCGCTAGTCGATGACGGCCTAAAGGGTGCATCGCAGCAAGCGGCTAAGCGGCTCCCATTATGGAGCACGCACTTATTCGTCTAGCCGAAACCGCCGCGTGGCTGTTCGCCGTCATCTTCGTCTTCGCGATCATCGGTGTCGTCGCCACCGTCCGTTGGATCATCAACCTCGTAACGAACACCGAGCGCGAGGTCGAAACCGGCGTCCATAACGTCGAAGACCGGTTCTCTCGGCACTGAATCAAAACAGCAGTGTCTGAAACTCGGACACCGTTTTAAACCCGACGCGCTCGTAGAGCGCTATTGCGCGCGTATTAAAATCATTGACGTAGAGCGAGAGCGTAGGCGACATCGTGAGCAGCCGATCCGAAACGGAGCTGAGCGCTTCGGTGGCGAGGCCTTTGCCGCGCATGTCCTCTGGTGTCCAAATGCCCTGGAATTGTGCCGTTTGAGGACTCCATGGACCGACGTTGCAGAAGAAGCAAAGCCGGCCGTACGATTCGCCGACCCACCAGAGCCCGCGATCGATCATCGCGCGAACGTTCGAGGTAAATTCCGGTGACGAACGGCGCGGATCGTATTCGAGCTCCTGACCGATCATCAGCGCCGAATTGTCGGCGACGGTCGTCCATTCGTCGATGCGCGCCCGGCGCGCGACAACGTCGTGCGCAAAAGGTTGCAGCATCGAGCGATCGAGCATCATCACGAATTGGCGGTCGCGAACGATACGCGGTAGCGTGTGGCCATCGCGAATCATCTCCCAGTAGCTTGCGATAGTCGACCGTGGTCCGACGATCATGCGTTCACCACGAAACGATTTGCCGACTGCGGCAAGCGCCGCGATCGTAGCGTCGTCATCCGCAGCAAGCACAACTTGGCGGCCGAAATAGCCGACGCCGCTTACCGCGCCGCTCTCATCAAGTGCGACGCGTATAGCGTTTCGCGTCGAAGATGCGACGTCGAACAGAATAAGGTACGTGAGAAAGACGTGATCGTACGGGGCCCGCGCAAGGTAGGCGAGGGCCGCCGTTTCGTGCGCGCCGGAGAGCGTTTCCGTCCGAACCATTACTCCAGCAGTTCGAGAATGACAGGCGACGTCGTGGGAGCTTTGCTGCCCCCCGGCGGTTCCACGCTGACCGCCACTGCCTGCAGTGCCTTCGCGTCGGACGAAACGGGCAGAATCGCGACGCCGCGGTTGTCGGGAGAGAACGTCGGACCGGGGACCATGGTCTTCGATCCCTTTGGTTCCGTCCAAACTTGATAGACTTTGTCCGCCGGCGGCTTCGCCATGTCATGCATCGCGATGTACAGACGATTGTTCGACCGTACGCTCTCACCGCCCGGAACGACGTATCGTTTCGCATGTTCGTTGACGAGGTCAGCGAGGGTCGCTTCATCAACGCCGGTCGGCGCAGGCGCGCTCACGTGCGCGGTCTGCTCGCTGTGCAAGCGGCTGTTTAACGAGAGGTTCGTCCACCCGAGGCCGAGCGAAACGATTACGCTCGCGGCCGCTACAGCGTATGCGGGCCACGTCGTCGTCGTTCGTCGTTGTTGCGGCGCGCTGCGAACTTCACGCATGATCCGGGCTTTCAATAACGGCGACGCGTACACCGCGCCTGTTGCGGCGTCGGAACACGCCTCGGCGCTCTTTGCAACCGAAGCAACCGCCGGCGCCAGCGCTTCGTACTCGTCGCGACACTCGGCGCAGGTCTCCAAGTGCTTGCGCACGCGTTCGGCATCGTCGCGCGGCAGCGTCCCAAGCGCGTAGACGGCGACGTCGTCGAGGATATCGGGGTGCAGGCTGTTCATACCGTCACCGCTCCTTCCAGCGCCGAGCGCAATTTCTTCAAGCCCATCCGAATCCGTGTTTTGATCGTTCCGAGCGGGATGCCGCTTTGCCGTGCAATTTCTTCATGTGTGAGCGCGCCGAAAAATCCAAGTTCGATCGGCTCGCGTTGTTCCGCCGGAAGCGCTGCAAGCGCATTGCGGACAATACCGGCATCGATATTGGCAAAGGCAGTGTCTTCGATCGCCGTTTCTTCGGGCAGCGTCTCGGGAAGTTCCGCTTCGCCGTGCGCGCTACGTGCGCGCAGAACGTCGAGCGCGCGATTACGCGTCATGCGCACGAGCCATGCCGCGAAATTTCCGCCGCGAAAAAGTTCCGGAGCCGTCCATATCTTCAAAAATACCGCCTGCGTCACATCCTCTGCTGCGGGGGCATCGCCCAACATGCGCGCAGCCATGCCGTACACGAGACGATGATGCTCGTCGTAGAGCGTTTCGAACGCGTCCGCATCGCGTGCGCGCACCCGTGCCATGAGCAGCTCGGCGTCGTGAGTCACTGGTCTTCCCTTCGCTCCCCTTCCGCCGTGCCCTCGACCCCTCAACGTGCGCAAGGTCCCGGCAGATTCTTGTAGCGGCTCCTCGAAGCGCCCCTCGATGGAAGAGCTGCTGGCGCGCCTCAAGCGTGCGACCTCGGTATTCGTTCTGACGGGTTCGGGAATTTCGGCCGAGAGCGGCCTGCCGACGTTTCGCGGCGTAGGCGGCCTCTGGCGCACGCACCGGGTCGAAGAGCTCGCATCGCCGGAAGGCTTCGCGCGGGATCCACAGCTCGTGTGGACGTGGTACAA